>JBDSDC010000057.1:0-27996 GCA_039920725.1 Croceibacterium sp. | reverse complement strand
CGAGCCGCGCGCCGGCCGCGCTGAGCGACTTCCACGCATACGCTCCGCCCAGCCGCGCCTCACCCATCCGCGCCACCGCCATCAGCCGGTCGGAGGTTTCGTGGGTCGGCTGCATCGAGGCGATGATTCCGTGGTGGCCGAAGCGTGCGATGTCTGCCGGATCGACGATCTGCGCGTGCTCAATGCGCCACCGCCGGTCGCCCGGATAATCGCCCGACAGCTCCTCGATCGCCGACAGCACTTCGGCATTGGCGGCATCGCCGATCGCGTGGACCGCGACCTGGAAATGATCCATCGCCGCGCGGCTCATCAGGTTCCTCAGTTGCGCGCCCGCCAGCAGCTGGTTGCCGGTGTTCTTGGGATCGTCGGCGTAAGGCGCCTTGAGCCAGGCCCCTCGGCTGCCGAGCGCGCCGTCGAGGAACAGCTTGAGCCCGCCCATCCGCAGCCGGTCGTCATACAGCCACGGGGTCGGGCCGGTGCCGCCGATCTGGATCATCTCGGGAATGGTGAGCGCGTAGGACATGATCCGCACTTGCAGGCGCCCGACATCGCCGGCGCGGCGGAAGGTCATCCAATCGTCGAGGCTGGTGCCCATGTCCGCCACCGCGGTGACGCCGTGGCGCGCGAGGACGTCCTGCGCCTTGACCAACGCCAGGTCGCGGTCGGCCGCGCGCGGCGGGGGGACCTTGTCCGTGACCCGTGCCATCGCGCTATCGACGAGCACGCCCGCCGGGCGCTTCGATCCGGCGATCCGTTCGATCCGCCCGCCCGCCGGGTCGGCCGTCGCGGCGGTCACGCCCGCGGCCTTGAGCGCGGCGCTGTTGGCCCATGCGGCGTGGCCGTCGACCCGCTCGAGCCACACCGGCCGGTCGGACACAACCGCATCGAGATCGGCGGCGGTGGGGAAGCGCCCAGGGCTGCCCGGCGTGCCCCACAACTCCTGGTTCCAGCCGCGCCCGACGACCCACGGACGGTCGGGATTGGCCGCGACATAGGCGGCGAGCCGGCCGAGCGCTTCGGCCAGACTGCGCGTGCCCGACAAGTCGAGCGACAGCTGCGCCAGGCCCAGCGCCATGACATGGACGTGCGCGTCGATCAGCCCGGGGATCACCGTCCGGCCATGCCCATCCTCGCGGTAATCGGTTCGCGGCGGCTTCTGCCCGCGCGGCAGGACCTGGACCACGCGGCCCTGGTTATCGATCACCAGCGCGGCGAAGCGCGTGACCTGGCCATCGCGATCGACCGACAGGCCGTTGACGTTGTCGATCAGCGTGTCGGCGAGGAGCGGTGCGGGGAGCAAGGCCAGCGCGAGGGCGGCCAAAATCCTCCCCGTTCCGGGAAGGATCACGTTGATCCGCATGCTCATCGCGCCTCACCTGCCGTCTTCACCCGCGCAAAGCAATCGTTGCGGCACGGCCATTTCCCTTGCCCGGCAATTTCGGTTAGGCCCCGCCGCGATGAGCGGGACCGGATTACGCGAAGCAGACCTGACGCTGGCCGATGTCGAGGCCGCCGCGCGGCGCATTGCCGGCGCGGTGGTCCATACGCCGACGCTCTACAGCCAGACCCTCTCCACGATCACCGGCGCCGAGATCTGGCTCAAGTTCGAGAACCTGCAGTTCACCGCCGCCTACAAGGAGCGCGGCGCGCTCAACGCGCTGCTGCTGATGGACGAGACGCGCCGCAGTCGCGGGGTGATCGCCGCTTCAGCGGGCAACCATGCGCAAGGGCTCAGCTATCACGGCACCCGGCTGGGCGTGCCGGTGACCATCGTTATGCCCACGACCACGCCCACGGTTAAGGTCATGCAGACCGAATCGGTCGGCGGCAAAGTCGTGCTCGAGGGCGAAACTTTCGACGAGGCCTACGAATTCGCGCGCAGCATGGAGCAGGAGCTCGGGCTGACGTTCGTCCATCCGTTCGACGATCCGGACGTGGCCGCGGGCCAGGGCACGGTCGCGCTCGAGCTGCTCGAGGACGCGCCCGAGATCGAAACGCTGGTCGTGCCGATCGGCGGCGGTGGGCTGATCAGCGGCATGGGCACGGTCGCCAAGGCGCACCGCCCGCCGCTCGAGGTGATCGGCGTCCAGGCGCAGCTCTACCCGTCAGCCTACGGCAGGCTGAAGGGCGAGGACCTGCCGTGCGGCGGCGACACACTGGCCGAGGGCATCGCGGTCAAGGAGCCGGGCGTGTTCACCAGCCGGGTGATCGCCCAGGTGGTCGACGACATCGTGCTGGTGAGCGAAGCGGACCTTGAAAACGCCGTCAGCCTGCTGCTGCAAATCGAAAAGACCGTGGTCGAAGGCGCGGGCGCGGCGGGCCTTGCGGCGATGCTGGCGCACCGCGAACGGTTCGCTGGCAAGAAAGTCGGGCTGGTCCTGTGCGGCGGCAATATCGACACCCGCCTGCTCGCCAACGTGCTGCTGCGCGACCTCGCGCGCTCGGGCCGGCTCGCGCGCCTCCAGATCACGCTGCAGGACCGCCCCGGCGCGCTGCACAAGGTGATGACCGAGTTCGCTGAGCACAACGTCAATATCCTCGAGATCTATCACCAGCGGATCTTCACCAATCTGCCCGCCAAGGGCCTGATCACCGACATCGAGTGCGAGGCGCGCGACCGTGCCCAGCTCGACAAGCTGGTCGCGGCGCTCAGGGCGCGCGGCTACTCGGTCAGCCAGGTCGAGCTCAATTGACGCGAATTAGCGCAACCAACGCGGGTCGGCCGCGTTAGGCGGGGGAATGAGCGAGCCTTCCTGCGCGATCGTCACCGGCGGCGAATCCGGCATTGGCAGAGCGTGCGCGCTCGCGATCGGCCTGGCGGGCACCCCGGTCACGCTGACCTACTTCAAGGATCAGGCGGCCGCCGCCGCGGTCGTCGCGGAGATCGAGGCCGCCGGCGGCAGGGCGCTGGCACAGCAAACCGACGTTGCCGACGAAGCCCAGGTCGAAGCGCTGTTCGGCGCGGCGGAACAGGCGTTCGGCCCGGTCCGCAGCCTGGTCAATTCGGCCGGCCTCAACATGAGCGGCATTCGCATCGGGCAGATGGAGCTGGCCCAGTTCGACCGGGTCATCCGCGCCGACCTGTATGGTCCGTTCCTCACTTGCCGCCGGTTCGTGCGCGGGCTCGACAAAGCGGTCGGGTCGGGGCTCGGCGACGGCGGGCGGATCGTCAACATTTCCTCGATCCACGAGCGCGCGCCGCGGCCCGGCGGGGTCGAGTACGATAGCGCCAAGGGCGGGCTGTCACAGCTCACCGCCACGCTCGCGCTCGAGCTGGCGCCGCGCCGGATCGCGGTCAACGGCGTGGCCCCGGGCATGATCCTGACCCCGATGAACCAGTCCGCGCTCGATCACCCCGAGGAGCTCGCGCGCAAGCAGGCGGCGATCCCGTGGGGTCGCGCGGGCACCGCCGAGGAAGTGGCCGAGCTGGTCGTGTTCCTGTTGTCGGACAGCGCCGCCTATATCACCGGCACCACGGTAACGATCGACGGCGCATTGTCGCTGACCGTGGCGCTAGGCGCATGAGCGATCTCGATTTCGCGGTCGAATCGATCAACGTGGTCCAGCTTGACGTCGCCGAGCGGCCCGACGGGTTGCTCGCCGGGCATGACCTGATGAGCCCGTATGTGTGGCAGGCCGAGGGCCGAACTCGGTTGCTGGTGCGGGTGCTCAATAATCCGCTCGGGCCGACCGATCCGACCGGTGTGATCTACGCCGGGCAATCAGACGACGGCCTGTACTTCAGGATGGAGCCGCAGCCGGCCATCTCGCCGGGGCCCGACTATGTCGATGCCGGTGGGGTCGAGGATCCGACCGTGGTCATCGGCAGCGAGCCACATCTGCTGGTGTTCTACACCGGGGTCGATGCCAAGCGCGAGCAAGGCTCGCTGCTGGTCGCCTCGGGCGCCGACATCGGCTGCCTGGCGAAAGACAAGGTCCTGCTCAAGGCCCCCGAGGGCGAAGGCAACATCAAGGAAGCGACCGTCGCGCGCGGGGCCGACGGGCGCTGGCGGATGTTCTACGAGTACGCCAAGGACAATGCCTCGCGGATCGGGCTGGCGGTGGCCGACAAGCTCATGGGGCCGTGGGAGCCGGTGTCCGACCCGTTCACCGTGCGGCCCGACTTGTGGGACACTTGGCACCTTTCGACCGGCCCGATTCTCGCCCGCGAGGGCCAGCCGCCGGTGATGTTCTACAACGGCGCCACCGCCGACGCGCGCTGGCGAATCGGATGGGTCGCGTTCGACGACAACTATACTCGCGTGGTCGACCGCTGCCTCGAGCCGCTGGTGGTGCCGCCGCCGCCGAAGGAGCGCGCCGGGACCGACATCGCCTTTGCCGCCTCGTGCCTCGACCGGGCCCCCGACATTCACCTGTACTATTCGCTGGAAGACCGCGTGCTGCGCCGCGCGGTGGTCCGCCAGATGCGCGCCGTCTAGCCGCCGGCGGCCTTAGGACGCGGCAATCCGTGTGCCCCGTATCGGGGCGGATCGCGCCGCGGCCGGCAGGAATGTGGAAATAACCTCTCCCATCAACCGATTTTGTGGTTAATAGTCTTTCGCGCGAGGGGCCCGCGACCCTATCGTGAAACGCGTCGACCACCTTTTCGCCAGAGAGGCCCGCGCACGCTGTGACGGCTCCCGTTCGCTTCCCCCGGTTCTTCGTCACGAGCCCCGCGCCGTGCCCCTATCTGGCCGGCCGGACCGAGCGCAAAGTGTTCACCGAATTGAAGGGCCCGCACGCCGAATCGCTCAACGATGCGCTCGGCCGGATCGGGTTCCGCCGCAGCCAGACCGTCGCATACCGGCCCAGCTGCCTCGATTGCCGGGCCTGCGTTTCGGTGCGCGTGGTGGCAGCCGGGTTTGCCGCGTCGGCCGCGCAGAAGAAAATCCTCAAGCGCAACGCCGATCTCGAGGTCACCGAATGCCGGGCCTGGGCGACCGCCGAACAGTTCGAGCTGCTGCAGCATTATCTTGCCCGCCGCCACCCCGGGGGCGGCATGGCGGCAATGGACGAGGTCGATTACGCCGACATGGTGGAACACACCGCGGTATCCAGCTATGTCATTGAATATAGGGAACCCCCGCAGGACGGAAAGGCGGGCCGCCTGGTCGGCGCCTGCCTGACCGACCGGCAGGGGGACGGGTTGTCGATGATTTATAGCTTCTACGACCCGGAGCATGAGGTACGGACGGGTCTTGGCAACTACATCATCCTCGATCACATCCGCCGCGCGGGCGAAGCGGGGCTGCCTTACGTCTATCTCGGCTACTGGGTCGAAGGCTCGCAGCGGATGCAGTACAAGATCCGCTACCGCCCGCTCGAACGGCTCGGGCCCAACGGCTGGCAGCGCTTGTCCGATGGCGAGCAGGCCGAGCTTATCGCCGCCGTCTCCCGCGTCCGCCGCGACGAGCCGTGCATCGACGGAGCGGCAAAGGACGAGCACAGCCAGTTCCATTTCGCCTGAGCGCTGGCGCCGCGCGGCGCTGGCGCTGCTGGTTTCGGTCTCGCTGGTGGCGGGCCCGGCCGCGGCGCAGGATGCCTCCGCGCAAGCCACGCTCAAGGACCTGATACCCGACGAGGCGGTCGCCGATCCCGAGGCGTGGGCCAAGCGCGGTGTCCCGCCCGAGGCCCAGCAGCAAACGGCGCCCCAGCCCGATCCCGCCTCGCCGATCGCCGAAGGGCTGGTCGACATTCCCTGGCCCGGCGACGCCGAGCTGCCGCAGCTGGCCCCGCTGACCCCGGAAGGCGACATCCAGTTCGCGCAATTCGACAGTTTCGAAAAGCCGGTCGAGATGGGTTCGGAAGAGCGCATCTCGAATGAGCTGGTGCTGGTGTTCCCGACCGAGACCTCGCTGTTCCCGCAGCGGCCCGAGTTCCTCCGCCGGTTCAAGCGGCTCTCGACGATCGAGCGACTCGACGATTCGGGCAGCGCGGCCAAGCTGGCGGCGCAGGCGCGGGTCGACGAGCTGCTGCTGCTGCGTTTGCTGCGGATCTACGGCTATTACGACGCCGTCGTGTCGCGCTCGGTCGCCGGGCTCGACGCGCCCGCCGACGCCGCGCGGCCCGAAGCGCCGCAAGTCCGCTTCAACATCCTGCCGGGCAAGCAATACGCGGTTGGCGCGGTCGATCTCGGGCGGCTGGCAGAGGCCGGCCCCGATTACCCGCTGCTGCGCGACACGTTTGAGGTTAAAACCGGCGATCCGCTGCTGGCCGACAAGATCCTCGAAGAGCAGTTCGATCTCGACGCCAAGCTGGGCGAAACGGGCTATCCGTTCGCCAAGATCGAAGACCCCTCGCTGGTGGTCGATCACGCGCGCGTGCAAGGCGATGTGACGCTGCCGGTGACGCCGGGCGGCAAGTACAATTTCGGCCAGGTCACCAGCAATCTGCCGCGGTTCATGTCGGGCAAGCACTTGGGCGAGATTGCCCGTTTCGAGCCGGGCGATCTGTACCAGCGCAGCCTCGACCTCGACTTGCGCCGCGCGATCCTCGCAACCGGGATCGTCGCGGCCGTGACGGTGACCCCGGTCGTGGCCACGGCGCCGGCCAACGGCCAACCGGGCACGGTCGACATGGCGGTCGAGATGACCCCGGCCAAGCTGCGCACGCTCGCCGGGCGGATCGGCTACGGGACCGGCGAAGGGTTCAAGGTGGAAGCGAGCTGGGAGCACCGCAACTTGTTCCCGCCCGAGGGCCTGCTTCGCGTCAGGGCTATCGCCGGAACGCGCGAGCAGCTCGCCGGGGTCACCTTGCGCAAGAACAATTTCCACGGCCGCGACCAGATCCTGTCGCTCGACGCTTTCGTCAGCACCATCGATTACGACGCCTATCGCGCCCGCACCGCCTCGGTGGTCGGCAAGTTCGAGCGCGTCAGCACGGTGCTGTTCCAGAAACCGTTCAGCTGGTCGGCCGGGCTCGAGCTGGTCGCCACCGGCGAACGCCAGCGCGACGCGGCCGGCAACCTCGGGCCGCGCCAGACTTACTTCGTCGGCGCGCTGCCGCTGTTCGCGCAGTTTGACACCTCGGACGACTTGCTCAATCCGACCAGGGGTTTCCGCGTCGGGCTGCGCCTGTCGCCCGAGACTTCGCGCACCAACAACGTGCAGAGCTTCTATGTCCGCAGCCAGGCGGACGCGAGCTATTACCAGTCGATCGGCGAGCGGATCGTGCTGGCGGGCCGCATCCGCTTGGGCAGCATCACCGGCGCGGCGCTGACCGACATCGCCCCCTCGCGGCGGCTTTATGCCGGCGGCGGCGGATCGGTGCGCGGCTATGGCTACAAGGCGATCGGCCCGCGCGACGACCAGGGCGATCCGACCGGCGGACGCTCGCTGACCGAGGTGGCGTTCGAGGCGCGCATCCGCACCGGGTTCTTCGGCGGCGCGCTGCAGATCGTGCCGTTCGTCGATGCCGGCACGGTTGGCGACGCCGCGCTGCCCGGGTTCGACCAGATCAAGATCGGCGCGGGGATCGGCGCGCGCTATCTGACCGGCTTTGGCCCGGTCCGGATCGATGTCGCGGTACCGCTCAACCCCGGGCCGCACGATGCCGCGGTCGCGGTCTATGTCGGGCTGGGGCAGGCCTTCTGATGGTGGACGAAGCGCCGACGTCCGAAGGCGGGGACGCCCCGGTGGTCGCGGCGCTGCCGCCGGGCAGCCGGCCGCTGGCGCGCCGGGTGCTGCGCGCGGGGGGCGGGCTACTGCTGGCGCTCATTCTGCTGCTGGTCGTCGCGGCCGGCTGGCTCCACACCGGCTCGGGGCGGCAGTTCATCGTCGACCGCATCGCCCGCGTCGCGCCCGCCTCGGGCCTGTCGGTAGAGGTCGGGCGCATCTCCGGCTCGCCGCTGTGGGGCGCCACGCTGTATGACGTGAAGCTGCGCGACGCCGATCACAAGCTGTTCCTCGCGGTGCCCGAAGTCGAGCTCAACTGGCGCCCTTACCGGTTCCTCTACGCCGGGCTCGACGTTCGCCACCTGGTGCTTCACCGCGGCACGCTTTACGCCAAGCCGCGCCTGCTGGCGGGCGATCCCAACGCGCCGACGCTGCCCAACTTCGACATTCGTATCGACCAGTTCGTGGTCGACCGGCTGACGGTGGCGCGCGGGCTTCTGGGCGAGCAGCGCGTGGTCAGCCTGCGGGCCAAGGTCGATATCCGCAAAGGGCTGGTCTACCTCAAGACCGACGGCGACCTGGGCGGCGGAGACCGGCTCAATGCGCTGGTCTATGCCGAGCCCGACGGCAACCGCTTCGACCTCGACGTCGATTACCGCGCCCCGCAAGGCGGGTTGATCGCCAAGCTGATCGGCACCGCGCACTCGACGCGCGCGCGGCTCAAGGGCACCGGCACATGGACCAAATGGGACGGCCAGTTCGTGATGGACGAAGGGGCGACCCATGTCGGCGCGTTCAAGCTCTACAACCGCAGCGGCACCTACAAGATCGTCGGCCAGGCGCGCCCCGGCGGGTTCGTCACCGGGCTGTCGGCGCGCGCGCTCGGCCCGGTGGTGTCGCTGCTCGGGGTTGGCACGCTCAAGGACAGCGTGCTTGACGGGCTGGTGCAAGTGCGCGGGCGCGGCGTGAGCAGCGATGCGCACGGCAAGATCGACCTCGCCCACAACACGGCCGAGAATGTCGAGCTGACCGCAACGCTGCTCGACAAGGCGCTGTTCGGGCCGGGGCTGACCTTGCGCGACACCACGTTGAAGGCGACGCTCAACGGCAAGTTCCGCGCGCTGACGGTGCCGCACGTGCTGACGGTGGGTCAACTCGATGCCGGGGGCACGGTGTTCGACCGGATTGTCCAGCGCGGCACGATCACGTTCGACGGGACGCGATACCTCGTGCCGGTGCAGGCCACGGTGGCCCGGGTCACCAGCGGCAACGCGGCTATCGATCCGCGGCTGGTGGGGGGCCGTATTAGCGGGACGCTGGTCTATGACGGCAAGCACGTCGATTCGCGCAACCTGGTGGTCGCCTTCCCCGGCCTGACCGCGCGGCTGGCGCTGGCCGGCGACCTCAAGAAAGGCGCATACGCGCTCGCCGGGCCGGTGCGCGCCACGGGCGTCACGCTGCGGAACCTGGGCGTCGTCGATACCGACGCGAAGATCCAGTTCCGCATCGGCAACAGCTATCCGTGGCAGCTCGACGCCGATTTTTCGGGGCGGATGACGCGGGTGACCAACGCAACGCTCGCCAACCTGACCGGCGGCAACGTGCGCTTCCGCGGCCGGGCGACACTCGGCGCGGGCCGCCCGGCCGTGTTCCACCGCGCGATCGTCGCGTCGAACAAGCTCAGCCTGATCGCCGACGGCAAGGTCGAACGCGGCGTGACCACGCTGACCGGCAGCGGGCGGCAGGCCGATTACGGCCCGTTCACCGTACAGGCGACGATGGCGGCGGATGGCCCGCACGCGGCGCTGGTGTTCGCCAATCCCTACCCCGCGGCGGGGCTCAGGGATGTCAAAGTCGCGCTGGCGCCGACGCCGAACGGGTTCCGCATCGACACCTCCGGCCAGTCGCTGCTCGGGCCGTTCGACGGCCGGCTGGTGCTGGTCTCGCCCCCGCGCGGCCCGACGCGGATCGATATCGAGCGGCTCAATGTCTGGCGCACCCAGGTGACCGGCTCGGTCACGCTCGCGACCGGCGGCGCGACCGGGACCTTGCGGCTATCCGGCGGCGGGCTCGACGGCACCGTAGCGCTCGCAGCGCGGGGCGGCGGCCAAGGCTTCGACGTCGACCTGACCGCGAGCGATGCGCAGTTCGCCGGGCCGACCCCGCTCGGGGTCCGCCAAGGCCGGGTGCAGGCGAGCGGTTTCATCGGCGGCGGCAAGTGGACGGTGAACGGCACCGCGAGCGCCGCCGGGATCACTTACGGCAGCCTGTTCATCGGCCGCCTCCAGGGCCAGGCGCAGGTCACCAATGGCGCCGGGACTTTCGCTGCGCAGATCGCCGGGCGGCGCGGGAGCCAGTTCGACCTCAATATCGCCGGCGACGCCACGCCCAGCCAGATCCGCGTTGCCGCCAAAGGCAGCTACGCTGGGCGGGCGATCACGATGCCGCGCCGCGCGGTGCTGCTCAAGACGAGCGATGGCGGCTGGGCGCTCCAGCCAACGCAGCTGACGTTCGGTTCCGGGATCGCGATCGCCCAGGGGCGGATCGGCGGCAACCAGCCGGCGCAGGGCCGCGTGCAGCTGGCGCAGATGCCGCTGTCGCTGATCGACGCGCTGGGCGGCGATTTCGGGCTCGGCGGCACCGCCTCGGGGATCGTCAATCTCGGGATCGGCCCCGGCGGCGTGCCGGTGGGCGACGCGCAAGTCATGGTCAGCCGGCTGGCCCGCTCGGGGCTCAACCTGGCCTCGCGCCCGATCGACCTGGCGCTGGTTGCGCGGCTGTCGGCCAATGCGCTGCAGGCGCGCGCGGTGGTCAAGGAGGATGGGCAGACGCGCGGGCGCTTCCAGGCGCGGATCGACGGGCTGCCGCTGAGCGGCGCGCTGCGCGACCGGCTCTATTCAGGAAACCTCACCGCGCAGCTGCGCTACTCCGGCCCGGCCGACGCGCTGTGGCGGCTGGTCGCGATCGAGCTGTTCGACGTGACCGGTACCATCGATGTCGCCGCCGATGTGCACGGCAGCTTGCGCCAGCCGCTGGTCAACGGCTCGCTCGCGGGCACCGGGCTGAGGGTCCAAAGCCCCCTTACCGGCAGCGATTTGCGCAACGTCGCGGCGCGCGGCACGTTCTCGGGCTCGCGGCTGCAGCTCACCAGCTTTGCCGGCACCACTCCAAACGGTGGGCGCGTGACCGGCAGCGGCATGGTCGACCTGTCGAACTTGGACCGGACGCACGGTCCGGGCATCGACCTGAGGATGGCGATGCGCAACGCCGAGGTCATGAACCTTTCCAACATGGGCGCGACGGTGACCGGGCCGATGCGGATCGTTTCGGACGGCAATGGCGGGACCATTGCCGGGCGGCTGCAGATCGAGCGAGCGCGCTGGGTGCTGGGGGGCAGCGCGGCGGCCAACAAGCTGCCCAACATCCGCACGCGCGAGATCAACCTGCCGCCCGACTTGCGGCTGGTCACCGCGCTCGGACCTCCGTGGCGCTACCTGATCGATGCCACCGCGCCGGGCGGAGTGATGGTTACCGGCATGGGGCTCGACAGCGAATGGAGCGCCGATGTCCGGCTGCGCGGCACGACGGAGAATCCGATTATCGGCGGCGAGGCGCGGGTCGTGCCGCGGCAGGGCTTCTACTCGTTCGCCGGCAGCCGTTTTGAGATCACCCGCGGAGTGATCGACTTCGACGAGGTTTCGCCGCCCGATCCGCGGCTCAACATCCAGGCCGAATCGAAGCTGAGCAACCTCGACGTATTCGTGTCGGTGACCGGCAATTCCAGCCGCTCGCAAGTGACCTTCACCTCGAATCCCGGCTTGCCCGAGGAGGAAATCCTCACCCGGCTGCTGTTCGGCGATTCGATCACCAACTTGTCCGCGACCGATGCGCTGCAGCTCGGCGCGGCGCTGGCCAGCTTGCGCGGCGGCGGCGGCATGGATCCGATCAACAAGCTGCGGACCGCGATCGGGCTCGACCGGCTGCGTATCGTGGCGGCCGATCCGGCGCTCGACCGCGGGACCGCGATTGCGCTGGGCAAGAACTTCGGCCGCCGGTTCTATGTCGAGATCATCACCGACGGGCGCGGCTACAACGCCACCCAGCTGGAATTCCGGATCACCAACTGGCTGACGCTGCTGGCCACGGTCAACACCATCGGGCGCAACAGCGTCGCGGCTCAGTACAGCAAGGATTACTGAGCGTGTGGCCCCACACGTCCGTGGGTTCAGCCGATCTTCTTGAGCACCGCGTCGATCGGCAGCACCACGCCGTTGCCCGCCAGCAAGGGTTCGTCAACCAGCGCCGCGGTCGAGCCGTCCTCCTGCGTGACCATGATCCGGTCGCCGACTTTGGTGAACGTGACCACGTGGCCGGCCATCGTCTTCATCTTGACGCCGTTGCCGGCGGAGCGCGCCAGCGCATCGTTGATGTCGTGCGGGGTCAGGTAACCGGGCACGATGTGATCGCGCATGATCGCGGTCATCGCGGCGCGCTGCTCGGGCTTCCTGAGCTCCGCGCCGGCCGGGCCGAGCTTGTCGAACGCCGCGTCGCGCGGGGCGAGGATTGTGTACGGCGCGGCGCCGTCGAACATTTGCGCCAGGCCCGCGTCCTTGAGCGCGCTCGAGACCGTCCCCAGGCCCGTGGCATCGCTCAGCGCGGCCGCCAGGGTCTGGCGGGTGGCTTCGGCGGTCGGGGCAGCGGCATCGGTGGTGGTGGCGGCCTTCTGACAGCCGGGAAGCGCGAGCAGGGCCGCGGCTGCCAGTCCGCCGGCCAAAGGCCGGGCCCATCCGCGCATCACAGCACCTTCCCCGCCAGCAGCTCGATCGCCGCGGTGATAAGCTGGGTCTTCGGATCGACCTGGTAGACGTAGCCGTCGCTGTAGCGATACGCCGCGTCCGCGCTGTCGGCGTACTGGCCGCGGTAGGCATAAGGTATGTTGTAGGCATCGTAACCGGCGGGCATGCGCTGCCCGACGCCGAAGTTATCGCCCGTCAACAGCGCGGCAATCGAGGTAATCCCGGAGGACGACGGATCGACCCGGTATATGACATTGTCGGCGTAACGATAAGTATCGACCGGGCCGAGCCCGTAATAGCGCTGATAGTAATCGGGCAGCCGGACCGGCTGGTAATTGGTCGGCCAGCCGTAGCCGATGCCCAGCGCGCCGCCCAGCAGCGGCAGGTAGCCGGCGATCCCGCCGGCATTGTCGAGCCGGTAGAGGTACCCGTTGTCGTAGGCGTAACGCCCGTCGCTGAGCCCCGAATAGCCCCACCAGGCGGGCTGGTAGAGCGTGTTACGCCAGGCATCTTCTTGCTGACGCAACTGGCCCGGGGGGGTGCAGCCATTGTGTTTTGCGGCAAGGCCCGGGGGGCACCCATCGATGAGGCCGTGGGTCCGGGTGCCAAAGATCTGGCGCAAATGCGTGCTGTCGCTCTCCGGGCGGTTGCGGAACCTGTCCGGCCCGTCGCCGGCATGCTCGCTATCGCGGCCGGGATTCGCCGCAATCGCCTTGCCTCGTGCTTCGTCGCGGCCGCGGCCGCGCCCATCGGCCACTGCGCCGCCGCGCCTTCCGCCGCTGTCCGCGCCGCCGCCATGCACGCGCTCGGGGCTCACGTCGTGACCCTGACGAGACACCTGCATCGCCGAATGCTGCCCGCTGTCATCGCCGTTACCACGGTCATGCCCGCCGCCGATTCCGCCACCGTTTCCGTGTGGCATCGCAGCTTGCACGCCGCCGCCGCGGTCGGCGCCGCCAGCGCCATCGCCCCCGTGGCCGCCTCCATCGCCGCCGCCATTGCCCTTGCCTTGCGCCAGGGCCGGGGCGGCCGACAGGGCGAGCGCGGCGATACCGACCAGCCAGGTGTTTCTCATATTTGTTAACTCCGCCAGCTGCGCCTCAACGGCACAGAGCCAAGCGAGGTTCCCGATTTGCGCGGATTCTGCATCGGAACTAGCTGCGGAACGGGATCGCCTGGGAGCGGTTTTCGATCTGATGAGGCAGCACGAGGAGCAGGGGATGCGCGCAGGATTTTGGGCCACGACGGCCGCAGCAGCACTCGCGCTGGGCGGATGCGCGACGATCTCCGGGCTCGGCCAGACGGCCGCGGCCACCAGCGAGCACGCCCGCTACATGGGCCTCGCTGCCGCCAGCGAGTTGTTCGAGATCGAAGCCGCGCAAGTCGCGCTGACCCGCGCGCGGCGGCCCGACGTGCGCGCGTTTGCCGAGATGCTGCTGCGCGATCACACCCGTTCGGCGCAAGCGCTGGCGAGCGCGGCCCAGCGCGGCGGGTTCGTCGCGCCGGCCGGAATCCTCGACGCGGGCCAGCGGCAGATGCTCAATCAATTGCAGAACGCCGGCCCCGAGACCGCCGATGCGCTTTACCTCCGCCAGCAGGAGGCGGCGCACGGCGCCGCTTATGACTTGCACCGCGCGTACGCCCTGAACGGCGATTCGACCGAGCTGCGAGAATTCGCGGCGATGGCCGCGCCAATCGTGCGCGAGCATCTGGCGGCGGCGCAGCGGCTGGATTAGCGGCAAAAAAAGGGCGCCCGGATCGCTCCGGACGCCCATTTTTGCGCCGCGGCCCCCGATCAGGCGCTGTAGTACATGTCGAATTCGACCGCGCTCGGGGTGGTTTCCCAGCGCATCACGTCGGCCCACTTGATCTCGCAGTAAGCGTCGATCTGGTCCTTCGAAAACACGTCGCCCTTGAGCAGGTACTCGTGGTCCGCCTGGAGCGATTCGAGCGCCTCGCGCAAGCTGCCGCACACCGTTGGCACATTTGCCAGCTCGGCCGGCGGCAAGTCGTAGAGGTTCTTGTCCATCGGCTCGCCCGGGTGGATCCTGTTGGTGATCCCGTCGAGACCCGCCATCAGCAGCGCCGCATAAGCGAGGTAAGGGTTGGCGGTCCCGTCGGGGAAGCGGAACTCGACCCGCTTGGCCTTTTCACCGGTGCCGTAAGGGATGCGGCACGAGGCCGAGCGGTTGCGGGCCGAATAGGCCAGCAGCACCGGCGCCTCGTAACCGGGCACCAACCGCTTGTAGCTGTTGGTGGTCGGGTTGGTGAAGGCGTTCAGCGACTTGGCGTGCTTGATCACGCCGCCGATAAAGAACAGGCAGTTTTCGCTGAGGCCCGCATAGCCGTTGCCCGCGAAACTGGGCTTGCCCTTGGTCCACAGCGAGATGTGGGTGTGCATGCCGCTGCCGTTATCCTTGGCGATCGGCTTGGGCATGAACGTCGCGGTCTTGCCGTAAGCGTGCGCCACCTGGTGGACGACGTACTTGTAGATCTGCATCCGGTCGGCGGTCTGGACCAGCGTGCCGAAGGTCAGACCCAGCTCGTGCTGCGCGGCGGCGACCTCGTGGTGATGCTTGTCGCACGGCAGGCCCATTTCGAGCATCGTCGAGACCATCTCGCCGCGGATGTCGACCGCGCTGTCGACCGGGGCGACCGGGAAGTAGCCGCCCTTGGCGCGCGGACGGTGCGCCAGGTTGCCGCCCTCCATCTCGGTGCCGGTGTTGGTCGGCAGCTCGATGTCGTCGATCTGGTAGCCCGAGCCAGCGTATCCGTCCTCGAAGCGGACGTCGTCGAACATGAAGAATTCGGCTTCCGGTCCAACGTAGACGGTGTCGCCGAACCCGGTGGTCTTGAGGTAGGCTTCCGAACGCTTGGCGGTCGAGCGCGGGTCGCGGCTGTAGAGCTCGCCGGTCGACGGCTCGACGATATCGCACACCACGATCATCATCGGGGTGGCGCTGAACGGATCGATCCACACTTCGTCGAGGTCGGGCTTGAGGATCATGTCGCTCTCGTTGATGGTTTTCCAGCCCTCGATCGAGGAGCCGTCGAACATCAGGCCTTCCTCGAGCTCGTCCTCGCCGATCACCGACGAGACCATCGTCAGGTGCTGCCACTTGCCCTTGGGATCGGTGAAGCGAAGATCGACCCATTCGATCTCCTCGTCCTTGATCCGCTTTACGATGTCCGATGCCTTGCTCATGGTAGTCCTTCCTTGCAGTCCCCGCGCGCCGGCGGGAAGATCGTGGGTGGGTGTATGGGGATGGGCCGCGCCCGCCCCCGAAGAATTGCTCAAATCGCGGCTTCGTCCCTTTCGCCGGTACGGATGCGCAGCGCGGATTCGATCGCGCTGACGAAGATCTTGCCGTCGCCGATGCGCCCGGTCTGCGCGGCCGCGGCGATCGCCTCGACGGTCTTGTCGGCGAGATTGTCGGGGACCACGACTTCCAGCTTCACCTTGGGCAGGAAGTCGACCACGTATTCGGCGCCGCGATAGAGCTCGGTGTGTCCCTTCTGGCGACCGAACCCCTTGGCCTCGGTCACGGTGATCCCGGACACGCCCACTTCGTGCAAGGCCTCCTTGACCTCGTCCAGCTTGAACGGCTTGATGATCGCTTCGATCTTCTTCACGCTGGACCCCTGCCGAACATGTCCGGGCGCGCGGGCGCCGGACGGCTTCCACCATCCCCGGCTACCATTCTTCAAGAATCGTGCCAGAGCGCGAGCAGCCCGGTTAGACAATCATGCAGCAGCGCGAAAGGGCGGATTCGCAGGCGACCGGCACGCGCCGGCAGACGAACGCGCAATTCACGCCGCCTGACGAATTGCGCCGATGGCCGCTATTGAGGCAGCCTTTGCCCGCGATTTAGGCAGCTAGAGCCGCAGCCCGGCGGTCTCGGCGAGTCCGGCCATCAGGTTGAGGCTTTGCACCGCCGCGCCGCTCGCGCCTTTGCCGAGGTTGTCGAGCACCGCCACGAGCCGCGCGTGGGCGCCGTCGGGCGAGCCGAACACGTAAAGGTCGAGCCGGTCCGACGGCGCGTCCGAGCGGCGCAGGAGCAATTCGTCGGGGCTGTCCGCGTGGACGCGGACCACCGCGCTGCCTCGGTAGAAATCCCTGAGCCGGTCACGCAGCTCGCCGACCGGCGCGGCGCGCTCCATCAGCGCCAAATGAAGCGGAACCTCGACCACCATCCCGCGATGCGCCCCGATCACCGCGGGCGCGAACAACGGCGCGTGGGCGAGACCGCACTGATGCTGCATCTCGGGCACATGCTTGTGGCCCAGCGTCAGCGCATAGTCGCGAAAGGCGATGTCGGGATCGCCCTCGAACCGCGCGATCAGCGCCTTGCCCCCGCCCGAATAGCCCGAGACAGCGTGGCAGGCGTACGGCCAGTCGGCCGGCAGCAGGCCGTGGCCGACCAGCGGGGCGACGAGCGCGATGAACCCGGTCGAATAGCAACCCGGATTGCTGACCCTGGTCGCGGCCGCCACTTTCTCGCGCCCGACCAGTTCGGGAAATCCGAAAGTCCAGCCTGGCGCCACGCGGTGCGCGCTCGACGCGTCGATCACGCGTGTGGCGCTGCCCGGGTCGATCAGCGCCACCGCCTCGCGCGCGGCCTCGTCGGGCAGGCACAGGATCGCGAAATCGGCCGCGTTGAGCGCCACCGCCCGCGCGCCCGCATCCTTGCGCCGCGCCTCGGCTAGCTTCACGAGCGTGAATTCGGCCCGTCCGGCGAGCCGCTCGGCGATCTCGAGTCCGGTGGTCCCGGCGCCGCCGTCGATGAACACGGTGCGGGTCACGGCAGCGTCTCGAGCCGGTCGAGGTGGACATAGCCGGTGGGCCCGGCGAGCGACATCGCGCCCCACGCCCACCCGCCCGTGACGTCGAGCACACCGAATGTCTCGCCCTCCAGCAGCGTGCACATGACCGCGGAGTCGGCGCCGTCGGTCGCGTGGAGATCGGCGCCGCCGGGCATCACCACGCGCGGCTGCGGCACAGCGTAGTGCGGCACGAAATACGTGCCTGCCAGCCCGATATGCGCGACATCGCCGCGCAGCGGCAGACCGGGCGTTGGCCTGGGCACCGGACCGCTCAGCACGAACGGGCCTTGCGGTACGGAGTGGCCGGGGAAGGGTTCCTCGGATGCGGGCATGGCCGGGCGATTAGACGCGCCGGGCAGGGCGCGCAACCGGGCCCTGAGTCCGCCGACGTGTCTGCCGAAGCGTCAGGCGAAGCGTCAGCCGTACCGCGTCTGGAGCATGTGCCACGCCGCGCGCAGGCCCAGCGCCTCGCCGCCCTTGGGCCGCCCCGGCTTGGCCGCCGGGCGCCATGCGAACGTATCGAGGTGCAGCCAGTCGATCCCTTCTGCGACAAACCGGTCGAGAAACAGCCCGGCGACCGAGGCCCCGGCAAAGCCGTTGGTGTGGGCGTTGTTGAGATCGGCGATGTCGGAGCTGAGCCACTCGCGATAGGCCTCGGGCAGCGGCAGCCGCCAGCATTCGTCGTCATGCGCGCGGCCGGCGGCGAGCAGCGCCTCGGCGGTCGCGTCGCGGCGCGCCATCAGCGCCGGCAGATCGGGGCCGAGCGCCACCCGCGCGGCGCCGGTCAGGGTGGCGAAGTCGATGATCAGGTCGGGGCTCTCCTCGCTCGCGCGGGTCAAGGCGTCACCCAGCACCAGGCGCCCTTCGGCATCGGTGTTGCCGATCTCGACGCTCAGACCCTGGCGGCTCCTGAGCACGTCGCCCGGGCGGAAAGCGTTGCCGGCGATAGCGTTTTCGGCCGCCGGGATCAGGCAGTGGAGGCGCACTTTCAGCCCTGCGCCCATCACCAGCCCGGCCAGCGCCAGCGCGTGCGCGGCGCCGCCCATGTCCTTCTTCATCAGCATCATGCCGCTCGCCGGCTTGATGTCGAGCCCGCCCGAATCGAAGCACACGCCTTTGCCGACTATCGCCAGGACGGGGGCTTTCTCATCACCCCAGGTCAGGTGGATCAGCCGCGGGGCATGCTCGCGCGCGGCGGCGCGGCCGACCGCGTGGACCATCGGGTATTCGCGCTCCAGCGCCTCGCCCCGGGTCACGGTCAGCTTGGCGTGGTGCGCCTTGGTCAGCTTTTCGGCCTCCTGCTCCAGAGCCGCGGGGCCCATGTCTTCGGCCGGCGTGTTGACCAGGTCGCGCACCAGGCAGACGGCCTGGGCTTCGGCCAGCGCCGGCGCGATCGCCTTGACGTCCTTGGTCAGGAGCACCCGCGGCGCGGGCGCATCCTTGTCGTCGCGGTAGCGGGTGAAGCGGTATTGCGCGGTCTGCCAGCCGTGCAGCGCCGCGCCCGGCGTGCCGCCAGCCAGGCGGTAGGTCCCTCCCGGCAGGACTTCGGCCAGCTTGGCCAGGCACCAGCTCGACAGCGAAGCGGGATCGGCGACCCCGCCGACCGCGAACCAGCCATCGCCCTCGGGCACGATGCCGACCTGGAACGCAGCCCCGGTGAAGTTCTGCCCTGCCAGCGCCGTACGCTGCCCGGCGCTGAGCGTACGGGAGAACGCTTCGAAGCCGTCCTTGTCGACCAGGTGGAGGGAAGTCGCGTCCTGCCCGCGGTCGGGCTGGATCAGGTCATCGGTGGTGCGCATCGAAATCCGCTTGCCCGTTTGCGGCCGATTTGGGAAGGCACGCGGCGATGCGGCAGTACGTTGGAGTTCTCGCGCTGGTTGTGGCGGCTTGCAAGCCGGGTGACGGGGCGCAAGCGCCCACGCCGGCACCCACGCCCAGCGCCAGCGTCCGCCCGGCGCCCAGCGCAACCGCCCGCGCGACCGCCTCGGCCACCAGCAACGGCGCGCGCTCGGTGGCGGAAGAAACCGACGATTTCATGTTTGAATATGCCTATCCGAAAGAGGCCGGCCGGATCCCCGAGCTGGCGGCCGTGCTAGACACCAAGCTGGCCAGGACCCGCGCCGACCTGGTCGCCGAAGCGACCGCCGCGCGGCGTGAGACGCGGGCCGCGGGCTTTCCCTACAACAAGCACAGCACGGTCGTGAAATGGAAGGTCGTGTCCGATCTGCCCGAGTGGCTGAGCATGTCGGGCGACGTCGCCAACTACAGTGGCGGCGCGCACGGTATCTACGGGTTCGATTCGCTGGTGTGGGAAAAGCACGCCAAGGACGCTTTCGCCGGGATCGAGCTGTTCCAGTCGCCCGCCGCGCTCGACAAGGCGCTCGGCCCCAAGCTGTGCCAGGCGCTCGACAAGGAACGGGCCAAGCGGCGCGGGTCGGCGGTGACGAAGGGAAGCGCGGCCGAATTCGACAAGTGCATCTCGGTCAAGCAAGCAACCGTGCTGGTGGGTTCGCGCGGGCGGGCGAAGTTCGACCGGATCACGGTCCAATTCGGACCTTACGTGGCCGGGCCTTATGCCGAAGGCGCATACGAGCTCGCCTTCCCGGTCGACCGCGCGGTGCTCGCCGCCGTGAAGCCGGAGTTCACGGACGCGTTCGCCGCTCGCAATTGAGCGCCCGGGCCGCTATCTTGGCGCGATGACCGAATACCAGACCGTCACCGCCGATACCTCCGTTTACCGCGACGGCACGATCAAGCTCCACGGCCCCGACGGGTTTGCCGGAATGCGCAAGGCGGGGCGGCTGGCGGCCGAGATACTCGATGCGCTGGCGCCCTTGGTCCAGCCGGGCGTCTCGACCGAAGAGCTCGACCGGACGGTGCGCGAGATGACGCTCGACGGCGGGGCGGTGCCGGCGACCCTGGGCTATCGCGGCTATGCCCACAGCTGCTGCATCTCGATCAATCACGTGGTGTGCCACGGCATCCCCTCGGCCAAGACGCTGCGCGACGGCGATATCGTCAATATCGACGTGACCCCGCTGCTGGACGGCTGGCACGGCGATACCAGCCGCATGTACCTGGTCGGCGAGGTGGCGCTCAAGGCGCGCCGGCTGGTCGAGGTGACGCACGAGTGCCTGATGCTGGGCATCGCCCACGCCCGGCCCGGCGCGCGGCTGGGCGACATCGGCGCGGCGATCCAGGCCCATGCCGAGGGGCAGCGCTACGGCGTGGTGCGCGATTTCTGCGGCCACGGCCTCGGCCGCCTGTTCCACGATGCGCCCGAAGTGGTCCACGCCGGGCGCGCCGGGACCGGACCGGAGCTGCGGGCCGGCATGTTCATGACCATCGAACCGATGATCAACCTCGGCAAGCCGGCGGTGAAAGTTCTCGGCGACGGGTGGACCGCGGTAACCCGTGACAAGAGCTTGTCGGCGCAGTTCGAGCATTCGATCGGCATCACCGAGACCGGCGCGGAAATCTTCACCCAGAGCCCGACCGGGCGCGACAAACCGCCTTACGCGTAGACGCCTGCTCGCGGAATTACTGCTACGGCGGCTAGTCAAAAATTGCGGCCCCTATTTTCCCACAAACATGGCGATCGCTGCGATTACTGCGACGGGAACGAAAACAGCGAGCCCGACGAGGCAACCTATTCGCTCGAATCGACGAAGACGCTCGTTCTTGGAAGGCCAGGGAAGGCCGAGTGCCTCGATAAGAACTTCAATCAAGGACATAGCTTAAGCCTCAATGCCTATCCCTCCCGCGCTCCCCTGATCGCCGCACCCGCGGCAAACGGGGCGATCGCTACCAGCAACAGGCTGATCGCTGCGGTCAGCGCGATTCCGGCGGTGCCGCCGGTCGAGAGCGCGCCCGCGCCGAACACCAGCAGCGGCACCGCGAGCGGGATCATCAGCAGCCCGCCCAGTGCCGCGCCCCCGCGCAAGCCGACCGTCAGCGCCGCGATGATCAGGCCTATCGCCGCAAGGCCGGGGGTGCCCGCCAGCAGCCCCAGCTCGACGGTCCGCAGGGTCGCGCCGCTGAGCCCGAGCAGCGCCGCCGCGGGCAGTGCCGCGAGCATCAACGGCGGCCCGAAGCTCACCCAGTGGGCCAGCAGCCGCACCGCGACGACTGCTTCCTCGGCAATCCCGCGCAAGGCCCACTGGTCGAAGAACCCGCGCTCGAGATCGCTCGCCAGCAGCCGGTCGAGCGGGAGGATCGCGGCCAGCAGCGCGGCGACCCACAGCACTCCGCCGCCGGTCCGCGCCAGCAGCGCCGCGTTGGGCCCCACGGCAAACGGATAGAGCATCGCCACCGCGAGGAAGAACAGCACCGGCAGCAGCGCCCCGCCGCGCCGGCCGCCGGGGATGAGCAGGGCGAGGTCGCGGCGCAAGATGGTGGCGAGCGCGGTCACGGGGCGAACTCGGCCAACGGCAGCGAGCGCAGCCCGGGCAGCGCGAACGGCTGATGCGAGGCGATCACTGCGATGCCGCCGGCCGCGCAGTGCTCGGCGACCAGCGCCTCGCACAGGCCGACCGCTTCGCTGTCGAGACCGTTGAGCGGCTCGTCGAGCAGCCACAGCGGCGCGCCCTGACCGGCCAGCCGGGCGAGAGCCCCTCGCTTGCGCTGCCCTGTCGACAGGTATCGCACCGGTACGTCGAGCAATTCGTCAAGGCCGAGATAGCCGACCGGCGGATGGCCCCCATCGAGCCGGGTCCAGAACGCCAGCGCGCGGCCGAGCGGGACATCGCCGTCGAGCGCGGGACGCTCGTCGACCAGCGCGATCGCGCCGTGCCGCTCGACATCCCCCGCCAGCGGTCGCAGCAGCCCGGCGAGGATGCGGATTAGGCTCGACTTGCCGGTGCCGTTGCGCCCCGTGACCTGCAAGGCCTCGCCCGGCGACAGGGCGAACGCCAGCCCGGTGAACAGCACCCGTTCGCCGCGGCGGCAGGCGAGGTCCGTCGCGGCAAGGTGGGCGGGTTCCATCGCACCGCGGGTTAAGGCATGACGTGAACAGCGACAAGCTAAGGAGCCCACGCGATGCCCGTTCCGCAACTGACCGATGCCGAACGCGACGCGGCGTTGGCCGAGCTCCCCGGCTGGACCTTGCGCGCCGACGGGCTGGCGATCGAGCGGCAGTTCAAGTTCCGCGACTTCAGCGAGGCCTTCGCCTTCATGACCCGCGTCGCGCTGCTCGCCGAGAAGCTCGACCATCACCCCGAATGGTCGAACGTTTACAACCGCGTGACCGTGGTCCTGACCACGCACGATGCCCAGGGACTGTCGCGGCGCGACGTGCAGCTGGCCCGGGCCATCAGCGATTTGGACCGCTGATGCGTTAAATTGTGCAAAATCCGCCCGCCGGCGCTCGTATCGGGACCGGAAGCGCTTATGTTGCATTGCAGCATAATGTCGCTCACGGTTGGACGAGGTCATTTCCATGCGCTTTCCCATCGGCAATCCTCGTCCCGGGCCGCGTGGCGGTCTGGGCCAGTTCCCTGACCCGGCAGCGCCCGCACGGCTTACCGCAGTGGGCGATTTCGGGGGCAATCCGGGCGATCTGACGGCGTGGTGCTATGCCGGCGACCAGCTTCCCCGGCACCGAGCGTTAGTGGTGGTTCTGCACGGGTGCGCGCAGACCGCCGAGGGATATGACCGCGGCAGCGGCTGGTCGCTGCTCGCCGAACAGGACGGCTTCGTCGTGCTCTACCCCGAACAGCGGCGGCCCAATAACGCCAACGGCTGCTTCAGCTGGTTCTTGAAGGCCGATACCACGCGCGACGCGGGGGAGGCGGCTTCGATCCGCCGCATGATCGACGCCGTCGTTCGCCGGCACGACGTCGATCCGGAGCGGATTTTCGTGACCGGGCTGTCAGCGGGAGGCGCGATGGCCTCGGCGATGCTCGCGGCCTATCCCGAAGTGTTTGCCGGGGGCGCCATCATCGCCGGACTTCCGTATGGCACCGCGCGCAATGTTCCCGAGGCGATCGCGCGAATGCGCGGGGACGGCGGCCCTCCCGCCAATGAACTCGGCGGCCTTGTCCGGGCGGCCTCGGCGCATCGCGGGTCCTGGCCAAAGATCTCGGTCTGGCATGGCACAGCCGATGCCACGGTGCACCCCGGGAACGGGCAGCTGATCGTCGAACAATGGCGACCGCTGCATGGGGTCACCCTCAGCGATCGACCGGTGACGGCGCGAGGGCATGTCCATACGGTGTGGCGCAACCCGGACGGCGAAGCGGTCATCGAACATCACGCGCTCGCCGGGCTGGGCCACGGAACACCGCTTTCGACGCGCGGGGCTGAGGCGCTTGGCCAGGCAGGGCCGTTCATGCTCGAAGCGGGCGTTTCCTCGACCCGCGAGATCGCTCGCTCGTGGGGCCTGACCCGCGCCAAGGTTGCGCGCCCGAGCAAGGTAGAGCCCGCGAGCCGGGCCGCCGTGCCGCGTGTAGTGCAACCGGCCGCCGCCAAACCGGAGGCCCGGCCGGTAGCGGCGCGACGGTTTCCCGATCCGACCGCGCTAATCGAACGTGCGCTGCGATCCGCCGGGCTGATGAAATGAGCGCGCGGGGTCGCTAGCCGGCCGCGCCGGCGAGGACGAATTCCTCACCGGTCACGACTTGCGCGGTCGAAGCAGCGACGGTGCCGCCGGCCGGTTCCGCGCGCCCGCTCAGCACCACGGCGAGGAAATTCTCGGCAATGGCGTTGAACGCGATGTTGTTGACCGGCTTGGCAAAGCCGTGGCCTTCATCGGGGAACACCACGTAAGTCACCGGGATGCCGTGCTTCTGCATCGCGGCGACGATCTGGTCGCTTTCCGATTGCTTGACGCGCGGGTCGTTGGCGCCCTGGCCGATCAGCAGCGGGCGGCAGATCTTGTCGGCCTGGTGGAGCGGGCTGCGTTCGATCAGCAGGGCCTTGCCTTCGGGCGTGGCGGGATTGCCCATCCGCTCGTGGAACTGCTTGACCACCGGCTCCCAATAAGGCGGGATCGTCTCGAGCAGGGTTTCGAGGTTCGATGGCCCGACGATATCGACCCCGCAGGCGAACACCTCTGGCGTGAACGCCAGGCCCGCGAGCGTGGCGTAGCCGCCATAAGACCCGCCCATGATCGCCACTTTGTCGCGCTGTGCGATCCCGCGCGCGACCGCCCATTCGACCGCGTCGATCAGATCGTCGTGCATCTTGGCGCCCCATTCGCGGTTGGCGGCGTTGACGAATGCCTTGCCGAACCCGGTCGAGCCGCGAAAGTTGACCGAGAGCACCGCGTAGCCGCGATTGGCGAGCCACTGGTGCGCGCGGTTAAAGCCGTAGCCGTCGCGCGCCCACGGGCCGCCGTGGACCAGCAGCACCATCGGCACCGCCGCGCTGTTATCACTGCCGGGCGGCAGGGTCAGGTAGCTGACCATCGTGAGGCCGTCGCGGGTGGGAATTTCGAGCGCCCGCATCGGCTGCAGCGGGGCGCCGACCAGATCGGGCCGGGTGACATAGAATTCGGTCAATGTCTGCGCGGTACGGTCGTAGAGATAGGCCGCCGCGGGCCCGGTCAGCGGGTCGTTCCACACGATCCACTTGTCGTCGGCATCGGTCCGCCCGCTAACCCCGAACTCGCCCGGCAACTGGCCTCGCAGCCATGCGAGCGAGGCTTTGACCCCCGCGTCGAGCGCGGTCCATTCGCTCTTCAGGTAGTTGGCTGCGTAAGCTTCGACCACGCCGGTCACCGGATGGCGCAAGGTGCCGCTGATGTCGGCCCGGGCGTCCTCGGCCAGCACCGTGCGCGCGCAGGTGGCGGTATCCTCGGCGATCAGCGCGGCGGTGTCGCGTCCGCGGCTGTCGATCCAGTACAGCGTCGCGCCGTCGGTGGTGTAGCCGGCGACCGAGGTCGTAAGCGCGTCTTCCAGCGTCGTCGTCTCGCGCGGGGTCGCGGCGACCTGGTTGCCGGTGATCTCGAACATGTCGCTGCCGCCGGCGGCGTTCTGGTTGACCGCCCACCGCAAGTTGAGTGCGTCGTCGGCCAGGAACCCGGCATAAGCATCGTTTTGCAAGACCAGCTCGAGCGCGCCGGTCGTCAGGTTGAGCCGGTAGACGTCGTGAAACCGCGGGTCGCGGTCGTTGAGGCCGACCAGAACCTGGTCCTTGAGCGTGTTCGAGCCGCCCATCAGGCGCACCCGGGTATTGTCGCGCGGGGTCAGGCCGCGCTCTTCGCCGGTGGCGACATCGACCTGGTAGAGCAGGTAGTTTTCGTCGCCCGCCTTGTCCTGGATATAGAGCACGCTGGCCGAATCCGCCGACCAGAAATGCATCGGAATCGGACGGTCGGCCGAATGGGTCATCAGCCGCGCGGCGGTGGGCTCGGCGGCGGGCGCGAGCCACACGTTCATCACCTCCGCGTGCGGGGCCATCCAGCTGAGCCACTGCCCGTCCGGGCTGATCGAGCCGCCCGAACGGGTCGGGTTGCCGAACAACTGCTCGCGCGGGATCAGCGGCACATCGGTGACGCGCTCGGCGGCGGTGGGGGCGGTCAGGGTGGCGGTATTGGACATCGAAAGAGACTCGCTTGCTGTGTTATATGACTAATACAGAAGGCAATGCCGGGCGCAAGCTAGAGCGCCGGGTTATTGTAGCAATGCCAGGTGAACACCGCGACGGCGCCGCGGTGCGGGCGCCAGCCTTCGGCCAGCTCGCGGGTCTGTTTCTCGCTCGGACGTTCGGCCAGGCCGAGGATCTTGCCGATGCCGGCCTGCACCGCGAGGTCGCCCGCGGGCCAGATGTCTTCGCGCCCCTCGGCGAACAGCAGGTAAATCTCCGCCGACCACCGGCCGATGCCCTTGATCCTCGTCAGCTCGGCGATCGCGTCTTCGTCGTCGGGGGGCAGATCCGCAAGGTCGAGCGCGCCGCTCACCACCAGTTCGCACAGCGAGCGGGCGTAGCCCTGCTTCTGGCGCGACAGGCCGCAGGCGCGTAACGCATCGAAGTCGGCCGCCAAAAGCCTCTCGGGCGGCATGTCCTGGCCCAGCAGGGCTTCCAGCTTGCGCCACACGCTGGCCGCGGCGGCGACGCTTACTTGCTGGCCGACGATCGTGCGCAGCAGGGTGCGATAGCCGCGCTCGCGCAGTCGCGATCCTGGATAACCAACGCGCGTCAGCGTCGCCGCCATCACCGGGTCGCGTGCGGCCACGGTGTCCAGCCCCCTGACGATGTCCTGTTCGCGCAACGTCTGCCTCGCTTGCCAAATCCGAGCGCCGCCAGTAGCAGCCGCGCGCCGGAAAGGAACCTCACTCGATGCCCAGACTGATCGTCACCACGCGCGAAGGCGAAACCCGAGAAGTCGAGGCGCCAGCCGGGCTTACCGTGATGGAGGCGATCCGCGACAACGGTTTCGACGAACTGCTGGCGCTGTGCGGCGGGTGCTGTTCGTGCGCCACGTGCCACGTCCACGTCGATCCGGAATTCGCCGCGCTGTTACCGGCGATCACCGCGGACGAGGACGACTTGCTCGATTCGAGCGATGACCGCGATTCGACCAGCCGCCTGTCGTGCCAGATTCCGTTCACCGACGCGCTCGACGGCCTCAAGGTCCGCATCGCCGAGGAAGACTGACTCGCAAGGCCTCAAGCCCATCTGCGTTGCGAATGAAACCGGTCGGCCTTAAGCCCCCCGCCATGACCGCACCCACCGCGCTCGCCAGCACGCTCGACCTGATCGGCAACACCCCGCTGGTGCTGCTCAAGGGGCCGAGCGAGGCGGCCGGGTGCGAAATCTGGGGCAAGTGCGAATTCCTCAATCCCGGCGCCAGCGTCAAGGACCGCGCGGCGCTGTGGATCGTGCGCGATGCCGAAGCGAACGGCGCGCTGGGGCCCGGCGGGACGATCGTCGAAGGGACCGCGGGCAATACCGGGATCGGCCTGGCGCTGGTCGCCAACGCGCTCGGCTATCGGACCGTGATCGTGATGCCCGACAACCAGAGCCACGAGAAGATGGACACCTTGCGGGCGCTCCGGGCCGAGCTGGTGCTGGTGCCGCCGACCAAGTTTTCGAACCCCGGCCATTTCGTCCACACCAGCCGCCGCTTGGCCGACGAAACGCCGGGCGCGGTCTGGGCCAATCAGTTCGACAACATCGCCAACCGGCGCGCGCATCTCGAAAGCACCGCGCCGGAGATCTGGGAGCAGATGGACGGGCGGATCGACGGCTTCACCTGCTCGGTCGGGACCGGCGGCACGCTCGCCGGGGTCGGCCTCGGGCTCAAGGAATTCGACGACAACGTCACCATCGCGCTGACCGATCCCCATGGCGCGGCGCTGTACAACTACTACGCCCACGGCGAGCTCACCGCCGAGGGGAGCTCGGTGGCCGAAGGGATCGGGCAGGGGCGGATCACCGCCAACCTCGAAGGCGCGCCGATCGACACCCAGTTTCGCATCTCCGATGCCGAGGGGCTCGACTGGGTCGGCCGCCTGCTCAGGGAAGAAGGGCTGTGCCTGGGCTTGTCCTCGGGCATCAACGTCGCCGGCGCGGTCGCGCTCGGGCGGCAGCTCGGCGCGGGCAAACGCGTGGCCACGATCCTGTGCGACACCGGCTTCCGCTATCTGTCGTCGCTGTACAACCGCGAATGGCTGGAGGCGAAGGGCTTGCCGGTTTTCGACTGGTTGCGCTGATGGGGGATTGCTAGACAGGCCGGATGGCGAGCGAACCTGTCACTCCTCCACCGGCGGCCGAGACCGGCGCCGCGCCGCTTTCGGGCACGCGCCGGCAAGCGCTCCAGC
>JBDSDC010000056.1:0-8720 GCA_039920725.1 Croceibacterium sp. | reverse complement strand
GCTCGGCCGCGCGGCGTTTTCGAGCAGCGCCCGGTTCCATGCGGCGGAGGCGTTGTGGATCCCCACCGCCGGGTCGGCCGCGGCCAGGCACCCGGCGCCGTAATGGTCGTCGCCCGGGTGGAACGCCTTGAGGTGGATCACTTGCGGCCAGCCCTCGGCGTCCTCGACCGGCAGCGTCAGCGCGGCCTCGCCGACTTTGTACTGGTACGCCGCGGGCCACCCGTCGGCGCCGAGCACGGCTGAAACCCGCTCGGGCCGGAGCGCGAACAGCTCGGCCGGCACGCCATCGCCGCCGCGCATAATCTGGACGTAGCCGTTGCCGTGGAGCAGCAAGTGCGCCGCGAGCGTCTCGAGCAGCGACTGCCCGGCGCTGGTGGCGGCGACCAGCCTGAGCGCCGCTTCATCGCCCTGGGCCAGCGGCGCGCTGCCGACGCCCTCGGCGACGATGCGAACCGCGCGCTGGGCGACCGGGTTCTCGAGGAACGCGCGGCGCACCGCGCTTGGGTAGTCGAACGGCACGCGGCCCCCGGAAGGATCGAACGCCGCGAACGACCACGGCGAGGAAAAGCTGCGCGCCAGCGGCACGCGCTGCTCTCCGCCGCCCTTGAAGGCAGCGCGGAGCGTGTCGAGGAAGGACATGGGGTTCTCCTGAAAGCTCGAACCTCGTCATTCCCGCGCAAGCGGGAACCCAGCTCGGCAGACGCGAGTGGGGCCCCGCTTTCGCGGGGGTGACGAAAGGGGGAATGTGTGCTGACTAAAGGAACTGAAGGCGTGACGAGGACCAAGGATGAGCGAAGCCACCGCATCCGAGCTGATCGACGCCAAGATCGCCAGCCTCGGCGACTGGCGCGGCGAGACGCTCGCGCGGTTGCGCAAGCTGATCCGCGAGGCCGATCCAGAGGTCGTCGAGCAAGTCAAATGGCGCAAGCCGTCGAACCCGGCGGGGGTGCCGGTGTGGGACCACGCCGGCCTGTTGTGCACCGGCGAGACTTACAAGGATAAGGTCAAGCTTACTTTCGCCAGGGGCGCCGCGCTCGCCGAGCGGGGCTAATCGGATATGGCGATTGCGGCCGCTGAGTCAGGCGACCTTGTTCAGGTCGATGAACATGACGGGTTCGTCGCGTTCTCGATTGGCGGGCGTATCTAAGAGCGTGAAGCCGCATTTCTCGTAGAATTTTACAGCTTGGCTTTTCGAGTCCACAACCACGAAGCGGCAGCCCACGGCGGGGCAAACGATTCTCTTTGCCTGACCAAGCGCGAGCTTCACCAATGCCCGCCCTAGACCAGCCCCAGCCAACTCCTTGTCTACGGCCAGCCGAGCAATTTTCACTGCGGGATAATGGTTGTAGAGATACCTTAGCCCAGGTTCGTGGAGCAAATCGTCCCCATCATCGGTAACAACCTCGCCGCAGACGAGTGTGACGTATCCTGCGACCTTTTGATTATCACCCCGGATGGCGGCGTAGGTTCGGGCAAGGCTCTGTGCCTCGTATTTTTGAGCATGCCTCTGCAAAAAGGTCTTAAGCGGAGTGAAGGCGGCGTCGCCAAGAGAAAGCCCGGTGAGTCGATCACCGGGCTCAATCTGCTTGACGACGACACTAAGTTCGCCCGCAGCCAACGCCTACGCAGGCTGCTTTAAGAGCAGCTTAATTGCGCCATCATCGCCAAGCGACTTGGAGAGCTTCATGCCCTCTTCTACGCTTGCCTTAGCGGCTGCCTTCGGGCGACCGTAGGTCACCTGGTTCTTGAATTTGGTCGCATCGGCCTCGGTCAGTTTGACCCGGCCAAACGCATGAGATGTGATGCTCATCTTGGCCTCCTTAGTGGTTCAATGCGCGATATGCGTGACCATCTATGAAGGAAGGCTGACTCCGCAAGGGGGAAGTTTACCCCTAAGCAGCGGCAACGACGCGCTGCTTAGGGGTAAAATAACGGCTTGTCAATTGGGGGCCTCATCGGATTGATAATACAAGCCTTTTGACCTAGGGGCAATGCGCAAGAATCGGTAAAAAGCGACAAGAATAGAGAAATAGGAAAAATCCTACGTCAGCAGGGTTTGCCTTTTTTTTGTGCGGTCGAGCTCCTCAAAACCCCCACACGCGCGGCTCCTTCCTCTTCCCCAACATCAGTTCGGTCAACGCCCACACCAGTGCATCGGCACGGTCGGGGCTCCTTCCCGGTCCCTCGTAAGCGCCGCCCGAGACGAATCCGCACAGCTGGTCCTCGAGCCGGGCGAACATCGCGGTGTGGCGCACTTTGCCCGCTTCGTAGAGCGCGGCGACCGGTTCGGCGCGGGCGACTTTGCCGCGGCTCGCGTGGACCAGCCGGATCGGCATCGCGCAGTCGGCCGCGCGCAGCACGCTCTCGACCATCTTGCCGCCCTGGTTGGCCTCGGCGACCACCCGGTCGGCGTGCCACGCCTCGGCCGCGCCGGCGACCGCGCGGGCCCATCTTTCGGGGCTGGCGCGGGCCACGCTGGCGTCGGCCAGCACTTTGCCCGTGCCCCCGGTGGTTATCCCGCACACGACGATGCCGCATTCGTCGCCGGTGCTGCTGACCGGCGGATCGACGCCGACCACGACCCGCGCCAGCGGTTCTTCCGGCAGTGCCTCGCGGCAGCGTTCGAGCAAGTCGCGGGTCCACAGCGCACCCTCGGCATCGCCGAGCAGTTCGCCGAGTATTTCCTGCCGGCCGAGCGCGGTCTGGCCGAACTGGCCGGCAATCTCCCCCATGTACCGCGGCGGCAAGTTGGCTCCGTTGTCGAACGTTGTTCCCCGCGCAACCGCCACCTTGCCGCGGGCTTCATCGCCCAGCAGCCGGCGAACCAGCGGCACGGCGCGCGGCGTGGTTGTCGCGAGCACGCGCGGCGCGGCGCCCAGCCGCATGCCGAGCACCAGGTTGTCCCAGCATTTCATCGCGCGCCCGGCCGCCATGTCCCATTTGGCGATCTCGTCGCACCAGGCATGGCTGTGCTGCGGGCCGCGTAACGATTCCGGCTCGCCCGCCGCGTAAAGCAGGGCCTGCGCGCCGTTGCCCCAGGTCAGCCGGCGTAGCGAAGGCTCGTAGCGCGGGCGATGCTTGGGCGAGCTGCAGGCAAGGATGCCGCTTTCTCCCTCGACCATGATCGCGCGCGCCTCGGCCAGCGAGGCCGCCACCAGCGCGATGCGTGCGCCCGGCGTGCGCTTGGCCACCGCGCGGACCCATTCGGCACCGGCGCGCGTCTTGCCGAACCCGCGCCCGGCGCAGATCAGCCAGGTGGTCCAGTCACCCGCGGGGGGCAGCTGCTCGCGCCGCGCCCACAAGTCCCATTTGAAGCTTAGCGCCCGGCGCTGGACCGGCGAAAGGCGCGCATAGGCGCGGTAGCGCTCGGCCGGCTCGCACGCGAGCAGCCTGGCCAGCAGCCGCGACTTAGTCATCGGCACCTGTTGCGGGGTTGCTCATCTTGCCGAACAGCTCGCGCGCCGCCTTTTCGCCTGCGAGGATCTTCTCGAAAGTCGCGTCGATCGAGGCGAGCACTTCATCCTCGTCCTGATCGAGCAGTTCGGCGCGGTGGCGTCCGACGGTGGCGCGATGCGCCGCCATGATCCGCAGCGCCGCCCCGAAATCGTACTTGCCGCCGCTCGGTGTCACGAAGTCCGAATCGCGCAACCGGCGCAGCACTTCCATCTCCAGATGATCGTAGCCCTCGCACAAGGCGGCGAACCACTGGCGCTCGAACGGCGGCTCACTGCGCCGCACGTAATAAGCGCGGCTGCTCGACACGCCGGCGCGCTCGGCCGCCAGCGACACGTTCGAGGTCTCGGCGAGGATCGCTAGAAACGCGGTGCGCCAGTGGCGGTTGAGCTTGTCGTTCGTTTCGCCCGCCTTGATAAAAGGGGCGACATTCGTTTTGACGCGCCGGGGGCGCGGGGTAATCCCGTCGGTCATCGTGCGATCCTGTGAAGTGAGGGGCGCGAGACAATCCGGGGCGTCTTGCCGAATCGGTCTATCGCGATGTTCGGCTTCTCTAACCAAACAGCGTCGCGATGTCAAACAAAAAGTGCCAAATAGGTTCTATGATCGCGGTTGCCGCGCTTCCGGCGCTCGCCTAGGGCGCGGCGATGCTGCGCAAGCTTTACGACTGGGTGCTGGCCAAGGCCGCCGATCCGCGCGCCGAGTGGTGGCTGGCGTTCTTCGCCTTTGCCGACGGCGGGTTGTTCCCGTTCCCGCCGCACCCGCTGCTGGCGCTGCTGTGCCTGTCGCAGCCGCGCCGCGCCTTGCGCTTCGCCGCGATCACCACGGCGGCCTCAATCGCCGGGGGGGTGCTTGGCTATTTCGTGGGGCATTTCCTCTACGACGCGGTCGGCCAGCAATTGCTCTCGGCGCTCGGGCTCGAGAGCAAGTTCCCGGTCGCGGCGTGCTATTTGCGCGCTTACGGGGTCGAGATCATCGTGCTCAAGGGCGCGACGCCGATCCCGTTCCTGCTGCTCACCGTGACCGCCGGGTTCATCGGTTTCCCGCTCGGCACTTTCGTGCTCGCCAGCCTGGTCTCGCGCGGGGTGATCTTCTTCGCGCTGGGGATCCTGTTCCGGCTGTTCGGGCCGCCGATCAAGAGCTTCATCGACAAGTACTTCGCGCTGGTCCTGGCCGGCGTGCTGGTGGTGATCGTCGGCGGCTACGCGGCGGTCACGCTGCTCGGCGGCGGATCGGGCGGCCCGGCGGACAAGTGTGCAGCCGCCTCGCTCGACCCATCGATCGCGTGACGGCGCACCTGGCCTCAGATTATGCCCACGGCCTTTCCGGCGCGCTCGAACATCCCGATGATCGTCTCGACATCCGCGGCCGAATGCTCGGCGCATAGCGAGCAGCGCAGCAGCGTCATCCCCGCGGGCGTCGCCGGGGGGCGTGCGAGATTGACGTAGAGGCCTTCGTGGAGCAGCGCTTCCCACATCTTCGCGCCGCGCTCGAGATCGGGCATGATCACCGCCACGATCGCGCTTTGCGGCACTTTGGTGCCGAGCGTGAAGCCGAGGCCCGTCAGGCCCTGGTGGAGGCGCTTGGAATTTTCCCACAAGTGCGCCCGCTTGTTGCTTCCGTGCATCAGCTTGCGGATGCTGGTCGCCGCGGTCGCGACCACGCTCGGCGGCAGGCTGGCGGTGAACACGTAGGGCCGGCAAACCAGCCGCAAGATTTCGAACTTGGGGTGGTTGGAGACGCAGAAGCCGCCGACCGTGCCGACGCTTTTCGAGAACGTCCCGATCACGAAGTCGACCTGGTCGAGCACGCCCTGGTCTTCGGCCACCCCGCGCCCATTGGGCCCGATGAAGCCCATCGAGTGCGCCTCGTCCACCAGCACCATGGCGCCGTGCTTCCTGGCGACCGCGATCATCTCCTTGAGCGGAGCGATGTCTCCCAGCATCGAATAGACGCCTTCGAGGATCACCAGCTTGCCCGCGCCATCGGGAATGCGGCCGAGCCGCTTGTCCATCGCCTCGATGTCGTTGTGCTTGAACGGCACGACTTCGGCATCGCCCAGCTTGCACCCGTCCCAGATGCTCGCGTGGCTGTCGATGTCGAGCACGATGTAATCGCCCTTGCCGGCGATCGTTGAGATGATCCCGAGGTTGGCCTGGTAGCCGGTCGAGAACACCATCGCGTGGTCCATCGCGTAAAATTCGCATAGCGCCGCTTCGACGGCCTTGTGCCCGGCGTAAGTGCCGTTGAGCACGCGGCTACCGGTGGTGCCCGCGCCAAAGCTGTCGAGCGCATCCTTGCCCGCCTGGATGACGTCCGGGTCGAAGGTCATGCCCATGTAGTTGTAAGTGCCGAGCAGGATCGTGTCGCGCCCGTTGCAGATCGCCCGGGTGGGCGACAGCACGCGCTCCATCACCAGCCCGAACGGATCTTCCATCCCGCTTTCGAGGAGTGAGCGGCGGGTCTCGATCACCTCGTCGAACTTGCTGAACAAGTCGCGCGCGTGGCCCTCCAGTGCGGATGGCTGGTCGGGCTGGCTGATCCCTTCGCTCATCCGGCGGTGAGCTTGTTCACGGCATCGACCAGCTGGCCGTAGGTCTCGATCTCGGCCTGCTGGTTCATGCTGATAATGATGTCGAACTCGTCCTCGATCGCAGCGACGAAATCCATCACCGTCAGGCTGTCGAATTCCAGATCGCCGGCGAAGCTGGTGCCGTCCTCGATCGCGACGTCTTTCTTGTTGAACGGCTCGATCAGCTCGCGGATGCGGCTGTCGATTTCGGCGCGGTCCATCGGTTCGTCCTGTCCTGCCCGCAAATTGCGGCGTCGCCGTGCGCCATGTCAAGCGAGCGCGCGACTGGCAAGGCGCAAGGCTGCCCGGTCAGGCGCCCACCCGGCCCCTGACCGCGGCCATGAACGGCCCGATCGAGACCGGTTTGGCGAGATAGCCCTGAGCGCCGACGTCGCGAATCCGCTGCTCGTCGCCCTTGCCGGCGTAGGCTGTGACGGCCAGCACCGGCACTTCGGACAGCGCTGCGTCCTGCTTGAGAATGGCGATCAGGTCGAGGCCCGAGATATCGTGGAGCTGGATGTCCATCACCACCAGGTTGGGCTCAAAGCGCCGCGCCTCGTCGATGGCATGGTTGCCGTCGGCCACCGGCTGGACGTTGAAGCCCCCGGCCCGCAAGACATCGCAAAACAGTCTGCGGTTGAGATCGTTGTCCTCGACAACGAGGATGCGCTTGGTCATTGACCCCCCGACTGGTCGCGTCCCCCACGCCGACCGCTGTCCACAGGCTTATCCCGCAAGCGGTACGATGACAATTCAAGATCACGATAATGATTCGCCCGTCGATCCGTCGGCCTTGGCCCTCCAAGCGCTCCAATGGGTGCTGGCCGACGCTGCTCGAGCGCGTCGCTTCCTCGACTTGACCGGGCTGACGCCGGACAGCTTGCGCCGCGCGCTCGCCGAGCCTGCGACTCAGCGCGCGGTCCTCGAATTCCTGTGCGCCCACGAGCCCGACCTGATCGCCGCGGGCGAAGCGCTCGGGGTCGAGCCGCAGGCGCTTGCGTCGGCGCGCGAGCGTTTGACATGATCCGTCCGCTGGTGATCACCGATTGCGACGAAGTGCTGCTCCACATGGTCCGCCATTTCCGCGACTGGATGGCCGAGGCGCACGCGGTCCATTTCTCGCTCGACGGCAATCCGTTCGCGCAGCCGATGGTGCCGCCGGGAAGCACCGAGCCCCTCAGCTACGAGGACAAGTGGCGCTACCTCGATGCGTTCTTCGATCATGAAATGCCGCGCCAGACGGCGATCGAAAGCGCTGCGCAGGCGATCGCCGAGCTGCAGCGCGAGGCCGACGTGGTGGTCCTCACCAACCTTGCCGACCGCTACCACCCAGCCCGGGCCGCACAGCTGCGCGGTCACGGGATCGACGTGCCGGTGTTCACCAATCAGGGTCCCAAGGGCCCGGCGATCAAGCGCATCGTCGAGCAATACCACCCGAACCGCGCGGTGTTCGTCGACGATCTCGGGCATCATCATGCATCGGCCGCCGAAGTCGTGCCTGAGGTTGCCCGGCTGCACTTCTGCGGTGAGCCGGCCATCGCGCCGCACATTGAATGTGCGCATCGGGCGGGGCATGCTCACGCGCGGATCGATAGCTGGACGGCGGCGCTACCCTGGCTGCTGCACCGCCTGCACGGAGAGCGACCATGAGCGTCCACGCCCGCTTGCGCGAACTGGGCCTGACTTTGCCCGCGGCCGCGGCCCCGATCGCCGCTTATCTCCCGGTGGTCGTCCACGGCCAGCTGGCGCATATCTCCGGGCAATTGCCGTTCGTCGACGGCAAGCTGGTCACCGGGCGGCTGGGGGAGGACTTGTCACTCGAGCAGGGCCACGCGGCGGCGCAAGCCTGCGGCCTGATGATCCTGGCCCAGCTTGAGGCCGCGCTGATCCCGCTCGACCGGATCGAGCGGATCGTCAAGCTGGGGGTGTTCGTCGCCTCGACCCCCGATTTCACCGATCAGCCGAAAGTCGCCAATGGCGCCTCGGAACTGATGTTCCACGTCCTCGGCGCGGCGGGCAAGCACGCCCGCAGCGCGGTCGGGGTGGCGGCGCTGCCGCTCGGCGCGGCGGTCGAGGTGGACGCGATCGTTGCTCTATCGGCTGCTTGACCGCCGGCTGGCCCCGGCGCCGCAGTTCGCCCGGGTCGGCTGGCTGATCGAGCGTCTCTATGCGCATCGCGGATACCACGGCGCGGGCCGGTTGGAGAATTCGCCCAGCGCCTTTCGCGCCGCGCTCGATCACGGTCTCGGCATCGAATGCGACGTCCAGCAAAGCGCCGAGGGCCAGGCGATGGTGTTCCACGACTGGGACCTCGACCGGCTGACCGGAGCGGCCGGCCCGGTGCGCGAGCAGCCGGCGGCGGCGCTGGCGCACTTGCGGCTGGGCGCGAGCGAGGACACGATCTGGCCGCTGGCGCGGCTGCTCGAGGCCGTCGGCGGCGAAGTGCCGCTGCTGATCGAGATCAAGTCGCGGAAAGATGTGGCCTACGCGCCGCTGTGCCTGGCGGTGCGCCAGGCGCTGCTGCGCTATTCGGGCCCGGTGGCGGTGATGAGCTTCGATCCGCGGGTAGTGCACTGGTTCGCCGCCAATGCGTCCCATCTCGTGCGCGGCCTAGTGGTCACCGAGGAGGACGAGCGCGGGTTCGCCGGCGAATGGCGGCGTCACGCCGCGCTGTGGCGCGCGCGGCCCGATTTCC
>JBDSDC010000055.1:0-7017 GCA_039920725.1 Croceibacterium sp. | reverse complement strand
GGCGCGACGGCCGTTCGGCCTTGCGGTCCGCTAGTCGCGGATCGATTAGCGCTTGACCACTTAGGCCTGGAATGGTTCGGGCCGCGACTAGCGGCCCGCAAGCGCGAATGCGCGCCCGCAGCGCCGTAGGCGCGAGGATAGCCAAGGGGCCGGATGGCCCCGCCGGCGCTTGAGGCAAAACAGGAATGCACTTTCTCGACCAGGCCAAGATATACATCCGCTCGGGCGCGGGCGGGCCCGGAGCGGTCAGCTTCCGGCGCGAGAAGTACATCGAGTACGGCGGCCCCGACGGCGGCAACGGCGGCAAGGGCGGCGACATCGTGTTCGTCGCCGTGCCCGGTCTCAACACCCTGATCGACTTTCGCTACACCCAGCACTTCCGGGCCAAGCGCGGCGGACACGGGATGGGCCGCGACCGCACCGGCGCCGGGGCCGACGACCTGGTGATCGAGGTGCCCGTCGGCACGCAAGTGTTCGACGAGGAACGCGGCGAGCTGCTCGCCGACTTTACCGAGCTGGGCCAGCGCGTGGTGCTGCTCGAAGGCGGCCTGGGCGGGCGCGGCAACGCCAGCTACGCGACGTCGACCAACCGCGCGCCCCGCCAACACCAGCCGGGCATCGCCGCGCAGGAGATCGCGGTGTGGCTGCGGCTCAAGCTGCTCGCCGACGCGGGGCTGGTGGGGCTGCCCAACGCGGGCAAATCGACCTTCATCAACCAGGTTTCCAACGCCGGCGCCAAAGTCGGCGACTATGCCTTCACCACGCTGGTGCCCAAGCTCGGCGTGGTGCGCCACCGCGAGCGCGAGTTCGTGCTGGCCGACATTCCCGGCCTGATCGAGGGCGCGGCCGACGGCGCGGGGATCGGCGACCGGTTCCTCGGTCATATCGAGCGCTGCCGGGTGCTGATCCACCTGGTCGACATCACCGGCGCCGATCCGGCCGACGCGATGCAAGTGATCGAGCGCGAGCTCGAGGCTTACGGCGAAGCGCTGGCGGACAAGCCGCGCCTGATCGCGCTCAACAAGATCGACCTCGCCGATGCGGAACTGGTGGCCGCGTTTGCCGAGGAGTTGAAAGCCGCCGGGGCCGGGCGGGTATTTCCGATCTCGGGCGCGACCGGCGCGGGCATTCCGGCGCTGCTCGACGCGGTGCTGGCGCACTTGCCCACGCATACCGCGACCGAAACCCCGCGCGTGAAAGCGGACGATTCCGGTGAGCCCGGTGAATGGTCGCCGCTCGACTAAATGCCCTCTCCCCAAGGGGTCGCTTCTCAATTCAAACCACACCCGCTAATCCCGCGCCCATGACGATCGAGCGCCTTTCCGATCTGGCCGATCCCCGCGCCGCGCCGTGCGTGGTGCTCAAGGTCGGCTCGGCCTTGCTGGTCGGCGCGGACGGACAGCCCAACCGCGCCTGGCTGGCCTCGCTGGTGGGCGAGATCGCCGCCGCCGCGACGCGCGGCCAGCAAGTGGTGGTGGTCAGCTCGGGCGCGATCGCGCTGGGCGCGGCGCGGCTGGGCCTGCCCAAGCGCGGGCGCGGCAGCCTGAGCGATGCGCAAGCCGCCGCCGCGGTCGGCCAGATCGCGCTTGCCGGGCTGTGGAGCGAGCTGCTCGGCGAACGCGGCCTGACCGCGGCGCAGCTGCTGCTGACGGTCGAAGACCTGGAGGACCGCCGCCGCTATCTCAATGCCGCTGCCACGCTCGGGCGCTTGCTCAAGGCGGGCGCGGTGCCGGTGATCAACGAGAACGATTCGGTCGCCACCGCCGAAATCCGCTTTGGCGACAACGACCGGCTGGCGGCGCGCGTGGCGCAAGCGGCGCAGGCGCGGGCGGTGGTGCTGCTGTCGGATGTCGACGGTCTCTACGACCGTGACCCGCGCCAGGCTGGCGCCAGGCTGTTGCCGCGGATCGAGGGCGTGACCGCCGAAGTCCACGCCATGGCGAGCGGGGCGTCCGGCTCGGGCCTCGGCTCGGGCGGCATGACCTCCAAGCTCCAGGCGGCGGAAATCGCCACCCGGGCAGGGATCGCGCTGGCGATCGTCAACGGCACCCACCAGGCCCCGCTCGCGCGCGCGCTTGACCAGGATCTCGGGACGCTGTTCGTCCCTATTCGGCGCGACGGGGCGCGCAAGGCGTGGCTTGGCGGACGCCAGCGGCTCAAGGGCACGCTGATCGTCGATGACGGCTGCGCCCGCGCGCTGCTTAAGGGCGGCAGCCTGCTCGCCAGCGGCATCACCGGCATCGACGGGGCGTTCGCGCGCGGCGATCCGGTGGCTGTGCACGACGGCGCGGGGCGCCCCATCGCGCAGGGCCTGGCGGAGTACGACGTGAGCGACGTGGCGCTGATCCGCGGCCGGCGAAGCGAGGAGCACGCCGGCCTGCTCGGTTACGCTCCGCGCTCGGCGGTGATCCACCGCGACCAGTTGGTCCTGCTGTGACGGTTCGCGCATGACTCTGGCAGTCACCGGCGGCACCGGCTTTGTCGGGCAGGCGGTGCTCGATGAGGCGGAGCGCCGGCAAATCCCCGTAAGGGCACTGACTAGGCGCGTAATGACGCCGCGCGGCGGGATCGAGTGGGTCGCGGGCGATCTCGCCGATCATGCCGCGCTCGCCAAGCTGGTGAGCGGCGCGGAGGCGGTGCTGCATATCGCCGGGGTCGTCAACGCGCCCGATGCGGCGGGCTTCCACGCTGGCAATGTGGCGGGGACCGAAGCGGTGGTCGAGGCGGCGCGCGCGGCCGGAGTGCAGCAGTTGGTGCTGGTATCCTCGCTCGCCGCGCGCGAGCCGGGCCTGTCCGAATACGGCAAGTCCAAGCGGCTCGCCGAGGAGGCCGTCCAGACCAGTGGGCTCGACTGGACCATCGTGCGCCCCCCGGCGATCTACGGCCCGCGCGACCGCGAAATCCTCGAGTTGTTCAAGGCCGCGCGCTGGGGCGTGGTGCCGGTGCCCGCCAAGGGCCGCGCCTCGATCATGCACGTCGATGATCTGGCCCGCCTGGTACTGGCGCTGATCCCCGGGGGCCCGGCGGTAAAGGGGCGCATCTTCGAGCCCGACGACGGCCAGCCAGGGGGCCGGAGTCACCGCGAGCTGGCGCTGGCGATCGGCGCGGCGGTCGGGCGCAAGGTGCGTGTGCCGCAGCTGTCGAAGCGGGTGCTGTCGGGTGTGTCGCGGCTCGACCGGCTGTTTCGCGGCGACAAGGCCAGGCTGACCGCCGACCGCGTCGGCTACATGACTCACCCCGACTGGGTCAGCCGCGCCGAGCGCGCGGTGCCCGCCGAGTTCTGGCAACCGTGGATCGCCACGCCCGCGGGACTCAAGGACACCGCTGAATGGTACCGCGCGCACGGTTGGTTGTAGTCGCGCGACAAATCGCGACTTTGTAGGACTTTGCGCGTGATCAAGCTTCGCGCAGAGTGCGCACGGGCAGGGGATTGGCTCGTGACGAGCGCGAGCATGGATGGAGTGGAAAAGATGAAGATTTTGACCATCGCTGTCGTTGCGGCGGCCGCCGCACTGGCGGTTCCGGCGCTCGCGCAAGGCGGTCCGCCGCCCGATCCCTATGGCGATGCAACGGCGACCAAGGCCGATGCTACCAAGGCCGCGGGCGAGCGTTTCGCCCAGCTCGACGCCAACCACGATGGTTCGCTAACCCCAGAGGAACGCCGCGCCGGATTTCCTGGCGGCGGCGGCTTCGGTGGCGGTGGTGGTGCGGGCGGACCTCCGCCGGCCCAGACCAAGGACGAATACGTCGCCGCGCAGCTGCGCCGGTTCGACCTGCAGGACGCGGATCACGACGGCAACCTGACCAAGGCCGAGCGCGACGCCTTCCGCGCGGCGATGATCGCGCGCTTCCAGGGCGGCGGTCAGTAAAAAGCCCTCTCCCACAGAGAGAAGGACCTAAAACGCCGGTTCGTAGCCCGGGGGTAGCTCGTCGCCGCCCGCGGGCGCGGCCGGATCGTCCGGCGAATGGATGCCGCACTCGGTCTTGTCCCACCCGCGCCAGCGGCCCGCGCGCGGGTCTTCGCCCGGCGCAACCGTGGTGGTGCACGGCTGGCAGCCGACCGACAGGTAGCCTTCGGCCTCGAGCGGATGGCGCGGCAGATCGTGCGCGGCGAAGTAGGCGTCGAGGTCCTGCTTGGTCCAGTCGCCGAGCGGATTGATCTTGAGCCGACCGTCCTCGATCTCGAACCGCGGCAGGTTCTGGCGCGTGACCGACTGGAACGCCTTGCGGCCCGAGATCCATGCGTCGAGCCCGTGCTTGGCGCGCTTGAGCGGCTCGACCTTGCGGATTTCGCAGCACCCGTCCGGGTCCCACGACCAGCGCAGGCCGTTCTCATCCTTCGCTGCCAGCACCGCCTGGTCGGGCTGCACCACCGAGCTGTTCGCCAGGCCCAGCAGCCCGCTCAGCGTCTCGCGGTAAGCGAGCGTCTCGGGAAACATCTTCTGGGTATCGACGAAGATCACCGGGATCGCCGGGTCGGCGCTGGCGACCAGGTGCAGCAGCACCGCGCTTTCGGTCCCGAACGACGAGACCACCGCCACCCGTCCGAGCGATCTCCCGGCGAACAGCTCGCGCAGCATCGCCGCGGTGTCGACGCCCGCGAAGCGCGCGTTCAGCGCGTCGGCATCGGACTGCGTGAACCGCGGCGCGCTGTCGATGTAGTCGATTGCGCGGCTAGCCATGACGCAGTTTCCAGATCGGTACCGCGTCGTCCTCGGCGTGCTGGTAGACGTACGGATAGCGGCCGAACGCGGCTTCGGCGTCCGCGGGGTTGAACGGCACGTCGGGGGCGAAGCTGTCGAACCCGCAGCGGCGCATGAAGTAGATCAGGTCGACCAGCACGTCGCCGGTGGCCTTGATTTCGCCGGAGTAGCCGGCCTCGCGCAGCAGCCGCGCGCTCGAGAAGCCGCGCCCGTCGCGGAAGCGCGGGAAGTCGATCTCGACCAGCCGCACCCGTTCGAGGTGCGGATAGAGCTTCTCGACGTCGTCGCCGGCCTCGATCCGCACCGAGCACGCATTCGACTGGTCGAGGAATGCGTCGAGGCTTACCGCAGGCTCGTCGGGCACCGCATCGTCGCGAAAGCGGAACGCGTTGACCTCGCCCGCCGCGCTGGCGATCGAATTTGCGCCATCAGCCATAGATCGCCTCCTTGAAGCCATCCATGCCGACGCGGCGGTAAGTGTCGATGAAGCGTTCGCCCGGCTCGCGGATCGTGCGGTACTGCTCGACCGCGCGCTCGACCGCGTCGACGATGCCCGCTTCGTCGAACCCGGGGCCGGCGATCTTGGCCTGGGTGGTTACCTCGTCGCCCGAGCCGCCGAGCAGCAGCTGGTAGCTCTCGCTGCCCTTCCGGTCGACGCCGAGAATGCCGATGTTGCCCGCGTGGTGGTGGCCGCAGGCGTTGATGCAGCCCGAAATCTTGATCTTGAGCTCGCCCAGGTCGCGCTGGCGGTCGGGGTCGGCGAAACGCTCGGCGATTTTTTGCGCCACCGGGATCGAGCGCGCGTTGGCGAGGCTGCAATAGTCGAGCCCCGGGCAGGCGATGATGTCGGTCACGAGGTCGAGGTTGGCATCGCCCAGGCCCGCGTCGTTGAGCGCGCTCCACAGCGTGTGGAGGTCCTGCTTGCGCACGTGCGGCAGCACCAGGTTCTGCGCGTGCGTCGCGCGCACCTCGTCGAAGCTGTAGCGTTCGGCGAGATCGGCCACGAGGTCCATCTGGTCGGCCGAGATGTCGCCGGGGATCCCGGCGATCGGCTTCAGGCTCACGTTGACGATCGCGTAGCCCGGCGCCTTGTGGGCCACGACCTGGCGGTCGACCCACAGCGCGAAATCGGGGTCCGACCGGTCGATCTCTTCGCTCAGGCCGGTCTCGAACGCGGGCGGCGCGAAATAGGCCGCGATGCGGTCGTATTCGGCCTGCGGAAAGTCGGTCTTGAGCGCGAGGAAACGCTCGAACTCGGCCTCGACCTGGCGGGTGAATTCCTCCTCGCCCAGTTCGTGGACGAGAATCTTCATCCGCTGCTTGTGGATGTTGTCGCGCCGGGCGTGGCGGTTCCACACCCGCAGGACGGCCTGCAGGTAGCTGAAGATCTGGTTCGCGGGCAGGAACTCGCGGCTCTTGTAGGCGATGAACGGCGTCCGCCCCATGCCGCCCCCGGGGTAGACCTCGAAGCCTATCACTCCGCCCGCGTTCTTGACGATCCGCAGGCCTAAATCGTGCCACCGCATCGCCGCGCGGTCCTCGGCGCTGGCGATCACCGCGATCTTGAACTTGCGCGGCAGGTAGCTGAACTCCGGATGGAAGGTGGTCATCTGCCGCAGCATCTCGGCCCACGGGCGGGGGTCGATGATCTCGTCGGCGGCGGCGCCGGCATACTGGTCGGCGCTGACGTTGCGGATGGACTCGCCGCTGGTCTGGATCGCGTGCATCTCGACTTCGGCCAGCTCGGCCAGGAGGTCGGGCGCCTGCTCGAGCTTGATCCAGTTGTACTGCACGTTCTGGCGCGTGGTGACATGGCCGTAGCCGCGGTCATAGACCCGCGCGATGTGCGCCAGCTTGCGCATCTGGACCGAATTGAGTGTCCCGTAAGGGATCGCCACCCGCAGCATGTAGGCGTGGAGCTGCAAGTACAGCCCGTTCTTGAGCCGCAGCGGCTTGAACTGGTCGTCGGTCAGGTGCCCGGCGAGGCGCCGGCGCGTCTGGTCGCGGAATTCCTCGACGCGCGCCTGGACCATTGCGTGGTCGTACTTGTCATACTTGTACATCAGATCACCCAGCTGCCGGCGTTCGGGTCGGCGGGTTTGAGGGTCAGGTCCGGGCGGACGGTCGGGCCATAGGCACGGACGCGGTCTTTGATATGCGCCGGCCGAACGCTTTCGGCATCCGCCGCCGCGTCGATCACATAGCCGCCGTTGACCCGGCACGCAGCGTCTTCGACCGCGAGGATCTGCTCGCCGCCGTCGCCGACGTCCGCCGCGTCCTCCACATGGCGCGACCAGCCGTTTCCGGTCCACCA
>JBDSDC010000054.1:0-14130 GCA_039920725.1 Croceibacterium sp. | reverse complement strand
CCACCCGTCCGAGCCAGCGCTTGGCCGCTTCTGTCAGGCTGAGCACGATCTTGCGGTCTTTGAGCAAGGCCTGAACCCGCGCCACCTGGATTTCGACGATCGGCGCCATGTGGTCGTGGCCCAGCCGGTGGAACAGGATGATCTCGTCCAGCCGGTTGAGGAACTCGGGCCGGAAATGCGCCCGCACCACGTCCATCACTTGCGGCTCGACGCTTTCGACGTCTTGCCCCTCGTCCAAGTTGGCGAGGTACTGGCTGCCGAGGTTGCTGGTGAGGATGATCAGGGTGTTCGAGAAATCGACCACCCGCCCCTGGCCATCTGTCAGCCGGCCGTCGTCGAGCACTTGCAGCAGCACGTTGAACACGTCGGAATGGGCTTTCTCGACCTCGTCGAACAGCACCACCTGATACGGCCGCCGGCGCACCGCCTCGGTCAACACCCCGCCCTCCTCGTAGCCGACGTAGCCCGGCGGGGCGCCGATCAGCCGGGCGACCGCGTGCTTTTCCATGAACTCGCTCATGTCGATGCGGACCATCGCCCGGTCGTCGTCGAACAGGAACGCCGCGAGCGCTTTGGTCAGCTCGGTCTTGCCGACGCCGGTCGGGCCGAGAAACAGGAAGCTGCCGAGCGGGCGGTTCGGGTCCTGCAGCCCCGCGCGGGCCCGCCGCACGGCCTTCGAGACCGCGGTCACCGCGTCAGCCTGGCCGATCACGCGCGCGCCGATCGCCTGCTCCATGTTGAGCAACTTGTCGCGCTCGCCTTGCATCATCCGGTCGACCGGAATCCCGGTCCAGCGGCTGACGACCGCGGCAATGTCGTCCTCGGTCACTTCCTCGCGCAGCAACGCGTTGCCGCTCTCGCCGTCGGCCTGGTCGAGCTGCTTTTCGAGATCGGGGATGCGCCCGTAAGTCAGCTCGCCGGCCTTGGCGAGATCGCCCGAACGCTGGGCTTGCTCGAGCTCGATCCGCGCGGCGTCGAGCTGCTCCTTCACCTTGCCTTCGGCGGCGATCTTGTCGCGCTCGTTCTGCCACCGCGTTGTCAGCTCGGCCGAGCGTTCCTCGAGCCCCGCCAGCTCCTCGCGCAGCGCGGCCAGTCGGTCCTTGCTTGCGCGGTCGCTTTCCTTGCCGAGCGCCTGCTCCTCGATCTTGAGCTGGATGATCCGCCGGTCGAGCCCCTCGATCTCCTCGGGCTTGCTTTCCACTTCCATGCGGATGCGGCTGGCCGCCTCGTCCATCAGGTCGATCGCCTTGTCGGGCAGGAAGCGGTCGGAGATGTAGCGGTTGCTGAGCTGCGCCGCCGCGACCAGCGCGGCATCGGTGATCCGCACCCCGTGGTGCAGCTCATACTTTTCCTTGAGCCCGCGCAGGATGCTGACCGTGTCCTCGACCGTCGGCTCGGCGACGAACACCGGCTGAAAGCGGCGCTGGAGCGCGGCGTCCTTCTCGACGTACTTCTGGTATTCGTCGAGCGTGGTCGCGCCGATGCAATGGAGCTCGCCGCGCGCCAGCGCCGGCTTGAGCAGGTTGCTGGCGTCCATCGAGCCTTCGGACGCGCCCGCCCCGATCAGCGTGTGCATCTCGTCGATGAACAGCACGATCTGCCCGGCCGCGCCCTTGACCTCGTCGAGCACCGCCTTGAGCCGCTCCTCGAACTCGCCGCGGTACTTGGCGCCGGCGATCAGGCTGCCCATGTCGAGGCTCATCAGCGCGCGGCCCTTCAGGCTGTCGGGCACGTCGCCGTTGGCGATGCGCAGCGCCAGGCCCTCGACCACCGCGGTCTTGCCGGTGCCCGGCTCGCCGATCAGAACGGGGTTGTTCTTGGTCCTCCGGGCGAGGATCTGGATCGTGCGGCGGATTTCCTCGTCGCGGCCGATCACCGGATCGAGCTTTCCGTCGCGCGCCGCCTGGGTCAGGTCGCGGGCGTATTTCTTCATCGCGTCGTAGGCGTTCTCGGCGCTGGCGCTGTCAGCACTGCGCCCGCCGCGCAATTCGTTGATCGCGCCGTTGAGTCCCTCGGCCGTCACGCCCGCCGCCTGGAGTGCCTGGCCCGCTACGGTGGTCTTGGCCAGCGCCAGCGCGAGCAGCAGGCGCTCGACAGTGACGAAGCTGTCGCCCGCCTTGTCGGCGACCTTTTCGGCCTGGTCGAGCACGCGCACCGCGTCGTTGTCGAGGCCGGGGGTGCTCTGCGCGCCCGAGCCGGTCACCGCGGGGACCTTGGCGAGCGCCTGGTCGACTTTGTCGACTGCCGCCTTCGGATCGCCGCCGGCGCGCTTGATCAGTCCCGCGGCAATGCCCTCGCTGTCCTCGAGCAAAGCCTTAAGCAAATGCTCCGGGCCAATCCGCTGATGGCTCAGGCGGATCGCAACCGTTTGCGCCGATTGCAAAAAGCCCTTCGCACGGTCGGTGAACTTTTCGAGATTCATGAGCGCCCTCGTTGCCTCTGCCATGGCCAGATGGTGTTGCATTTCGGTAACACAAGAGGCCGGTGTGTTAGTCCGATAGGTAACCTGATAATTTACTAGAGCAATGCCCGACCGCGTGCCATCCTCGCGTCTCTCCAGCGAAGGGTGCGAGCACATGGAAGTGGCTGTCGATGGCGGACTGCCGATAGATCCAGAACTCGATTTCACGCCCCGCCAGCGGCGCCAGGCGATTGCCGCGGCGACTATCGGCAACGGCCTCGAATTCTATGATTTCGTAACTTTCGCGTTCTTCGCGATCGAGATCGGGCACACCTTCTTCCCCTCGCAGAGCGCGTTTCTGAGTCTGATGGGATCGCTGGGCACTTTCTGGGCGGGATTTCTCACCCGCCCTCTCGGCGCGTTCGTGCTCGGCGGCTTTGCGGACCGCGTCGGACGCAAGCCGGCCATGCTGCTGAGCATGGTGCTGATGGGTACCGGAATCGCGCTGCTGGCGCTGACGCCGGGCTATGCACGCATCGGCATCGCGGCACCTATTATCGCGGTAATCGCGCGGATGTTGCAGGGGTTTGCCTTGGGCGGCGAAGTCGGCTCGGCAACCGTTTACATGATGGAGAGTGCGACCACCCGCAACCGCGGCTGGACGATGAGCTGGCAGGGCGCCAGCCAGGGCGTGGCAGCTAGCGCGGGTGCGGGGGTGGGACTGGTGCTTAGCCTGTTCCTGACCAATGCGGAATTGAGCGCCTACGGCTGGCGGATTGCCATGCTGCTGGGCGTTTCGATCGTTCCCTTCGCGATCTGGATCCGCAATTCATTGCCCGATACCCACGCGCCCGAGCACCGCCAGGCGGCGGTCCCGGGCGCGCTGCACACCTACTTGCGGCCGGTGATATGTGGATTCATCATCATCGCCAGCGGCACCATCGGGACCTACATTTTCAACTATATGACCACTTATGGTCAGAACACGCTGCACTTGTCCGCCACCGTGTCGCAGGGGGGCGAATTCGCCAACAACGCAATCGGGGTGATCTCGGTCATGTCGGGCGGCGCGCTCAGCGACCGGATCGGGCGGCGTCCGGTACAAGTGTGGTCGCAGCTGGCGTTCGCGGCGTGCATCGTCCCGTGTTTCCTGTGGCTGACGCATAGCCGCGACGCGGTCAGCTTTATCGGCGCGAACCTGCTGATGTCGGCGGTGGGCAGTTTCATGAGCGGGGCGACTTACGCTGCGATCAGCGAAAGCGTCCCGCGCGCGGTGCGAAGCCGCACTTTCGCGCTGGTCTATTCGCTCCCGGTGATGATCTTCGGCGGCAGCACGCAGCTGGTCGTCACCTGGCTGCTTCACGTCACCGGGAGCTCAATGTCGATCGCCTGGTACCTCACCGTGGTCACGCTGATCGGCGCCAGCGCGATGTGGGCGATGCGCGAAAGCGCCCCGGTCCGCATCGGCAAGTCCGGCGGAGCGGCCAAAGCCTTCGCCTGACGCTGGAGCCGCCGCGCGGTCGCGTGCTATGCCGCCCGGAATGACACCTCTCCGCTGGTTCGCGCTTGCCGCGCTGCCCCTCGCCCTCGCCGGTTGTGCGACTGTCCCGCCCGCCCCGGCGGCAATCGCGGGCGCGGCCCCGCTCGCGGCGCTGGTCAGTCAGGTCCAGATTCCCTACCAGCGCTTCACTCTGCCCAACGGGTTGACCGTGCTGGTCCACACCGACCGCAAGGCGCCAATCGTCGGGGTGACCGTTTACTACCGTGTCGGGGCCAAGAACGAGCCGCGCGGCCATACCGGCTTCGCCCACTTGTTCGAGCACCTGATGTTCGGCGGCAGCGAGAATGTCGCCAACTACGACATCCCGCTCGAAGCGGCAGGCTCGACCAGCACCAACGGTTCGACCTCGTCGGACCGGACCAATTACGTCGAAACGGTGCCAACTGGCGCGCTGGACCTGGCGCTGTTCCAGGAAAGCGACCGCATGGGGCACCTGCTCGGCGCGGTCAGCCAGGACAAGCTCGATAAGCAGCGCGGCGTGGTCGAGAACGAGAAGCGCCAGGCCGACGGCGAGCCTTATGCGCTGGTCCGCTACAAGCTCAGCGAGACGCTGTTTCCGGTCGGGCACCCCTATCACCACGCGCCGATCGGCTCGATGGCCGACCTCGACGCCGCCACGCTGGCCGACGTGCGCGCGTGGTTTGCCGACCACTACGGGCCCAACAACGTGGTCCTGGCGCTCGCGGGCGACATCGACGCGCCGACCGCGCGCGCGGCTGCCGAGCGCTGGTTCGGGGACATCCCGCGCGGTCCGGCTGTCGCGCCCGTCGCTGCCGGGCCGGTCACGCTGGCCGCGCCCGTGAACGAGACGATGACCGACCAGGTTCCGGTCACGCGCATTTATCGCCTGTGGAGCGGGCCGGGGCAGACCGACCCCGACGCGGTGCCACTCGCCGCCGGGCTCTACGTCCTCGGCGGCCTCGCCAGTTCGCGGCTCGACAACGCGCTGGTGCGCGGCGAGGAGCTGGCCGTCTCGGTCACCGCCGGCGTCCAGCATGAAGAGCAGATCGGGATCCTCGAAGCGACGATGGACGTGAAGCCGGGCGTCGAGGTGGCCCACGCGCAGGCGCGCTTCGACCAGGTCATCGCCGACTTCGTCGCCAAGGGCCCGACCGAGGATGAGCTGCGCCGCGCGGCCACCCAGCTGGTCTCGAGCCAGATCGGGCTGCTCGAACTGGTCGGCGGCATGTCCGGCAAGGGCGCGACGCTGGCCGAGGGACAGCTCTACACGGGCGATCCCGAGAATTACAAAAAGGAGCTCGAGCGGCTGGCGAGCATCACCCCTGCCGAGGTGACCGCGGCGCTCCAGCGGTGGCTGACCCGGCCCGCCTATACGCTGAAGGTCGTGCCCGGCGAGCGGACCGAGGACGGGGCCGGGCTGGGCGGGTGGGACAGTTCCGCCGGCGGGCCAGCGCCTGCACGAGCGCCGACTGCAGCCGCCCCCAAGCCAATCAGAGGCGCCCCGCGCATCGCGCCGCCCGTCGCGCCGGTCGCCGATCTGACATTTCCAGTGGTCGAGCACGCAACCCTGTCCAATGGCATGCCGGTCTCGCTCGCGCGGCGCACTGCGATCCCCAAAGTCTCGCTCGCGCTGACGTTTGACGCTGGCGACGCGGCCGACGGCAATGCCCGGGCCGGCACGCAATCACTGATGATGGGCCTGCTCGAGGAAGGGACGACTACGCGCAGCGCGGAGGACATCGCCATCGAACAGGAACGGCTGGGCGCGTCGATCGGCACCGGCACCTCGGCCGATCAAAGCACTGTCTCGCTGACCGCGCTCATCGCCAACCTCGCGCCGTCGCTGGCGCTGATGGCCGACGTGGTGCGCAATCCCGCTTTCACGCCGGGCGAAGTGGCCCGGGTCAAGGCGCAGCGGCTGGCGGAAATAGCCCAGGAGCAGGCCGATCCTGTCGGCCTGGCCCAGCGCGCTTTCGGCCCGCTGATCTATGGCGGCCAGCACCCCTACGGCCTGGTCGGCGGCAGCGGCAAGTCCGCGGTCATCGCCGCGCTCACCCCGCAAGGACTGGCCGCCGAGCATGACAAGTGGTTGCGGCCGGACCTGGCCCAGGTGACGGTGGTTGGCGATGTGACCATGGCCCAGCTTCTGCCCCGGCTCGAGGCCGCGTTCGGCGCGTGGCGCGCCCCACCTTCGGCAGCACCGCGCAAGGATCTGACGCTGCCGACACCGCTCGCGCGGACTCGGCTGGTCCTGATCGACCGCCCCAATTCGCCGCAAAGCGTCCTGGTGCTCGGCCGCGTCCTGCCGCTCGCCGGCACCGCGCGCGGGGTCGAGGCGCTCGGGCTCGCCAACGAAGTGCTCGGCAACGGCTTCCTGTCGCGGCTGATGAGCGACTTGCGCGAGGACAAGGGCTGGACTTACGGCGTCAGCAGCAGCGTGCCGTGGGTGTCCGGGCCGCGCAGCCTGGCGGTGCTCAGCCCGGTGCAAGCCGACCGCACGGCCGATTCGATCCGCCTGATCCTGGCCGACATGGCGGCGTTTCCCGCCACCAGGGGCATCGATGCGACCGAGCTGCAGCGGGTGACCGAAGGCAACATCCGCAACCTGCCGACCAACTTCGAAACCAACGGCCAGGTGCTCGGCGCGATCTTGCGCAACCGGTTGCTCGGCCGGCCCGACGATTACTATGCGCGGCTGCCGGGCATTTACCGGAGCCTGGGCGCACCGGCGATCGACGCGGCGGCCAGGCAGTACCTCGGGGCCGACAACCTGCTGATCCTGGTGGTGGGGGACCGCGCCAAGATCGACGGCCAGCTCAAGACCCTGGGCCTGCCGATCGAGTACTTGCTGGCCGAGCAGTTCTAGCGGCCATGACGGTCACTCCCGAGGCGACCGCGATCCCGCGACTGTCGCTGGCCGAGCTGTTCGCCAAGTTCCTGCGCTTCGGCCTGCTCGCGTTCGGCGGACCGGTCGCGCAGATCGCGCTGATCCGCCAGACGCTGGTCGAGGACGAGCGGTGGATTTCGAGCGCGCGTTTCAATCGCCTGCTGGCGGTGATGCAAGTCCTGCCGGGGCCCGAAGCGCACGAACTGTGCGTCCACATGGGGCTGATGGCGCGCGGGCGCATCGGCGGGCTGCTCGCCGGCCTCGCGTTCATGCTCCCCGGTTTCGTGCTGATGCTGGGGTGCGCGTGGGCTTATTCGGAATACATCGCGGGGCAGCCGCAGCTCGCCGGGATCATGCTCGGCGTGCAAGTGGCGGTGCTGGCGGTGATCGCTCGCTCTGTCCAGCGGATCGGGCAGCATATCCTCGCCGACTGGGCGCTGTGGGGCGTGGCCGCGCTGGCCGCCGCCGCGACCCTGCTCAGCTTGCCGTTCTGGGTCCCGCTGGTCGCTGGCGCCTTCGCTTATGCGCGCGCCGGGCGGACATCGGCGGTAGTCGCGCTTGCCGCTCTGATCGTGCTCGGCGCGTGGCTGTTTCTGCCCGCAGAGCCGATGGTTGCGGCGCTTGCCCCAGCCGCCGCGCTGGCCGCTCCGCTGGCGCTGTTCGTCGCCGGGCTCAAGGGCGGACTGCTGACCTTCGGCGGCGCTTACACCGCGATTCCCTACGTCCGCGCGGACACGGTCGGGCGCGGATGGCTGGGCGATGCGACGTTCCTCGACGGCGTCGCGCTGGCGAATGTGCTGCCCGCGCCGCTGGTGATCTTCGCGACGTTCGTGGGTTACATCGCGGGCGGGCTGACGGGCGCGCTTGCGATCACCGCGGGTATGTTCCTGCCCGCCTTCGCGTTCTCGCTGATTTTCTACGAGCGCCTCGAGCACGTGGTCGACCACCCGCGCCTCCAGCGCACGCTCGACGGCGTGGCGGCGGCGGCGGTCGGGATCATCGCCGCGACGCTGGTGCAGCTGGCGATGTCGGTGTTCGAACGGCTCTCGGCTCCGCTCCTCGCGCTGCCGATCCTGCTGCTCGCCGCGCTCGCCGCGTGGCGGCTCAAGGGCAAGTGGGTCACGCCCGCGATCGTCGCCGCGGGGGCGGCGGCGGGCGCGTTGCTACTCGGTTAGAGTCCGAGGTCGGACAGGCCCGGGTGTTCGTCTGGCCGGCGCCCCTGCGGCCACGCGAACAACCGCGCGGTTTCCGCAATCGGCAGGTCGTTGATGCTCGCCAGGCGGCGCTCCATCAGCCCGCCCGCGTCGAACTGCCAGTTCTCGTTTCCGTAGGAGCGGAACCACTGGCCGGCAGCATCATGCCATTCGTAAGCGAAGCGCACCGCGATGCGGTTTCCCGCGCAGGCCCACAGCTCCTTGATAAGCCGGTAGTTGAGCTCACGCGCCCATTTGCGCATCAGGAACGCCTCGATCGCGGCACGCCCGGTGACGAATTCGCCGCGGTTGCGCCACTGACTGCCGGGCGTGTAAGCCAGTGCCACCCGCGCCGGATCGCGGGTGTTCCACGCGTCTTCCGCCAGCCGCACTTTCACTGCGGCGCTTGCCGCGGTGAACGGCGGCAGCGGCGGGCGCGGCGCCTCGCTCAACCGGCCAGCTTCGCTTTGAGCAACTCGTTAATGACCTGCGGGTTGGCCTTGCCCTGCATGGCCTTCATCGTCTGGCCGACGAAGAATCCGAACAGCGCTTCCTTGCCCGCCTTGAACTGCGCGACCTTGTCGGCGTTGGCGGCCAGCACTTGGTCGATCGCGGCTTCGATCGCCCCGCTGTCGCTCTCCTGCTTGAGACCTTCGCGCTCGACGATCGCGGCGGCGCTGTCGCCGGTCGCCAGCATGGTTTCGAGCACTTGCTTGCCGATGGTGGCCGAGATCGTGCCCTTGCCCACCAGCGCGAGCAATTCCGCCGCCGCCGAGCAGTTTATCGGGCTGTCCGCCAGCTCATGCCCAGCCTTGTTGAGCGCGCCGAAGAATTCGGAAATCAGCCAGTTGGCGGCCTGTTTGGCGACCTCGGCCTCGGGCTTGGCTTGCGCGCTTGCCGTCTCCGCCAGCAACGCTTCGAACCAGCGCGCGGTCTCGACTTCGGCGGTCAGGACCTGCGCGTTGTAAGCGCTCAGCCCCAGCGTCTCGCCATAACGGCGGCGCTTGGCGTCGGGGAGTTCGGGCAGGCTGGCGCGGCACTCGGCGAGGAACGCCGCGTCAAGTTCAAGCGGGAGCAAGTCCGGGTCGGGGAAGTAGCGATAATCGTGCGCGTCTTCCTTGCTCCGCATCGAGCGCGTGGTGCCGGTGCCGGGATCGAACAGGCGCGTTTCCTGGACGATCTTGCCGCCGTCCTCGAGCACTGACACCTGGCGCCGCGCCTCGTGCTCGATGGTCTGCATCACGAACCGCACCGAGTTGACGTTCTTGGTTTCGGTCCGGGTGCCGAGCTCGGCCTCTTTGTCCCCTTCCCCACCCACCTTGCGTACGCTGACGTTGACGTCTGCGCGCATCGAGCCTTCCTCCATGTTGCCGTCGCAGCTGCCGACGTAGCGCAGGATCGCGCGCAGCTTGCGGACATAGGCGCCGGCTTCTGCCGGTGAGCGCATGTCGGGGCGGCTGACGATCTCCATCAGCGCCACGCCCGAGCGGTTGAGATCGACGTAGCTCATGCTCGGGTGCTGATCGTGCATCAGCTTGCCCGCGTCCTGCTCGATATGGATGCGCTCGATCCCGATGGTCTTGACCGTGTCGGGGGCTTTTTCGTCGGCGTCGATGGTCAGCGACCCTTCGCCGACCAGCGGATGATACAACTGGCTGATCTGGTAGCCCTGCGGCAAGTCGGCGTAGAAGTAGTTCTTGCGGTCGAACCGGCTCCACGCGTTGATCTGCGCGCCCACCGCCATCCCCGTGCGCACCGCCTGGCGGATGCATTCGCGGTTGGGCACCGGGAGCATTCCCGGCATCGCCGCATCGACCAGGCTGACCTGGCTGTTGGGTTCGGCCCCAAAGGCGGTCGCCGCCCCGCTGAACAGCTTGGCCTTGCTGGTGATCTGGGCATGGACTTCCAGCCCGATCACGACTTCCCATTCGCCGGTGGCGCCGTGGATGCGGTAGCTTGTTTCGCTCATGCCTCAGCCGATAGGGCGGGTTGCGGCAGGATTAAAGCCTCAGATCGCGGCCGGTTCCGGCGCGGCGCTGTGTGGCTGGGTGGAAGCTGGCGCGAACCGGCGCGTCCACTCGCGCGCCGGTTCCTCGATGAAGCGCCAGGCGAGCCATGCGGTGCCCAGCGCCAGCCCCGCCACCGCCAGCGTCAGGACAGTCGCGATGAGCGGCGGCGGGGCCACGCTCTCGAGGCCGAAAGTGTGGCGGCCGGGCGCGACCCACTCGGCATGGCCCAGCGCGGCAAACAGCCCCGGCAAAAACCGGTTGGGCAGGATGATGAAGTACAAGTGGACCATATAGAGCGCGAACGACAATTGGCCGAGCGCCACAAGCGGCCGCACCTGCAACGCCCGGCTGGCAAGTCCGCCATCGCGCGCGAACACCAGCACTATCGCCGCATAGAGCAGATCGGTGACCGGGATCGCCGCACCGCCCTGGCTCGGCAGCCACATCCATCCCGCCAGCCCGGCCAGCAGCGCGCACTCGGCCACGCTCAGCCAGCCCTTCCCCGGCTCGACCCCGCGGAAGCGGCGGTGGAGCCAGAAGCACGCCACCCCGAGCGGAAAGCCGAGCAGCCCGCGCTGGAGCAGGCGGCCGAAGCCGATCACATTGAAGCCGGCGATCAACGCCCAGGCCGACGCACCCGCCAGCACCAGCGCGATTCCCATCGCCCAGCGCCCGCGCCCGAACAGCCCGGCGGCGAGGACGTAGAGCACCAGCTCAACCCCCACTGCCCAGCTTACCGGGGCAAAGAAATTTCCCGCCCCGCGCGCGAAAGCGTCAAGCAGGAACACACCGCGAAACAGCGCGTCCAGCGAATGGGATTCGTGAAGGATTGGGCGGAACACTAGCCATTCGAGCGCCACGAACCCCGCGACCGTGACGATATGCAGCGGATAGATCCGCCCCAGCCGGACGAGCAGGAAACGCCCGCGCGGATAGCCCTGCGCCAGCCGCGCACCGTAACTCATCGCGATCACAAAGCCCGACAAGACGAAGAAGAAGTCGACCAGCATCCACCCGAGGCGAAACGGGTGCAGCGCGGCGATCCACCCGACATTGCCCATGTGATAGAACATCACCGTCAGCGCCGCGAGCCCGCGCAACGAATCGAGCGCGACGAAGCGTTCACGCGGGGCGTGATCCGATGTTGCATTGCACAATGTGCTCATGCCGCTCCGATAACGATTGGCGCCGGGAGGGTCAAATCGTCGGGGCGCGGCGTTCCTCACGCCCCACGCCCATCGCCGCCGCCCGCCGGCGCGACCACTCGCGCGCGGGCGCTTCGACCCACCGCCACACGAGCCAGGCTGCCGCCAAAGCCGCGGCCAGCATCGCGGCCATCACCGCCAGCGCCACGGGCGCCGGCACGACCAACCGGTCAATCCCGCCGACTGTCGCCTCGACCCAGTGCGCCCCGATCTGCAGCTGAACCAGCGCCAGTCCGTCGAAAATGCGCCCGAAGACGAATCCGTGGACCATGTAGAGCGAGTAAGACAGCGTGCCGAGCCAGACCAATGGCGCGGTTCGGCACAACCGGCTGAGCGCGCCGCCTTCGCGCGCAAATACCAGCACGGTGGCCGCAAACAGCAAGTCCGCCGTCAGCATAGCCGTGTACCCGGCGACGATCGCCGCCGCCCCCAGGACCACGAATGCTTCAAGCAGCGTCGCGAGGGCCCTGCCAATCCGCAGCCGCGCCCACGGCCCCCACAGCGCCCAGCACCCCATCCCCAGCCCGAACCCGCCGATCCCGCGCAACACCTGGTCCCACCCGCCGGTGCGCTCGAGATCGAGCAACACCAGCGCCGCCAGCGCCGCCACAACCGCCGGCGCAGTCGCCGCGCGGCCAAGCATGCGCCACAGGCCCGCGGCGGCGAGGTATAAGCCCACCTCGACCGAAATCGACCACGCCTGGGTGTTCCACGAATCGCGCAACGGAAAAACGAACGCCTGCACCAGCAGCAAGGAGGCCGGCAGCATCGCCGGATCGCGCGCTTCCGTGAAGGGCGCTCGGCCCCCCACTGCGCCGCCGCCATGCCACGCGAGATAGACGAGCTCGAGCGCGAGGTAGGCGGCCACCATCACCGCCTGAAGCGGCCACACCCGGCCGTAGCGCAGGAGCATGAAGCGCGCGATCGAAAAGCCCCGGGCCAGCCGCGCGCCATAGCTGGCAGCGATCACGAACCCCGAGAGCACGAAAAAGAAATCGACCGCCAGCCCCAGATCGAGCCGCCCGAGCATATCGAACAGCGGCCCGCGGCCGTTGATGTGGTGGACCGCGATCCCCAGCGCCGCGACCCCGCGCAGTGCATCGAGGGCGACAAACCGCCCGCCATCGGGCAGGCGCGATGTCGCGCTCGGGTTCGCTACCACCACCTGGCCGGCCGGGCGTCGAAGCCGGCGCGCTGCTCGATCGCAAGGCCGGCGTCGAGCACGCCCTGCTCGTCGAACGGCCGGCCGATCAGCTGCAGCCCCAGCGGCAGCCCGTCGCGGTTGAGACCGGCAGGAACCGACATCGCCGGCAGGCCGGCGAGGCTGGCGGGGACCGAGAACACGTCGTTCAGGTACATCGCCAGCGGATCGTCGAGCTTGTCGCCCAGCGCGAAGGCGGCGTTGGGCGTGGTCGGGGCGAGGATCACGTCGCACTTGGCCCAGGCTTCGGCGAAATCGCGGGCGATCAGCGCGCGGACCTTCTGCGCCTGCGTGTAATAGGCATCGTAAAACCCCGCTGAGAGCACGTAAGTCCCGATCAGGATGCGGCGCTTGACCTCGTCGCCGAACCCGGCGGCGCGGGTCGCGGCGTACATTTCCTGCAGGTTGGCGCCCGCGGGCAGCTCGCGCAGGCCGTAGCGCACCCCGTCGTAACGCGCGAGGTTGCTGGAGGCTTCGGCGGGCGCGATGATGTAATAGGCGGGCAGCGCGTATCGCGTGTGCGGCAGGCTGATCTCGACGACTTCGGCGCCCGCATCCTTGAGCCAGGCGGCGCCCTGGTCCCAGCTAGCGAGGATTTCGGGATCGGTCCCGTCCATCCGATATTCGCGCGGGATGCCGACACGCTTGCCCGCCAGGTTCGCGTTGAGCGATGCGGCCCACTCCGGCACCGGCAGGTCGAGGCTGGTCGAATCCTTGGGATCGAACCCGGCCATCGCCTCGAGCATCAGCGCGCAATCCTCGACGCTGCGGGCGAGCGGCCCGGCCTGGTCGAGCGAGCTGGCGAAAGCGACCACGCCCCACCGGCTGCAGCGACCGTAAGTCGGCTTGATCCCGCAGATCCCGGTCAGCGCGGCGGGCTGGCGGATCGACCCGCCGGTGTCGGTCCCGGTCGCTGCGGGCGCGAGCCGGGCGGAGACCGCCGCGCTCGACCCGCCCGAAGATCCGCCCGGGGCCAGCGCGGCGTTGCCGCCCTGGCTGCGCCAAGGGCTGACGACGTTGCCGAAATGGCTGGTCTCGTTCGACGAGCCCATCGCGAACTGATCCATGTTGAGCTTGCCGAGCATCCCCGCGCCCGCGTCCCACAGCTTTTGGGAAACGGTGCTTTCGTACTCGGGCGTGAAGCCTTCGAGGATGTGGCTCGCCGCCGTGGTCTGGACGCCCTTGGTCGCGAACAAGTCCTTCATCCCGATCGGTACGCCGCCCATGGCGCCAAGCGGTTCGCCCGAGGCGCGGCGGATATCGGTGGCCGTGGCGGCCTCGACCGCGCGCTCGGGCGTGGTGACGATAAAGGCGTTGAGCGCGCCGGCGGCGGCGACGTTGGCATTGAACGCTTCGGCCACTTCGAGCGCGGTGAAATCGCCTCCGGCCACGCCGTCGCGGATCGCGGCAACGCCCAGGTCAGTCAGGTCGGTCATTATTCGATCACCTTGGGCACGCCGAAAAAGCCGTGCTCGGGCGCGGGCGCATTGGCCAACACCGCGTCGCGCACGCCGCCATCGGTCACGACATCGTCGCGCAGGCGCAGCGCGCCCGGGATCACGCTGGCCATCGGGGCAACGCCGCTGACGTCGACTTCGCCAAGCTGCTCGACCCAGGCGAGGATGCCGTTGAGTTCGGGCACCATCGCGGCAACTTCGGCCTCGCTCATCGCGATGCGGGCCAGCTTGGCCACTTTGGCCACGGTTTCGGGA
>JBDSDC010000053.1:0-4517 GCA_039920725.1 Croceibacterium sp. | reverse complement strand
AGGCCGGGCATTGGGAAATCTACGCTCCGCTGTTCGAAGCCGAGGGCGCGGGCGCGGATTATTCCGGTTCCGTCGGGGCGGAGCTCAATTACGGCGCGGCCCCCAACCTCCAGATCACCGTCGGGCTGCCCGCGGCGGCTTACACCCACGATGCAACCGGGTGGCGGTGGGGTGCGGGCGACCTGGCGGTGTCGGCTAAGTACCGCTTCTATCACGACGAGGCGGCGGGCGTGCAGATCGCCGCGTTTCCCGGCGTAACGCTGCCGACGGCCACCAGCGGCCTCGGTGCGGGGCGGGTCACCGCCTTGCTGCCAGTATGGGCGCAAAAGGATTTCGGGCCGTGGTCGGCGTTCGGCGGCGGCGGCTATGCGATCAACCCGGGCGCCGGAAATCGCGACTACTGGACCGGCGGCGCGGCGCTGGCGCGGCAGTTCGGCAAACGGCTGCTGGTGGGGGTCGAGGCCGACCGGCAAGGTCCCGACACGGTCGGCGGACGGGCTTCTACGAGCCTGGGCGTGGGCGCGATCTACGACTTGCCGGGTCCGTTTCGCCTGCTCGCATCGGGCGGTCCGACGCTGGGCGACAGCGGCGACCGCGGATTCCACGCTTTCGCCGCGCTTGGCCTCGATTTCTGAATCGGGCTCTCGCCATCGCTGTGTTGATCCCTTAATACAGTTGCTCCGATGGACGTCCCGCGCTTTCCCTCACCCAAGCCCTGGCCGTGGCGGCGCTCGCCGCGCTCGCTCGACGATCCGTTCGCGGCCATTCCGCTGGCGCCGGCTTACGACCCCGCGCCGGGCGAAGATCCGCTCGCTCCGCCGCGGCGCACGCGGCGGTGGTGGCTCAAGCGGATCGCGCTCGGCACGGTGCTGCTGCTGGTCGCCATCGTCCTGTGGCTGGCGCTGACCGCGCCGCTGTCGAAGTCGCTGCGCCCGATCGCGCCGCCCGCGATCACCCTGCTGGCCGCCGACGGAACCCCGATCGCGCGCAACGGGGCGAGCGTCGACCGCCCGGTCTCGGTCAACCGATTGCCACCGCACGTGACCCAGGCGTTCCTCGCGATCGAGGACCGGCGGTTCTACCAACACTGGGGCATCGATCCCTACGGCATCGCCCGCGCGGCGTGGAGCAACGTCACTACCGGGCGCACGCAGGGCGGCAGCACGATTACCCAGCAGCTCGCCAAGTTCACGTTCCTGACGCCCAAGCAGAACCTAGGCCGGAAGGCGCGCGAGGCGCTCATCGCGCTATGGCTCGAGGCGTGGCTCACCAAGGACCAGATCCTCGAGCGCTACCTGTCAAACGCCTATTTCGGCGACAACACTTATGGTCTGCGGGCCGCGTCGCTGCATTACTTCTACCGCCAGCCGGAGAAGCTGAAACTGGAGCAGGCGGCGATGCTGGCGGGGTTGCTCCAGGCGCCCTCGCGCTATGCCCCGACCGACAATCCTGACCGGGCCGCGCGGCGGATGCGGATGGTGCTCAAGGCGATGGCCGAGGCGCGCTACATCACGCCCGCGCAGGCCCGCGCCGCGCCCACCCCGCACGTCGATGTCCGGGCGCGGAACGACTTGCCGACCGGGACTTACTTTGCCGACTGGGCGCTGCCCGAGGCGCGCCGGTTGACCGAGGCGAATTACTCGCGCCAGACCATCCGCACGACGCTCGATTCGCGGCTCCAGGCTGCCGCCCGCCAGGCCATCGCACGCGCCCCGCTGGGCCGTGCGCAAGTGGCGCTGGTGGCGATGCGGCCCAATGGCGAGGTCGTGGCGATGATCGGCGGGCGCGATTACGCCGCGAGCCCGTTCAACCGCGCGACCCAGGCGCGCCGCCAACCGGGTTCGACCTTCAAGCTGTTCGTGTGGCTGGCCGCGCTGCACAAGGGGATGAGCCCAGGCGACACGGTGCCCAACACCCCGATCCTCCAGGGATCGTACAGGCCGCACAATTCGGGCGAGCGCTACTCGCCGACGATCACGCTGGCGGACGGGTTTTCCGAATCGAGCAACGTCGCCGCGATCCGGCTGTGGCAAAAGGCGGGCGACGACGCGGTGATCGGCATGGCCCGCGATCTGGGGGTGCGCTCGCCGCTGGCGGCGGGCGACCCCAGCCTGGCGCTCGGCACTTCGACGATGACGCTGATGGAATTGACCGGCGCTTATGCCGGGGTAGCGGCCAATCTCTATCCGGTGCGCCCGACCGCGATCAGCGCCGGCGATGCGCGGTGGTGGGAAAGCTGGGTCGGCCGCCGCCACAGCCTGCCGCGCCGCGAGCACGACGCGATCGAGGCGATGCTGCGCCAGGTGACCAGCCGCGGAACCGGCCGCGCCGCGGCGCTCCCGGTGGCCAATTTCGGCAAGACCGGGACCAGCCAGGACAACCGCGATGCGCTGTTCGTCGGTTATGCCGGCGGGCTGGTGGTGGGCGTGTGGATCGGCAACGACGACAACACCCCGCTGGCCGGGGTTTACGGCGGGGGGTTGCCGGCGCGCATCTGGCGCGATTTCATGATGCAGGCGCTGGGCCTGCGCGCCCCGCCGCGCCCGGCGCCCTCGCCCAACCCGCAAGGCCCGGTCCAGCCGCTCGACTTGCCCACGCTTGACGACATTCCGCTGGGTGACGGCCACACCGCGATCGGCATCCGCAATGGCGAGGCGGTGCTTTCGACCGATATCCGCGGGGTGCCGTTCGACGTGCGGCTCGACAAGAACGGCGTGCGCATCGCACCGGCTGAACGGACGAGACCGCCTGAAGACGTGCCGGTGGAAGGGGCGCCCTAATCCTCCCTATCGACTTGCGATGGGGAGGATCAGTCCGGATAAACCGCGGCCACGAAATACAGCCCCTCGGGCGGCGCGTTGAGACCTAGTGCCGCGCGATCCTTGGCTTCCAGCGCCTCGGCTACCTGGCCCTCGCGCCACAGGCCTTGTCCGACCAGTGCCAGCGTGCCGACCATCGAGCGGACCTGGTGGTGAAGGAAGCTGCGCGCATCGGCCTCGATCATGACCAGGTCGCCGTCTCGCCGCACCGCCAGCCGATCAAGCGTCTTGACCGCGCTGGCGGCCTGGCAATGCGCCGAACGGTAGGTGGTGAAGTCGTGGTGGCCGACCAGCGTCTGTGCCGCGCGGTCCATCGCCTCGGCATCGAGCGGGCGCGTGAGGTGCCACGCGCGCCCACGCTCGAGCGTCAGCGGCGGGCGGCGGTTGCGGATCAGGTAGCGATAGCGCCGCCCGGTGCACGAGAAGCGCGCGTGCCAGTCGTCGGGCTTTGCTTCGCACGCGGTGACCGCGATCGGATCGGGGCGGAGCCGGGCATTGAGCGCTTCGAGCAGCCGGAACGGCGCAATCGGCTTGGCCACGTCGAGATGGCCGACCATCGCCAGCGCGTGGACCCCGCTGTCGGTGCGCCCGGCGCTGTGCAGGGTGACCGCCTCGCCGGTGATCTCGAACGCCGCGCGTTCGATCGCGCCCTGGACGCTCGGCCCATTGTCCTGCCGCTGCAGCCCGAAGAACGGCCCGCCGTCGAATTCGAGGGTCAGCGCAAAGCGGGTCACCGCAGCACCGTGCCCACCGGCACCGGCTTGCCGCGGAGGAATTCGGCGGCGGCCATCGGCGGGCGGCCGGCGCGCTGGAGCACCAGGGGCCGGATCGCCGCGTCGCCGCACGCCACCGTGAGCTCGCCGTCGAGCACCGTCCCGGCAAAGCCGTTGACGCCGACCGCGCGCGCCTTGAGCAGCTTGACGCGCTCGCCGTCCACCTCGAACCACGAACCGGGGTAAGGCGCAAACGCGCGCGTTTCGCGCTCGATCAGCTCGGCGGGCTTGCTCCAGTCGATGCGCGCTTCGGCCTTGTCGATCTTGGCGGCGTAAGTCGCCTCGCGGTCTTCCTGCGGCTCGGCCTTGAGGTTGGCCAGATCGGCGAGCGTTTCGACCATCAGCCGCGCGCCGATTTCGGCCAGCTCGGCGTGGAGCTCGCCGCTGGTCTTGTCCTCCACCGGCACCCGCGCCCGGGCCAGCATCGGCCCGGTATCGAGTCCCGGCTCCATTTGCATGATGGTGATCCCGGTCATCGAATCGCCCGCCAGGATCGCGCGCTGGACCGGCGCCGCCCCGCGCCAGCGCGGCAGCAGCGAGCCGTGGACGTTGAGGCACCCGAGGCGCGGCCCGGCGAGGATCGGCGCGGGCAGGATCAGGCCGTAAGCCGCCACCACCGCGATGTCCGCCTCGAGCGCGTGGAATTCCGCCTGCGCCTCCAGATCGCGCAAGGTGGCGGGATGGCGCACCTCGATCAGCAAGCTTTCGGCCACTCGCTGGACAGGGGACGGCTGCAGCTGCTTGCCGCGCCCGGCGGGGCGGGGCGGCTGAGTATAGGCCGCGGCCACCTCATGCCCCGCTTCGCGCAGCGCCACCAGGGTGGGCACCGCGAATTCCGGCGTGCCCATGAACACGATGCGCATCGGTCCCCTTTCCTGGCCCCGCCAATCGACCTATCTGCCGGTTGATGGCATCGCAAGAGATC
>JBDSDC010000052.1:0-13101 GCA_039920725.1 Croceibacterium sp. | reverse complement strand
AAGTACGCTCGGCCGGCTGCGGCGCGCGGGCGATCGGCGTGTGGGGATACGTGGACGCGGATTACCAAAATGTCATGCCCCGGCCAGCACCGCGCGAGGTTGGCGAGCCTATTCCCGGAGGTGCGGCCGCTCCGGCCGCTTCGAACTGGAGTTGGATCGATGACCCTTCGCAATATTGCCCTCTTCGCCGCGAGCGGCCTACTGCTGGCCGGCCCCGTGGTGGCTTCGGCCGCGACTCCCAAGCCAGCGGCCGCCAAGGTTTCCTACGCCGGCTGCAAAGACACGCCCGGCAAGGCGCTGAGGACCTGCAAGCACAACGTGAAGATGGCCGCCAAGAAGTAAGCCAGTTCGGCAGGCGCGCATCCCCCAGTCTCCCGGCGTTCTCCTCCCTCATGCTCCGCCGGCCCGATGCGCGCCTGCCGATCCCCGGTTCAGTCCGCCGGTAAAGTGATCCGCACCAGCAGCCCGGGGCGGGCATCGGCGAGCGCCACCGTGCCCCCGTGCAGCCGCGCGGTGGCGGTGACCAGCGCCAGTCCCAAGCCGGAACCGGCGATGTGGCGCGCCGGGTCGAGCCGGCCGAACCGGCTAAGCGCCTCGCCGCGCCGCTCCGCCGGAATGCCCACGCCGTTGTCGGCGATCTCCAGCACGACTGTCTTGCCCGCGCGCCGTCCCGCGAGCCGGATCGCGCTGCCGCCCGCGGCATAATGGAGCGCATTTTCAACCAGATTGCCCAGCGCCTGACCGATCAGCTCGCGGTGGCCGAGCACTTCCAGGCCTTCGGGCGCCGCGACCGCGATCGTGAAACCCTGCTCTTCCGCCAGCGGGCCGTAGATCTCGGCCACGTCGCCCAGCACGGCCTTGACCGGCACCGGACGGAACCGGTCGCGCCCGATGCCCGCTTCCGCGCGGGTGATCTGCAGCGCGGTGGCGAGCAGGGCGTGAAGGCCCACCGCTTCGGCCCGCGCGGCATCGAGCGCCGCCAGCCGCCCTGGGCCGCTGGCCGCCCGCGCTTGTTCGAGCGCGGCCTGGAGCCGGGTAATCGGCGAGCGCAAGTCGTGCGCCAAGCCGTCGGTCACGAGGCGCAATTCGCCCACCAGCGTCTCGATCCGCTCGAGCATCGTGTTAAGTGCCTGGCCGAGCCGGTCGAACGCGTCGCCGCTGGCATCGCTCGCCACGCGCCGCGACAAGTCACCCGAGCCCACCTGGCCGGCGATATGGGCAATGCGCGAGACGCGCCGCTCGACCAGCCGCAGGAGCATGAAGGTCAGTCCCAGCGCCAGCGGCGCGGCGAGCAGCGCGGCCATCAGCAGCCCGCGCGCGTTGGCGCGCCGCAGCGCGTCGGCGCTGCTCTGGAAATGGCCCGCAACTAGCCGCGAGCTGTCGGGCAGCGAGGTCACTTCGAACCGCACCAGCTCGGGCGCGTCGTGGCCCGCTCGCGGCAAGCGGCGCTCGAACCACCCGCTGCGCGGCAGGGGGGAGGGCAGCCGGGTCATGTTGCCGGCGGTGATCCGCCCATCGCGCGCAACGACGGCGAGGACCGTTTCGCTCGAGGGATCGAGTTCGACCCGTTGCTGAATCGACGCGGCCAGCCCGCGTGCGCCAGCGCTGTCGTAATCGGCCAGCAGCTCCTCGCGCATTTCGCGCACCAGCGCGCGTTCCTCATCGCCCAGCGCGCGCGCGCTGATCAGCTGCATGAACGCGAGCATCGCCAGCGTGGGGATGAAAATCGCGGCGAACAGCAGCACCGCCAGCCGCGCTGAGGTAGAGCCGAGCGCGCGCGGCATCTCAGGGCTCCAGGCCGAGGCGATAGCCGGCCCCGCGCACGGTGTGCAGCAGCGGCTCGCCGTAGCCCTCGTCGATCTTCTTGCGCAGGCGGCTGACGTGGACGTCGATGACATTGGTGCCGGGATCGAAATGATAGTCCCACACGCCCTCGAGCAGCATCGTGCGGGTGACCACCTGCTCGGCGTGTCGGAGGAGGAATTCGAGCAGGCGGAACTCGCGCGGTTGGAGCTCAACCGGGTGGCCCGCGCGGCGCACCTTGCGGGCGAGCAAGTCCATCTCGAGATCGCCGCACGCGAGGCGGGTGACCGGCATCCCGCGGTCCGCCTTGCGCACCAGCAGCCGCAGCCGGGCGAGCAGCTCTGAAAACGCGAACGGCTTGACCAGGTAATCGTCCGACCCGGCGGTCAGCCCGTCGACGCGGTCGTCGGCGGTGCCGAGCGCGGACAGGATCAGGATCGGGGTTTCGATCGACGCCGCACGCAGCGCCTTGAGCACCGCCATCCCGTCCATCTGCGGCAGCATCCGGTCGAGCACGATCGCATCGTAGCTGCCGTCGCTGGCGAGGAACATCGCGTCGCGCCCGTTGTTCGCCTGGTCGACGGTGAAGTTCTCCTGCGCCAGGCCCTTGACGATGAACGCCGCGGTGGCTTCGTCGTCCTCCACCACCAGGATTTTGTGACTCACGTCAGCGCCTCCGCCAGTTGACCGCCGCTCCGGCCTAGCGCATCCGGTCGGCCGTGGGTGCTTACCGATTTGTCATCTAGCGCGCTTGCGCGCGCGGCAGCACGTCGATCTCGATCGCCTGGCCGGGCTGGAGGTAGCGGGCGGCGGTGGCCTGGATCTGGGCCGGGGTCAGCGTGCCGAGGATGCGCTTGCCGCTCATGAACCGGCCGATCCGCTCCGGCTTGCGCTGGGCACGCTCGACCAGGTCCATCCAGCCGCGGTTGCTCTTGAGGGCATTGTCGTAAGCTTCGACCATCGGCTGGCGGGCGCGCAGCAGCACGTCGCCGGTCACCGGAGCGGCGATCAGCTGGCGCACCGTTTCGACCATCGCGCTGCGCGCGGCGCCGATCTTGGCGGCATCGACCTGGGCCGCGATGGTGAACGTGCCGTAACCGGGCCACGTCTCGGGCTCGCTGGCGTTGACCCCGGGCGAATAGGTCTCGCCAAGCTGCTCGCGCAAGGTGTCGGTCAGCTGCAGCTGCATGACCCGCTCGAGCAGTTCGAGCTTCAGTTCCTCGGTGAAGTCGGCGTCGTCGCGCGTCGGCCAGGTGAAGCGCACGATCGCCTGGTCGGCGGGGCCGTCGTGCGCGATCACCCCGCGGCCGCGGTCGGCGGTGAAGCTGCGCTGGCGGTTGTCGGCGTGGGGCAGGAATTCGGGCTCGCGCGCGGGCAGGGCGCCGAGGGTGCGGGCGATCAGCGCAATCGTCTGCGGCTCGTCGAAGTCGCCCACCAGCGCCAGCTCCATCGCCCCGTGAGCCAGCCGGTCGGAGATGTCGGTGCGCAGCTTGGCGAAGCTGAGCTTGAGGTACGCGTCCATCGGCTGGAGTGTGAAGCGCGGATCGTTGTCGGACAGGATGCGGCCCAGGTTGTTGCCCAGCGCATCTTCGGGCGTGGCGTTGAGCCGGGCGAAGAAGTTGCGGATATTGCGGCGATACTGCTCCTCGCCCTGCGGCCGGTAGCCGGGATCGCTGACCGCGGCGGCGAGGACCTGGAGCTGCAGCTCGAGATCGCGCGGGGTGGTCACGCCGCCGAGCACGAAAGTTTCGGCATCGGCGCCGAAGCGGAAGGTGACCGAGCGACCCGCGAGGATTGACTGGAGCTCGTCCATCGAGTGCTTGCCGAGCCCGCCGACCGGGAGCACGTCGTCCATCGCGGTCGCCAGCGGATTGGCGCGGGTGTTGAGCAGCTGCCCGCCGTCGATGTTGAGCGCCAGCGAGATCGCGTTGCGCTGCAGGTCGGTTGTCTTGAGGCTGACCTTGAGGCCGTTGGCGAAACGCAGCTTGCGCACCCCCAGCAGCGGCTCGGTCGTGTCCGACACGACCGCGCCCGGGGGGCCGAACTGGGTATAGCCCCATTGCGCCAGGTTGCCCGTTTGCGGCGGGGTCAGCGCGATCTTCTGCCCCTGGTTCCACGCGTCGCGCAGCGCGCGGGCGCCGCCGACGGGCGCGCGGCGCCCTTCGAAGCGGATCAGCGGCTTGTCGAACGGGACCAGGTCCTCGGTCAGCGCGGCGAGCACCGATGCGGGCGTGACCTCCGGCAGCCAGGCCTCGAACCGCTGGAGCGCGCTTTCGGGGGTGGTCGGAATCTGCCCGTCCTGGAGCAGGCCGAGCGCGCCGCCGATGAACGCGGCGTTGCTCCGCGTGCCCGAACCGCGCGCGGCGTTTTCGAGCCCGGTGCGCAAGTTGGCGACTTGCTCGGCGACTTCGGCCGGAGTGAACCCGAACTGCAGCGCGCGGCGGTACTCGGCCTGGGCCGCGGCCAGGCCGGCCTGCCATTCGCCGTCGCCGCTATCGATAATCAGCTGGGAGGTGCGGGCGGCGTGGAACAGGTCGCTGGTGCCCAGCGCCGCGCCGCGGAACGGCGCATGCTCGCTGCGGGCGAGGCGTTGCAGTCGGCGGTTGACGATCGCATAGCCGAGCTGGCGGCGCAGGTTGCCCTGCCGCCAGGCGAGCGTGTCGACGTGGTCGCGCCACGCGCCGGTGCGCGACACCACCACGCGTTCGGCCAGTGCCGGATCGAGATAGACTTCGGTTGCGCCGCCGTGCCGCAGCGGCACCGGGCCAGGGTCGCTGCGGGGGACCAGCGGCGCGCCCTGCCAGTCGCCGAAGCGCCGGGCGATTTCCGCCTCGACCGCGGCGGGGTCGAAATCGCCGACCACCACCAGCGCGGTGTTCTCGGGCCGGTAGGTCCGCCGGTAGAACGCGCGCAGCCCCGCGGCGGTGGCGTTCTGGACCGATTCGGCGGTGCCGATCGGCAACCGGTCGACGAACCGCGCCCCGGCATAGGCGAATACGATGCCGTCGCGGTAATTGTGCAAGGCGTAAGTGTCGCGCGTGCGCCGTTCGGACAGCACCACGCTCTTCTCGCGCTCGATCGCGGCGGGGTCGAACGCCAGCTCGCTGGCGGTCTCGCGCATCAGCATCAGCGCGGTGTCCAGCAGCGCCGGATCGTTGCGGGGCAAGTCGAGCTTGTAGAGCGTGACGTCGTAACTGGTCGAGGCATTGGTGTCCGCGCCGAATGCCAGCCCCTCGCGCTCGAGCAGCCGGACCATCTCGCCCTCGGGCACGTGAGTCGTGCCGTTGAACGCCATGTGCTCGATGAAATGGGCATAGCCGCGCTCGGCGTCGGTCTCGGCGATCGAGCCGTCGTCGACCCACAACTGGACCATGCCGGTGCCCTTGGGCGTGGCATTGGCGCGGATCACGTAGCGCATGCCGTTGGCGAGACGGCCGAACCGGTAGCCCGGATCGGCGGGCAGATCGCTCCTGGCGAACGGCCATTCATGCCGCGGATCGACCGGAGCGGTTTGGGCAACGGCGGGGACGGCCGCGAGCAGCAGCAGCGCGGCAAGGAAACGGCGGATCATCGCGCGGTGTGTGGCGGACGCAGGCTGAACCGGCAATGGCTTGCAAAGCTGGTGGCACCGGGGCGCACTCCCGGAAACGTCCGCTTTCGACCCAAAACGGGCATTCGTGCGAGCGATTGCAAGCGGCTACTTCGCGCCCAAACTCGATCATTTCCCAGACCGCTTCAGACCCCCAACAGCGGACGGTCTGTTCCGTCCCGAGGCTTGCGAAGACACACCGCCAAAAGATGGTGGTCACACATTGCGCCCGCTGATCGAAGCTCCCAGGCTGTGGCGCGGTTTGACTCGGTTGGTTTTAACGCGCACCCTCGCGTCCCCTGGGCATCCCGACCACTTTGGGGGCGTCTGCCTGCCCCCATCCGGAGAAGTTTTGGCGCCACTCGAATCCGAAAAAGCCAAGCGAAGGATAGAAGTCATGGCGAAGCACCATTTCCGGTTTTTTACAAAAACATGGCTTGGAATGGGCGCTGTGACCGGATTGGCTTTAACGATGTCAACGCCCGCAAGTGCCGAAACGATAGATTTGTTATGCAGCTTTGACGGCTACAACCAGCACGTTTACTTCGACCTGGATCGGAAAACCGTCGTCGTTACCGGCTCGGATGACAAGCCTTATGGCCCATACGCCGTGTCGATTTCAGACACGTTCTTCCGCTGGAACGGACGGTACTACAATGGCTGGGACAAAGACTACACGATTGATCGTGTGGCAGGGACGATAATGTACAGAGGGACCACGAAGGGAGGGGACGGCGCCACACAGTACTCGAACGATCGCGGCCAATGCCGCCGCGCGACGCAGAAATTCTGAATCAGCAAACGGGCGTCGGCGGCTCCCGCAGCGGCTGACTCCTCGGATTGCCCGTGACGCGCGTTCCCGGCACCGCTGGACGAGCCCCTTTCCCCGACGGACAGATCGGCCGCTGTTCGGTGTAAAGCGCGAGGTTGTGGCAGGCGAGCGCGGGCCGTGATCCGCATGCGAACGTGCTCACCGTGGCGCTGGGGCTGATCGTGTGGATTGCCGTGGCGAGCGTGTCGACCTTGAACAGCAAGGGAGCCGCCAGAACCGCCGCCATTGGTGAGGATAACGGCAGCGGACTGAGCAACATCGAAACCGGCGTAATCGGATCGTTCTCGGCGACGAGGATCCTCAGCGTCGAAATGCGTCCTTCGGACAAAAGGCGATTCCAAAGCACGAGGCTTTCCGGTGTGATTTGAGGCCCATAGAGGATCACGTCTTTGGCTTTGATGTCGCGATTGATCAGCGCCGCCAGGCAGGTCATCGCGCCGTTGCTGTGGCAGCCGAGCTCGCCGAACTCGCGCCCACGCAGCGAATTATAGAGCTTCTGAGTTTCCGGATGCGCGCTGAGCTGCCCGTTGCGCAGCTGTTCGAACACCACGCGGGTCGCCAGATCGCGCCACATCGTCGTCTTGTTGGCGACCCCGATGACGAAATTGTACCGATCGAGGTTGACCTGTTGGTCATACTGGGCGCCCGCCAGCCGAGCCTGGTCGCGCAGCATTTCCCGCGCCCGCGCCTTGACCGCCGCCGATGCACCGACCGGCGAATAATAACCCGCTTGCCAGCCGGTGCCCGCGATAAAACCGTTGCCCGATTGCGTGTAGACCCGTTCGCTTGCTACCTGCACGGGCGGCGTCGGATGAGCCGCCAAATTGGCTGCTTTGGTGCGCTCCGCACGCGCCTGGGCAAGGTCCCGCAGGAGGCCTTCATTGTCGGGATCGCGATCGAGCGCCTCCTCGAACGAGCGGATGGCGTTGCTCCAGTCACCGCGCTTGGCGTAGTCGGCCCCCTCATCGGAGGACCATTCTATGTCGCGCTGCCGGCGCAATTCGGCTTGCTTGCGCTGCTCGTCAGCGGATGGATGCTGTGGAGGTGTGTTCGGTTGAGATGTGTTGGCGACACCACACCCCTTGACGTCCACGCAAACCCCGATTGGGTCCTGTGCATTCGCGGCGCTCGACAATGAGAGCGCGACCAGAACTGCCGCGAAGCCAGGTAAGACCTGTCCTTGCTGTATTAATGAACCCGCAGCCCCGAATGGCGTGTGTTTGCTAGGATAAACCATCAGCGTCCCCTTCAGCCCGGGCGGGAGCGCGTACTATCTCTCAGTCGCTTACGCCCAAAGCGCGGATCGGCGATGCACGACGCTACTCCCCATCGTAGAAGACTCCTAATCGGCCACACGGTTGCACGGCCAATGCCCGGAATCGGGTTGAAAGGGGACGTTCAACGTACGGCTAGTTGGATGTCCGGCATCGCGCTTGGGGCAGTCGTGAGCTGACCGTCCACTCGCGGCCCAGCATCAGCCGACTTGGCGGCGCTCCCCCAGTGTCCGCTTTCCACCCATTCCGGACATCTCACGCACGCGGGAGGAGGGTGCCCCTCCACCAGCCTGCGGCTGGTCCCCCTCCCCGTGCCGGGGAGGAATTGGCTTACTTCTTCGCTTTCGGCCCTGACCGCAGCTTGGCGCGGTGGGCGGACATGTCGAACACTTCGCCAGGGCCGTCGTCGCCGCCGGGGAACAGGCCGAGACGGCGGGCCACTTCCTGATAGGCTTCTTCCTCGCCGCCGAGGTCGCGGCGGAAGCGGTCCTTGTCGAGCTTCTCGCCGCTGGTCATGTCCCACAGGCGGCAATTGTCGGGGCTGATCTCGTCGGCCAGGATCACCCGGGCATAATCGCCGTCCCAGATGCGCCCGAACTCGAGCTTGAAGTCGATCAGGCGGATGTCGATCGCGGCGAACATCCCGCACATGAAGTCGTTGACCCGGATCGCCATCGACGAGATGTCCTGCATCTCCTCGCTGGTCGCCCAGCCGAAGCAGGCGATGTGCTCCTCGGCGACCATCGGATCCTGCAGCTCGTCGGACTTGAGGTAATATTCGATCAGCGTGTGCGGCAGCGGCTCGCCTTCCTCCATGCCCAAGCGGGTCGAGAGCGAGCCGGCGGCGACATTGCGGACCACGACTTCGAGCGGAATTATCTCAACCTGGCGCACCAGTTGCTCGCGCATGTTGAGGCGGCGGATGAAGTGCGTGGGGATCCCGATGTGCGCCAGCCGCAGGAACACGTGCTCGGAGATGCGATTGTTGATCACCCCCTTGCCGTTGATCGTGCCCTTCTTCTGGGCGTTGAAGGCGGTCGCGTCGTCCTTGAAGTACTGGATGATGGTGCCCGGCTCAGGCCCTTCGTAAAGGATCTTGGCCTTGCCTTCGTAGATCTGGCGGCGGCGGGACATTCGGGCACCTTTATCGAGTGTAAAAAGCGAGCGCCCCGGCGAGCGCAGCGAGCGCTGCGCATGAAGCCGGGGCGACGGGCGCGCCTATACACCGCGGGTGCAGCCAAGGCAAATGCGCCAGCGGGCGATTGAGCGGGCGGGCCGGCTCGGCTAGGCCCGGTCCAGCAACGAGGGAGAGGCTGCCATGAACACCGACCGCCGCACCGTGCTGGCCGCGGGGACCGCCTGGACCACGCTGGCCGCGACCGGCGCAAGGGCCGCCGATCCGCCGCATGAGGCCGCCAAGGGTCCCTCGGGGATCATGGAAGTGATCCATATCTACGCCGGCGCGGACGGGATTTCGCACGTCAACCGGGTCAAAGTGGTCGGATCGCCCAAGCCCTTGCCGGCCGACGCGGTCATCGCGACCTCGATCGCGCAAGGGACCGAAGACTGGCACAATGCGCCGGCCAAGACCTTTACCATCAATGTGATCGGCGACATCGAGGGCGAAGTCGGCGACGGCACCCGGATCAGGATCGGCAAGGGCGATCTGGTGTTCCTCGAAGACCTGACCGGCAGAGGCCACGTGACCCGGCTGCTGACCCCCGTGGCCAACCTGTTCATTCGCATGAAGCCCGACTTCGACTTGCTCGAATGGGCCAGCGCGCCGCCGACCCAGGCCAGTGTGTGGGCGCCAAAGGCGGTGCCCCCGCGCGGGCGCCGGGCAAAATAACCGGTTAGATTTCAGCGCCCGCCGTGAGCCCAGATTGCCGCGCGTTGACGTGCGCCTGAACGCTCGGCAAAGGCGCGCGGCGCAATCGGGAAGGGTTGGGGGATGAAGTTTGTTTCGGGCGGCGGCGCCGCTGTCTCGCTGATTGCGCTCGCCTTGGGGTGCCCCGCTGCCGCGCAGCAAGCCGGCCCGAAAGCCAGCAGCGAACGCCCGATCGTGGTCACCGGGACTCTGCTCAAGGGCGGCCGCGAAGCTGGCCCCGCGCCGGTCGCGCTGATCGATGCCGAGGACCTGGCCGACCAGGGCTCGCCGACCATGGTCGAGCTGATCAAGCGCATGCCCGGCTCAGCGGGGGTGCTCGGCGACGCCGCGCAGTTCGACATCCGCAGCCAGTTCAACGAAGGCGTAGCCTCGATCAACTTGCGCGGCCTCGGCCCGCAGCGCACGCTGGTGCTGTTCAACGGCAAGCGCGTGGTGCCGATGGCGGGCGGCACGTACCCGGCGGTCGACGTGAACCTGCTGCCGGTCGCCGCGCTCGGGCGGATCGAGGTGCTCAAGGACGGCGCCGCGGCGACTTACGGCTCGGACGCGATCGCCGGGGTGGTCAACCTGATCACCCGTACCGACCAGGCCGGGTTACGCGCCTCGGCCGACTATCGCTACGTCCCCGGCTCGCGCGGCGACTGGACCGGCGCGCTGTCATGGGGCGGCTTGTTCGGTCCGATGCGGCTGTTCGTGGCCGGGGGCTACCAGCACCGCAGCGAGCTGGTGACCACCGACCGCGCGTGGGCGCTCAAGCCCTATGAGGCGAACCCGCAAGGTGGCTGGTCGGGCGGCGGATCGCCCGGCAACTTCGATTTCAACGGCCCGGTTGGCGGCACGCGGTTCGACGCCGATAAAGGTTGCGCCGCGCTTGGCGGCTTCCGTTCGCTGCCGGGCTCGAGCGCCGACTTGTGCCTGACCAACTATCTCCAGTTCACCAACCTGACCGAGCCGGAGGACCGCTACCAGTTGTTCGTCGATGCCGCGATCGACCTGACCCCGGCCGCGACGCTGCGCCTGACCGGGCTTTACGGCCGCACCGACACGGTGCTCACCACCTCGCCCAGCTACCTGCCGACGATCGCGCCTTCGGCCAATGCGGCGTTCGGCGGCGCGGGGCTGTTCACAGTACCCGCTTACGCGCCGGCGCTGGCCGATTATTGCGCGCGGTTCGGCGCGGCGGCGGGGTGCTCGCTCGATGCGAATGGTCAGCCCAACCAGCCGGCGCTGGCCTTTCCGGTGCGCTTCCGCCCGGTGCTGCTGGGCGGCAATCCGCTGTTCGCCAACCCGCGTCATGCCGCCGTGCTGCCGCGCACCAGCGATCTCTACCGGCTCACCGCCGATCTGACATACCATGTCAGCAGCACGGTCGACTTGGCTGTCAGCGGGACATATTCCGGGTACGATCGCTATTTCGAGGGCGGCGACAGCTTCGTCGACCTGCTGCAGAACGCGCTTGCCGGGTTCGGCGGCGAGACTTGTGCTTACGCCGCTCCTCAAGCGCGCGCCGGGCTGAGCCAGACGCAGCTGGCGGCGGTGGCAGGGAAGGGCGGGTGCCATTACTTCAACCCGTTTTCGACCGGGATCGCCGGCAATGCGGTGACCGGCATCGCCAATCCGGGCTACGCCGGCACCAGCAACCCGCTCGGGCTCAGCCTGACGCCGGGCGCGGGGCTGATCAACGATGCCTCGACGCTCGGCGATTTCTACACCGTGATCAACCGCCAGGCGAACACCGCGCAGTGGGTCGGTGATGCGGTCCTGTCGGGCGAGACGGGCCTGCGCCTGCCGGGCGGGCCGGCCAGTTTCGCGCTCGGGGCGCAGTATCGGCGCGATGAATACAGCCGGCTTTACGGCGCGACCAACAACCTGGCAGTGTTCCCGTGTGCCGGGTCGGTCCTCAACCCGGCGGCGATGTGCAATCCGCAGACCGGGCCGATCGGCTTTCTCGGCTCGAACCGCGACGCGCGGGTGGCGAGCGGCGTGTGGGCCGCCTTCGCCGAGCTGCGCCTGCCGCTGGCCGAGCGCATCGAGGCGCAGCTTTCGGCGCGTTACGAGGATTACGGCGGGCAAATCGGCGGCACGTTCGACCCGCAGGCGCGGGTGCGGATCGGGCTGACCGAATGGCTGGGGCTGCGCGGCGGCGTGGGCACCACCTTCCGCGCGCCGCCGCCGCAAGCGACCTCGGCCAACCTGGTGGTGCCGACGCTGATCGGCAGCTCGTTCCGCGCGGTCGATGTAATCGGCAACCCGGCGCTCAAGCCCGAGCGGGCGACAACCTGGAACGCCGGGGTGCTGGTGAACCGGGGCGGGTTGCGCGCCAACGTGGACTATTGGCGCTACGACTTTTCCCGCGCGATCGAGAACGAGCCGGTCAGCGGGATCGTCTCGGCGCTGTTCGGCGCGACCGGCAGCGCGCACTGCGGCGACCCGGCTTACGCCGCGTTGCAGGCGCGCTTCACCTTCTCCGGCGGGACCTGCGCCACCGCCAATGTCCAGCGCCTGACGACCTATGCGTTCAATTCGGCCGATGTCACGACCAGCGGGGTCGATTTCCAGGCCACTTACGACACTCCGATCGGCCCAGTACGCGCCTCGGCGGGCGTATCGGGGACTTACGTGATCGACTACCGGGTCGGCGCGGTCACGGTCGAGGGGATCGCGGTCCAGCCGGCGTTCGATGCCGCGGGCAAGCTCAATTACCAGACCACCGCCTATCCGCTGCCGCAATGGAAGGGCCAGGCGTGGGTGCAGGGCAAATATGACGCACACACGCTGCGGCTGCAGGTCAACTACGTCGACGGTTACACCGATCAGCGGGTGGCGGAATTCGGCCCCAACGCCAGCGCGCTGGCCGGGGCGAGCGTGACCGCGGGCAAGCAGATCGTCGCCTTCACCACGGTCGACCTGGCCTGGCGCTGGCGCCTGCCGACCGGGACCGAGGTTTCGGCGGCATTGTTCAACTTGTTGGACCAAGACCCGCCGTTCGCGCGGCTCGATCAGAACTACGATCCGTTCACCGCCAGCGCGCTGGGCGTCACCGCGAAAGTCGGAGTCAGCCAGGCGTTCTAGGTCCTCCCCGCGGCCGAGGAGGTTTTATCAATCGTGGAGCTTGGCCGCCGTTTCCGCCACACGCTTGCCGAGGTAGCGCGCGCCGTCGAGCTCGACCTCGCTCGGCTGGCGCGAGCCGTCGTTGTGGGCGATCGTGGTCGCGCCGTAAGGCGATCCGCCGCGGACCACGTCGACCCCGTTCTGCGCCTTGAAACCATAATCGAGCCCGACGATCGTGCAGCCCATGTGCAGCAGGTTGGTGAGGATCGAGAACAGCGTGGTTTCCTGCCCCCCGTGCTGCGCCGCGGACGAGGTGAACGCCGCGCCGACTTTGCCGACCAGCGCATCGGTGAACCAAAGGCCCCCGGTCTGGTCCCAGAACGCGGCCATCTGGCTTGGCATGCGGCCATAGCGCGTCGGCGCCCCGACCACGATCCCGTCATACTCCGTCAGTGCCTGCGGCCCTTCGATCTCGGCGTGCTGCATCGGCTGGAAGAACGCCGCCTTGGCGACTTCGGGCGGCGCGGTTTCGGGCACGTGGCGGATCTCGGCGGTATGGCCCGCCGCGCGGACACCCTCAGCGACCGCTTCGGCCATCTGCGCGATGTGTCCGTAGGACGAGTAGTAGAGCACGAGGATGCGGGCCATTTAGGGTCCTTTCGGC
>JBDSDC010000051.1:0-35313 GCA_039920725.1 Croceibacterium sp. | reverse complement strand
GAGGCGCTCATCCCAATGGAAATGTTCACCATCGACACGCGCACCGGTGCGCGGCGCACGGTCCTGCGCGCGACCGACTGGCTCAACCATCTGCAATTCTCGCCGACGGACCCAGGCCTATTGATGTTTTGCCACGAAGGGCCGTGGCATAAGGTCGATCGCATCTGGACGATCCGCACCGACGGCACAGGGCTGACCAAGGTTCATGCCCGCACGATGAACATGGAGATCGCCGGGCACGAATTCTGGGCTCCGGACGGCAAGGCGATTTGGTATGATCTGCAGACGCCGCGCGGCGAGGTGTTCTGGCTGGCGCGCTACGATCTCGGATCGGGCAAACGCCGCTGGTACAGTGTCGAGCGTAACGCCTGGTCGGTGCACTTCAACATTTCCTCCGACGGCAGCGTCTTTTCGGGCGATGGCGGCGACAGTGAGATGGTCGCGCACGCGCCTGACGGCAAATGGCTCTATCTGTTTCGCCCCCGCGCGATTCCCGATGTCGCCGGCATTCATGCACCAAATGCCGAAAATCTGATCGCACCCGGCGTGTTGGTGCCTGAGAAACTTGTCGACATGTCGCACCACGATTACCGGCTGGAACCCAACATTCATTTCACGCCGGACGGAAAATGGATGGTGTTCCGCTCGAACATGGAGGGTACCAACGGCATTTACGCGGTCGAGATCGCCAAGGCGGCCGGGCAGCAGCGATGACCAGCCACGCTTTCCGCATGCAGCTGAAGCCCGGCATGGCAGAGGAATATCGCCGCCGCCATGACGCTATCTGGCCCGAACTCGCGCAAGCGCTGACCGATGCCGGCATCCACGACTATTCGATCTTTCTCGACCCGGAGACGCTTGCACTGTTCGCGGTTCAGAAGCTGCGTCCGGACCATCATCGCGATACGCTGCCCGAGCTTGAGGTCATGCAGCGCTGGTGGGACAATATGGCACCGCTGATGGAGGTCCGTCCCGATAACCGGCCGGTCGAATGGCCGCTCCTGCCCATCTTCCACCTCGACTGACCGGTGCGCGCGCTAGCCATCCTGGCCGCAACCTTGCTGGCCTCGTTGCCGCTGGATGTGCATGCCGAAGAACTGGTTCGCGACGTTGCGCCGCCGCAGCAAGCGCAGATCCGTGTATTTGTCGCCAGCGATTCAACCGCGCAGGATTATCCGCCCGACCGTTACCCACAGGCAGGTTGGGCAACCATGCTGCGCTGCGCTTTCGGGCCGGAGGTCAGCGTGGAGAACCGTGCCATCGCGGCGCGCAGCACACGTACCTTCATCGAGGAAGGCCGCCTCGACGAGATCGCTCGCGATTTGCGCGCCGGTGACACGCTGCTGATCCAGTTCGGACACAATGATGCCAATGCCGCGAAGCCCGAACGCTATGCCAGTATTCCCGATTACAAGGCGAACCTCCGGCGCTTCCTGGCGGTCGCAACGAACGCGGGCGCGCAGCCGGTGCTGCTCACGCCCGTCACGCGTCGCAATTTCATCGACGAGCATGTGGTGCCCAGCTTTCCCGACTATTCGCAAGCGGTGCGCGATGTCGCGCAGTCGACAGGTACACCGTTAATCGATCTGGACGCGCTTTCGGGCCGCTGGGTCGAGGCGGCCGGTATCGAAGGATCGAAGCGTTTTTTCCTCCACTACGCCGCCGGAGGCGGCGCGCCGGGGTTCCCGAATGGCGCCGACGACGACACCCATTTCAGCGAGCTTGGCGCGCGCGGCGTCGCCGAACTGGTTGCCATTGCGCTTCGCGGGCTTCCCATTCCGGTCGCTCCGCATGTGCTGGCGGATCGTCCGGCGCTCGCGGTGACGGAGCCGACCGGAGGTTCGGGGTGCGCGGGGCCGGTGCCGTGGGCGGCCCGGGCGTTTCGCCTCGCGGGTGCGGCGCGCCCGAGCGAGACGCGCGTCGCGCCGCGACAGGCCTATGACGGCCGCTTCGGGTTTGAGGCTGATTCCCGGCTGTTCTCAGTCGCCGTTCCGGAGGGCAATTACCGGGTGACGATGACACTCGGCGATGCGCGTGCCGCTTCGGCGACGACGGTCAAGGCCGAGCAACGCAGGCTGATGTTCGAAGATGCACGACAACCTGCGGGCAAGATCGACACGCGCAGCTTCGTGGTCAATGTGCGGACGCCCCAACTCGTGCCGCCGCCGCCGAACGCCCCAGGGGCAATCGCGGTCGCTCTGAATCAGCGGGAGCAGGGTTCGTACAGCTGGGATGGCAAGCTGACGCTGGAGTTGCTCGGCGCAGCACCGCACGTCGCGGCGATCGAGATCGCGTTGGCGCCCGTGCCGACTGTCTTCCTGTTCGGTGACTCGACCGTGACCGATCAGCGTTACGAGCCATGGGCGAGCTGGGGCCAGATGCTTCCGGCGCTGTTTGGCCCCGATGTCGCGGTCGCCAACTACGCCGAAGCGGGCGAGACGTTGAAATCTTTTTTTGCGGAGCGGCGCCTCGACAAGGCGCTCTCGCAGATGAAGCCCGGCGACTTCGCTCTGATCCAGTTCGGGCACAACGACCAGAAATTCGCTTGGCCGCAGACTTATGCCGCTGCGGCGACGACATATCGCGCTTATCTGCGCGCCTATGTCGCCGAGATCCGGATGCGTGGCGGGACGCCAGTGCTGGTGACGCCTCCCGAGCGCCGCACCTTTACGACGACGGGCGCGATCCGGCCAACGCTTGCCGACTATGTTGCGGCGATGCGGATTGTCGCGGCGGAGGAGAAAGTGCAAGTCATTGACCTCAACACCATGAGCGTCCTGATCTACGAGGCATTGGGCCCTGATCGCGCTCCGCTCGCCTTCGCCGCCGGCGGCAGGGACACCACGCATCACGACAATTATGGAGCCTGGCTGATGGCGCGGGCAGTGGCAGCCGGCATTCGGGCTTCTGGACCGCCCGCGCTTGCCGCGCTGCTCGCGCCGGGACCGGTGTTCGACCCGTCGCATCCGCCGCCGCTCGAAGCATTCCACCTCGCCGAAAGCGGCGCACGCGAGCCGCCCGTGCAATGAGGGCCGATCGGCGCACGTTGCTCGTTGCCGGCGCCGCGATGGTCGCGATGCCGCGCATCGCCGCGGCTTCAGCCACGGAAACTTTGCCGGTCTGGCCGGGCCCGCCGCCGGGCGGGTCGGGACTGACCGTACGCGACGAATTTGTCGCGCGCTCGCCGACCGGATCGCCCGACGACATTGCCTGGCCGCATGTCGCGACGCCTATGCTGACCGTCACGCCGCCAGCGAAGCCCAACGGCGCGGCGGTGCTGCTGATCCCTGGTGGTGGCTACGCTCGGATCGCGCTGCTTCGCGGCGGGTCGAACGAAGCGCGGCAGTTCGCGGCTCGCGGAATAACAGCATTCGATTTGCGCTATCGCTTGCCGCATGACGGCTGGGCGGCGGGTGCCAATGCGCCGTTGCAGGACGCGCAGCGCGCAATGCGCTTGATCCGCGCGCAAGCGGCGCGGTGGCATATCGATCCGGCCCGGGTGGGTGCGGTGGGCTTTTCGGCCGGGGGTCACCTCGCCGCGCGGCTCGGCAGTCGAGCGGCCTTGACGACCTATACGCCGATCGACACCATCGATCGTCAATCCGCAAGACCGCTGATACTCGGGTTGTTCTTTCCGGTTATTTCGCTTCTGGAGCCAATCGCTCATCCGCAATCGCGGAGGGAATTACTGGGCGAACATCCCGACGAGGATCGCGCCCGCGCGCTGTCGGCCGACAGCGGTCTGCCGCCCGACATGCCGCCGACTTATGTCGCCTGCGCCGCAAACGATCCGGCGGTACCACCGGTGAACAGCATCGCGATGTTTTCGGCGCTTCAGGCGATGGGCATCCCGTCCGAGCTGACGATCTGGGAACGCGGCGGGCACGGTTTCCCCTCGCCCGAGCCGGACGGCACACAGGCGGCATGGGTAGACGCCTTCCTGCGCTTTGCATCTCGTCATGGCTTGTGACGATTTGACGCCGCCCGCACCTTTGCCTACTGGCTCACATAATGGACAGACGTTCCACAAAGCGGTCATTTGAGAGGAGTCACTTGTGGCCGCGCTGACTCACGACATACCGCGCTCAGACGTGCTCGATGCGATTGGCAAACTGATCGACAATCTGGTTGATCTAAATGACGAGACCGGCGAGTTCCTTCTGCATCTGGACGACGGGCGCGTGATCGACACCAAGGGCTGGAACGACTGGGAATGGACCCATGGCATCGGCCTGTTCGGCATATATCGCTATTACGAGCAGACCAGCGACCCGCGCGCGCTCGGTATCATGCTCGCGTGGTTCCGCGACCGCTTCGCCGCGGGCACGCCGACCAAGAACATCAACACAATGTCGCCCTTCCTGACGCTCGCCTATCTCTACGAGCAAACCCGCGAGCAGAGCTGGTTGCCGTATCTGGACGGCTGGGCCGAATGGCTGATCGATCCGGTGGGTCTGCCCAAGACCGAGGAAGGGGGGTTCCAGCATATCGTCTTCAACGACGAGAATCCGGGCGAGTTGTGGGACGACACGCTGATGATGAGCGTGCTACCGCTCGCCAAGATCGGCCTGTTGTTCGATCGGCGGCATTATGTCGAGGAGGCAAAGCGTCAGTTCCTCGTCCATATCAAATATCTCGTGGATCGCCCGACCGGGCTCTGGAATCATGGCTGGACGTTCGAAGGCCGACATCATTTTGCCGGCGCGCTTTGGGCGCGGGGCAATTGCTGGGTGACGATCGCGATCACCGAGCTCGTCGAGATGCTCAATTTGCCGGACGGCGATGCGTTTCGCAGCTTCCTGCTCGATGCGCTGAGGGCGCAGGTGCGCACGCTTGCCGAACACCAAAACGCGAGTGGCCTTTGGCACACGCTAATCGTAGATCCGACCAGCTATCTCGAAGCTTCGGCAACTGCCGGCTTTGCCTATGGCATCCTGAAGGCTGTGCGGAAGGGCTATTTGCCGCGCGAGTATGAAGCGGTCGGTGTCCGCGCGGTTCGTGCGATACTCGCCAACATCGACGAGACCGGAGAGCTTAAGCAGGTCAGCTTCGGCACACCGATGGGCGAGACGATGCAGTTCTACAAGGACATCCCGCTCACTTCGATGCCCTATGGCCAGAGCCTGGCGATCTGCGCGCTCGCTGAATTCCTGCGGACTTACGTCTGATGGCGTCGACAGCTGCGCCATCGCCCCGCCCAATCCGCTGGTATAACTATGCCGCTTATGGCTCGAACGATGTCCTCGGTGCCGGTTCGATGGCTGTCGTCAGCACATGGATCCTGATTTTCTATACGAGTTTCTGCGGATTGTCGGCGGGGCAGGCGACCTTGATTTTCGGCGTCGCGCGCGCGCTCGACGCGATCACCAGTCCGCTGATCGGCTATGCGTCGGACAATCTCGGGCGCAGCTGGCTGGGGCGGCGGTTCGGACGGCGGCGGTTCTTCATCCTTGCGGCGATCCCGCTGCTGCCCTCGTTTGCGTTGATGTGGGTCTCGGGTCAGTCGTTCGCCTATTATCTCGTCACCTATGTGCTGTTCGAGATGGTTTATGCGATGGAGATCATCCCGTACGAGACACTCGCGGCGGAGATGACCACCGACTATCGCCAGAAGGCCAAATTGGCCGGTGCACGGATTTTCTGCGGGCAGATCTCGGCGATCGCCGCGGCGTTCCTGCCGGGTTGGCTGATTCACCGGCTCGGCCCGGATTCGCCCGACACCTATCTCTATATGGGCATCATCTTCGCCGCGATGTTCATGCTTGCGGCGGGGCTGCTTTACAGCTTCAGCTGGGAACGCGCGCGCCCGCCCGGGCTCGGTGCGGAGGAAATCGACCGGCCCGGCTTCCGCGAACAGTTCAGCCGCTTGTACCGCAACCTGTTCTCGACCTTGCGCATCCGCGCGTTCCGGCTCCATCTCGGTATGTATCTGGGCGGATATATCAGCCAGGATATCTATAATGCGGCCTTCACCTATTTCGTAATCTTCGCGCTGGCCGGTTCGACCGCGATCGTCGCCAAGCTGGTCGGAGTCACTTATGTCGTGCAGCTCGTCGCGGTTGGGGTAGCGATCAATTTCGCGCTGCGTTCCTCGCCTGGCTTTGCCTATCGGCTCGCTGCGCTCAGTTTCGCGACAGGGGTCGCGATCTTCGCCGTGCTGTATGCGGCGGGCTATGGCGCGGTGAGTGCCTTGTTCTGGTTGCCGGTCGTCTTTGCCGGTCTCGGCCGTGGCGCGCTCAACTATATCCCGTGGGCGACCTACAACTATATGGCCGATGTGGACGAGATCGTGACCGGCAGGCGGCGCGAGGGGGCATTTGCGGGCGTAATGACGTTCGTGCGTAAAATGTCTCAGGCGCTCGCCGTGATCCTGGTCGGCCAGATCATGGAGGCATCGGGATTCGTGTCGAAGGCGAAGGATCAGGATCCGGCGGCGATCCACGCGATCGTGGCGGTTCTGGTCATCGGCACGCTGGCGATGCTTTTGTTCGGCGTGCTGGTGTCGCTCCGCTTCCGGCTCAACCCGCAAACCCACGCCGTTCTGATGGCTGAGATCGAACATCTCCGCGACGGTGCAGGCGATGCACCCACGTCTCCTGAAAACGCCCGCATCGTCGAAGACTTGTCCGGCTGGCCCTATGCGCGGCTCTGGGGCAAAAATAGCGTCGTATGATCGATGGCGAGGCTAGGCGCACATCCCGCTATTTGGTACCGCGCGCCGGGGGCGAGCGGGGTCCCAAACAGATTGCGAAACTAATTCGATGACAGACATTCCCATGCTCGACACCGAACCAGCCAAGCCGGCCGAGGTTTCGCAATCCGGGAGCCAGACGCTGTTGCGGGGTCTGGACGTTCTCGAGGCGGTTGCGGACGGTCCGATTCCACTCGTCGATCTCTCCAAACGGCTCGGACTCAACCGCTCCACCACCCATCGCCTGGCTAACGCGTTGGTCGAGCGGCGCTATCTGACGTTTGTGCCGCGGCAGGGATACGGGCTCGGACCAAAGCTTATCCAGCTCGGATTCTTGGCGCAGGACGATGTCGATGTCGTGCGCCTCGCGCGCCCGCATATCGAGGCACTGGCGGCCGCGACGGAGGACACGGTGCATCTCGGCGTGTTGGACGGGACGCGCGCACTGTATCTCGACAAGATCGCAGGTCGTCGCCGGGTCGAGATCAGCAGCCGGATCGGCGAGCGACAGCCGTTGACATCGACCGGACTGGGCAAGGCGCTATTGCTCGATGACGACGCGGCGCACTGGAGCAGGCTTTTCAAGAGCGAGGATCCGCACGGGAGGCGCAGCATCGATTACGCAACATGGCTCGCCCGCATGGTTGGTTATGCCCGCGACGGCTATGCGTTCGACCTTGAGGAGAATGAGGACCAGATTCGCTGCGTCGCTGCCCCGATCCGCGAGGCCAGCGGACGCATCGTGGCGGCGTTGAGTGTGTCGAGCGCCGCGCAATATATGGCCAATGATCGCATGAGCGCGCTGAGCATCGACGTATGCAGCGCTGCTCTGGCTATCAGCCGCGAACTCGGCTGGACCGGCGAGACAGGCGCGATCGTGCCCAGGATACGCAAACGAAAATAAGGACACGACGCGTGAAATTGCTGGCAGGCAAGACGGTGTTGGTGACCGGAGCTTCGGGCGGAATTGGCCGGGCCGCTGCGATCGGCGCGGCGCGACACGGTGCCGACGTCGCAATCAATTTCTCGCGCGATGAGGCCGGTGCGCGAAGCTGCATAGAGGAGATCGAGGCGCTCGGACAACGCGGCCTTCATGTTCAGGGCGACGTCGCGGATCCCGCAACGGCTGCTGCGTTCGTTGCCACGGCCGCCGAGGCCTTTGGCAAGGTCGATGTTTTCGTCAACAACGCGGGAATCTGTCCGTTCCATGCCTTTCTCGACATGCCCGTCGAAACCTTCGAGCGGACGATGCGCGTCAACCTCCATGGTGCCTATTTCATGGTCCAGGCGGCCGCCAATCAGATGGTCGCGCAAGGCCATGGCGGCGCGATCATCGCGGTCTCGTCAATCTCAGCGCTGGTCGGAGGCGAGTATCAAACGCACTATACGCCGACCAAGGCCGGGCTGCACTCGTTGATGCAATCCACCGCCATTGCACTCGGTAAGTATGGCATCCGCTGCAATTCGGTACTTCCCGGAACGATCCTGACCGACATCAACAAGGACGATCTCGCCGATGAGGGCAAGCGGCGCTACATGGAAGGGCGCGTGCCGCTCGGGCGGCTCGGCCAGCCCGACGATCTTGCCGGGCCGATTGTTTTCCTAGCGTCCGATCTTGCCGCATACGTCACCGGCGCGTCGCTGCTGGTCGACGGCGGCGCGTTTGTAAACCTGCAGTAACCGGCGGTCCGGAAGGCGGCGTCCGCACTTGACTATGGCGAGCTCGCGGCGAGGCGAGTCGCGCATATGTGAGCCTGGGCGATGCGAAATGCGCGTGGCGATGGCTTTGACCGAGTGCATCAGCATTCGCGCGATCACTCCCAACGCGCTGGTCAGCCCTACTCAGCCCCGCTGGCGCGCTCGTCGATCGCGGCGAGCAGGTCGCTCACCGCGTCGCTGACCGGGGTCGTGATAGCGTGCCGCCGCCCTAGGCGCCCGACCACGCCGTTGCGCGCATCCCATTCCATCGGCCGGCCAGCGCTGCGGTCGGCGTGTAGCGAATTGATCGCGTCGCGGTGGCCGCGGCGGTAATGCGCGACAACCGCTTCAGTGAGGTCGTCATCGAGCATCGCGCCTTCGGCCCGGCCGACCGCGATGCATTCCGCTACCAGCGCGCGCATTAGCCGTGCGGCAGGCTCGCGCCAAGCCACGCCGCCGCCCTCCTCGGCGAGTGCCGACACTGCCCCGGCGACGTTGATTGCAAGCTTGCGCCAGAGCGCGGCGGACAAATCCGCCGTTTCGGTGACGGCGATGGCGGTGCCGGCGAACAGGGCGGCGAAGGCGCGGCCCGCATCGCTTCCGGGCACGAGCATCGTGCCAGCCCGACGTTGGCGAATGCGGCCGGGGGCATCGCGTTCGGCCGGAACATCGACGACTACTGGAAGGATGCGCCCTTCCGGTACGAATGGCGCGAACCGCGCGATGTGTTCGACGCCGTTCTGGAGTACGGCGACGCGCGTGTCCGCCCCCATCAGAGGATCGAGCCAAGCGGCGGTTCCCGCCACGGCGTAAGTCTTCGTCGCAATGAACACCCAGTCGACGGGCGCTGCGGCCGCTGGTTCGGTCCAGATCGGCGGCTGTGCGCGCAGCACGACGTCGGGTGTCTCGACGACGAGGTCGGCGAATGGCGTGCGCGCGCACAAGGTCACATCGTGACCAGCGTGGAGCAGCCACGCGGCAACCGTGCCGCCGACCGCGCCCGGCCCAATGATGGCGATCCGCGGCTTCACCAATGGAACATCGTCCCATCCGGGAGCCGGGTCACCGGCAGATAGGCACGCTTGTAGGGGTAACTGGCGGCGAGGTCTTCGTCGATCTCGACGCCCAGTCCGGGCGCATCGCCGGGATGCATCAGGCCGTCGGCGAAGCGGTAGGCATGGGGAAACACTGCGTCGGTTTCGGGCGTGTGGCGCATATATTCCTGCACGCCGAAATTGGGCACCGAGAGGCCAAAGTGCAGCGCGGCTGCCATGCACACCGGCGACAGGTCGGTCGCACCGTGGCAACCGGTTCGCACGTTATGAAGATCGGCGAAGCTCGCGATGCGGCGCAGATGCGTGATTCCGCCGGCATGGACTACGGTCGTGCGGATATAATCGATGAGCTGCTCCTCGATCAGCTGCTTGCAGTCCCATATTGAGTTGAACACCTCCCCCACCGCGAGCGGCGTGGTCGTGTGCCTGCGGATCAGGCGGAAGTTCGCTTGGTTCTCGGCGGGAACCGCGTCCTCGAGCCAGAACGGGCGATAGGGCTCGAGGTCCTTGCCGAGCCGCGCCGCCTCGATTGGGGTCAGGCGGTGATGGACATCGTGCAGCAGGTGCACATCCCAGCCGAGCGCCTCGCGCGCGGCGGCGAAAAGTGGGGGGACTGAGCGGAGGTACTTCTCGGTCGACCAGGCATTCTCGGTTGGCAGATCGGCGTCAGCGGGTTCGTAGAAATAGCGGTCCTGAGAAACGCCATAGGTCGACGCGAGCCCCGGCACGCCAGATTGCAGCCGGATCGCCTGGTAGCCTTCCGCCTGATACGTCCGGGCCGCCGCCACCGTCTGGTCGATTGCCGGGCCGTTGGCATGGCCGTAGACCATGCAACCCTCACGGCTCGCCCCGCCGAGCAGCTGATAGAGCGGCAGATCCGCGAGCTTGCCCTTGATGTCCCACAAGGCGGTATCGACCGCGGCGATCGCCGCCATGGTTACGGGGCCGCGCCGCCAGTACGCTCCCTTGTAAAGGAACTGCCAGATATCCTCGATGCGGTGCGCGTCGCGTCCGATCAGGCAGGGCATGACATGATCGGCCAGATAGCTGGCGACGGCGAGCTCGCGCCCGTTGAGCGTCGCGTCGCCGATGCCGTAAACTCCGTCTTCGGTCTCGATCTTGAGCGTGACGAAATTGCGGCCTGGGCAGGTGACGATGACGCGGGCGGCCGTGATCCTCGGCATGACCATTCCCCTCGATCATCCTTTGTCAAATATCGGTATGACGTATCAGCTATTGCACAATGCAGCCGCAAATCTAGTGTGGATTCGACAAAGGATCGCGACCGACGATCGGGCACGGGAGAAGGTATGATCGATCGCCGCGTCAACCGTCGAGGCTTTCTTGCCGGCACCGCGATTGCCGGCGGGGCCGCTTTGGCGGGCGAGAGCGCGGCAGCTGCCCGATCCGTACCGGTTGCCCAGATGACTGCGGCAGGCGATCTAGCCTGGCTCGACGGCACTTCGCCGGAGTCGCATGAAGGTCAGACTTGGGGGCAACCCTGGCCACGCGGCACGCGATACAGCCGGGTCGGCTACCAGCTGACGGCTACGGGGCAAGGATCGGTTCCCGTGCAGAGTTGGCCGCTTGCCTGGTGGCCCGACGGGTCGGTCAAATGGACGGGCCACGCGATCCCCGCCAATACCGCCCGTGGGCGCGGGCTGACGTTGCAGCCCGGCAACGCTGTCGTCCCGCCAGCGCCTGTGAGCGTGCATGAAACGCCCGGCGCCATCGAAGTGACCAATGGCGACGTGCTGTGGCGGGTCCCGAAAACAGGCACCTCGCTGATCGCGTCGGCGACAGTCGGCGGGCGCGAAGTGCTGCGCGACATCGGCCTGATCGCGACCGCGCAGGATCGGCCCGATGACGAGGACGGCGCGCCGACCCTGGATCGCTTTGCCGGCACGATCGAACGGGTAACGATCGAGCAGCGCGGACCCGTCCGCGCGGTGATCAGGATCGATGGCCAGCATCACGGCCGGAGCGTCCATTGGCTGGCCTTCTCTCTGCGGCTCTATTTCCAGGCCGGATCGGCGTCGGTGCGGATCGTCCACAGCCTGATCTTCGACGGCGATCCGGAAAGGCGCTTCATCCGCGGGCTCGGCCTGTCGGGCGCGGTGCCGATGCACGACGCAGCCCACGATCGCCATGTTCGCTTCGGCGGCGAAAACGGCGGCTTGTGGGGCGAGGCCGTGCGGCCGCTGACCGGGCTGCGCCGCGATCCGGGCGCGACTTTCCGCGCGGCGCAGGTCGCGGGACAACCGGTGCCGCCGGTTGCGCAGATGCCCTCCGCGGTCCGCGACGAGCTGCAATATATCCCCGCCTGGAGCGACTTCACACTGTCGCAGCCCAATGCCGACGGCTTCACGATCACCAAGCGCACCAAGCCGGGTCACGGCTGGATCGATGTCGATACTGCGGGCCGCGCGCCGGGACTCGGTTATGTCGGTGGCGTCTCCGGGGGCGCCGCCTTCGCGCTGGGCGACTTTTGGCAGCGCAGCCCGGTCCGCCTCGATATCCGCGATGCCGCCGCCGACACTGCGCGCTTCTCGCTCTGGTACCACAGCCCCGACGCACTGGCGATGGATCTGCGGTTCTATCACGACGAGATGGGGATGGCGGATTACTACCACCAGAATCTCGGTCTCGACGTTACTTATGAGGATTACGAGCCCGGCTGGGGCACGTCGCAGGGGATCGCGCGGACGACCGAATTCCGCCTCTGGGCGCTGGCCGCGACACCGCCGCGCGAGCGGCTGGCAACGATGGCGGGCATCATGGCTACCCCGCCCAGGCTGCTCGCCGCCCCGGCGCGCGTTCACGAAACCGGCATGTTCGGCATATGGGGCGCCCCCGACCGCTCGACGCCGCAATTGGCGAAAATCGAGGACCGCGCCGCGCGCGAACTCGATTTCTATCTTGCACAGGTCGAGCAGCGCCGCTGGTACGGCTTCTGGAACTATGGCGACATCCAGCACAGCTACGACAACGACCGGCACGTCTGGCGCTACGACATCGGCGGCTTTGCGTGGGATAATAGCGAACTGTCGAGCGATTTGTGGCTGTGGTACGCCTATCTGCGCACCGGCCGCGCCGACCTGTTCCGCATGGCCGAGGCGATGACGCGTCACACGGGCGAGGTCGATGTTTATCACGCCGGCCGGTTCAAGGGGCTCGGCACGCGCCATGGCGTGCAGCATTGGGGCGACAGTTCCAAACAGCCGCGCATCTCCAACGCGGCTTATCGCCGTTTCTATTTCTACCTGACCGCCGATGAACGCGCCGGCGATCTGATGCGCGCACTGATCGACAACGAGCAGGTGCTGAGCACGGTCGACATCGAGCGCAAGGTCGGATCGGTGACGCTGCCCGCGACGCCGCGCGTTGCGCCGCCCGAGGGGCAGGTGATGATGTCGTTCGGCACCGTGTGGGGCTCGCTGATCGCGGCCTGGCTGACCGAATGGGAGCGAACCGGAGACACACGTTGGCGCGACCGGATCGTCGCGGGGATGCGCTCGATCGCCGCGCTGCCCAAGCAATGGTTTGCGGGCTACGCCTATTACGATCTCGCCAGCGGGCGGTTCACGGGGCCGGGCGATACCGTCCAGATCAGCCATCTGAACGGCGCGTTCGGCGTGTTCGAAATGCACGCCGAATTGCTCGAGCTGATTGACGAGCCCCAATACCGCGAGGCGTGGCTCGACTATTGCCAGTTCTACAATGCCCCGGCGGCGGAGTTCCTGGCGAAGACCGGCGCCGCTGCCAAGGAACGCGGTCTGCGCCAAGGGCACTCACGCTTCACCGCCTATGCCGCGGTCAATCGCAACGACCCCGAACTCGCCCGCCGCGCTTGGACCGAGTTCATGGGCCACGGTGACCGCGAGCTGCGTCAGCAGGCGGTGACGGTTAACGAGATCGCGGGCGCGGCGGTGCTCAAGCCGGTCGAGGAGATCGTCGAAATCTCGACCAACGACGCCGCGCAATGGGGGTTGGCGGCAGGGCAAAACGTGGTGATGATTGGCAAACTGCTTGCCGGCTGAACGCGCATTGCGACTTTGCCGGCATCGCCCTGGCGACTTGCCGCGCCGATAACTAGGGGCGCTCGGCCAGCCGCACGGTCCGTCGTGCTTCAATCGGGAACTCGCGCCTTGATGGGGAGAGCGACAAGTTGCGGCTGGTGCGCTCGAGCAGCGTCACGTCGAGGACCCGTTCGAGCAGCTGGATCTGGCGTCTGAGCGGTGACTGGGTCATGTCGCGGCAGCGAGAGCCTTGGGCGAGACTCGCTCGATCAGCGCCCGAAGCTCGCCGTGTTCGGCTTCGGTGAGGTCGGTCAGCGGTGGGCGCGCGGCGCCGGCGGGGCGGCCGACCACGCGGCACCCGGCCTTGACAATGGACACCGCATAGCCCGCGCTGCGGTTTCGCAAGGCGACATAGGGCAGGACGAAGTCGCGCAGCTGCTTGAGCACTTCGGCACGATCGTCGGCGCGGACCGCCTTGTAAAAAGCCAGCGCCCACTCCGGGATGAAGTTGAAGATCGCCGAGGAATAGGTCGTCACGCCCATCGTCAGATAGGGAACGGCAAAAGTCTCGGCGGTCGGCAGTCCGCCGATGTAGGTGAGGCGGTCGCCCATCCGGGCATAAATGCGGGTCATCAGCTCGATGTCGCCGACGCCGTCCTTGTAACCGACGAGGTTGGTATTGCGCTCGCACAGCCCGGCCAGCGTGTCCTCGGTCACCACCGCGTTGTCGCGGTTATAGACAATCACCCCGAGCCCGGTCGAACGGCACACCGCTTCGATGTGCGCCGTCAGACCCTGTTGAGTTGAGTTGACGAGGTAGGGCGGCAGCAGCAGCAGACCATCGGCGCCTGCCGTCTCGGCGTCGCGGGCCATGCCAACTGCGATCGCCGTGCCATAGCCGCAGCCCGAGACAACCGGGACTTTGCCGGCCGTCTCCGCCACCGCAGCGCGAATGACGACTCCAACTTCGGCAGGGGTGAGCGAAAAGAACTCACCCGTTCCGCCCGCTGGGAATAGCCCGGCAATGTCATGCTCGAGCATCCAGGCGCAGTGCGTTCGGTAAGGCGCTTCGGCAAATTCACCGTGGGCGTCGAAATGAGTCACCGGAAAGGACAGCAGCCCGCCACCCAATCGCTGCGCCATCGTACGCGGCTCCATCGTCGCTCCTTTCCCAAGCCGAGGCCCTGCTGGGTGAATTAGAGGGAACCTGTCGAACGGTCCAAACGAAAGGCGCAGCTCGTCGATGCAATTGATGAGCGGATCGGATCAATGTCCGATCAGCACGCTGGGTGCATTCAGGTCAGACCCGCACCGGCGCCAACCGCGGAGTGAGCAGATGGATGGTCAATAGCGCCAGCAGATAGGCGCTGGCGCAGATCGCGAACAGCAGCTGATAGCTGTGCGTCGCGTCGAGCACATAGCCAGTAAACTTGGCCATCAGCATCCCGCCGACCGCGCCGACTGTCCCGCCAATTCCCACCACCGATCCGACGGCGGCGCGCGGGAACATGTCCGAGGGTATGGTATAGAGGTTCGCGGAAAAGGCCTGGTGCGCGGCGGTGGCGAGCCCGATGACCAGCACTGCGCCCCACAAGCTGTCGATCGATTGCGCAAACCAGATCGGGGTGACGCACAGTGCCCAGAACAGCATCGTTGCCTTGCGCGCGAAATTGGGGGTGCGCCCCGCCTTGATCAGGCGCGACGACATCCACCCGCCGGCCACGCTGCCCAGGTCCGAGATCAGGTAGATTGCCGCGAGCGGAAGCCCGAAAGTCTTGAGGTCGAGATGGTAGCGTTCGAACATGTAGCCCGGCAGCCAGAACAGGAAGAACCACCAGATCGGGTCGATCAGGAACTTGCCCAGAGCATAGGCCCAGGTCTCGCGCTTGCCGGCCAGTTGCGCCCAACCGATCGGCTCGGCGGGGTCGGCCGGGTCCTGGCGGATCCAGGCGAGCTCGTCCGGGGTCACGCGCGTGTGCTCGGCTGGGGGGCGGTAGATCGACCACCACGCGATCAACCAGACGACGCCGAGCAGGCCGGTGACGTAGAATGCCACGTGCCAGTCGAACCACAGCACCAGCGCCGGCACCAGCAGCGGGGTGATGATCGCGCCCACATTGGCGCCGGCGTTGAACAGACCGATCGCAAAGGCGCGTTCGCGCTGCGGGAACCAGTCGGTCACCGCGCGGATGCCTGCGGGAAAGTTGCCGCTCTCGCCCAGTCCGAGCCCAAAGCGAGCCAGTGCGAACGACGTGAGGCCGGTGGCGAGGCCGTGTGCCATGTGGCTGATCGTCCACACTATGATCGCCAGGCCATAGCCCAGCCGCGCGCCGACCCGATCGACCACTCGGCCGAAGGCGAGGTAGCCTATCGCGTAGGCGACCTGGAACCAGAACACGATCGTCGCGTAGTCGCTTTCGCTCCACGCGAACTCCTTCGACAGCGTTGGCTTGAGCACGCCGATCATCTGGCGATCGACGTAGTTGATCGCGGTTGCGGCAAAGAGCAGCCCGACGATGGTCCAGCGGTAACGTCCGATGCGGGCCGGCGGGGCGGCGGTCATTTCCATCGTATCTCTCTCCCAGGCCGCCGTTGCTCGGCGCGCTGTTGTTGAATGCGGTCCATTCACCTCATCGCGCGGCGACGATCTGGCAAGTAAGCATGCCGTAATCACCAAAGTGCGCGGCAACTTGCTGCCCGGGGCGCACCGGGTGGACCCCGGTGACCGCCCCTGTCGAAACCCACAGCCCGGCGGAAGCATCGATCCCGCGCGCGGCCAAGTTGGCGAGCAGGAAGCGCACCGCGCCATACGGACCGTCGAGCATGGCCGAAGCGTCGGCACGGCCGATGATCGCACCGTCGATCTCCATCGCCACTTCGATGCCGCATAAGTCGGCGCTGCGCCAGTCGGCTAGCGCGGGACCCATGACCAACCCGTGGTTGTTGCCGAAGTCGGACGCGGTCACCGCAGGGCCATCGGCGTTGATCTGCGGATAGGGCGAACTGGCAATCTCAATCCCCAGCCGCACCTCGTCGAGCACCGCGCGCGTCGCGGCATCGTCATGCGGGACGGGACCGGCGAAGCCCGGTGCGACGTGGAGCAGAAATTCCGCTTCGACGGCGGCAAAACCATCGGCAAAGACGGGCATCGGTGGCACTTCTTCGCCGGTCGGGAATGCGATGCTGTCGGCGAAGATCGGCCCCGCCAAGCGGTTGCAGCAGTACCGGGCATCGTCGGGGGGGAAAATCCGGCCGACCTTCCATCCTGCAATGGGCCGTCCGTCAAGGCGGATCGCGTGGCTCTGGATGCGGTAGGCAGTGGCGAGATCCTCGGGCGCTGCGCCGGGATAGGCGGGCAGGGCGCGGCGATCGCGGCGGGCGCCGACAAAGGCCTCGGCAACGGCCAGTGCAGGTTCTGTCACGCGCGTCCTCATCCTGATTCAGGCCCCTGTCGACGCCTAAAGGAAACCGGTGTCAATGGCAATAACCCGAGCTTTTAGCCGAAAGCGGGGGCTACAAGGTGACGCCACGTTTCCAAATGGCGATCGCGCGCTGGCCCGCGCGCTCGGCGGCGGTTTCGTGCCCACCGGCGTGGGCGAGCACAGCATCGAGGAAAGCGGCATCGGCCCCCTCGGCGCCCTCATCGAACACACGTTCAGCGTCGAAGTCGATCCAGTGCGGCTTTGCCCAGGCCAGCGCATGGTTCGAGGCGACCTTGAGCGTGGGCACCGGGAACCCGAGCGGGGTGCCGCGCCCGGTCGTAAACAGGATCAGCGTCGCCCCTGCCGCGGCCAGCGCGGTCGACGAGACTGCGTCATTCCCCGGCGCCTCGAGCAAGGCGAGCCCGCCCGTGGGCGCCTGCTTGCCGTAATCGACCACCGCATGCAGCGGGGCCTGGCCGGCCTTTTGCACCGCGCCGAGCGATTTTTCCTCAAGCGTGGTGATGCCGCCAGCCAGATTGCCGGGCGATGGGTTCTCCGACACCGGCAGCCCCTGGTCGAGATAATAGCGCTTGAACCGGTTCACCAGCTCGGCCGCCGCCGCAAAGGTCGGTTCATCGACCGCGCGCATGAGCAGAGCTTGCTCGGCGCCGAAGATTTCGGGGATTTCGGTGAGAATTGGCGTACCTCCCGCGGCGGCGAGCCGTTCGGCAAAGCGTCCCAGCAGGGGGTTGGCCGTGAGCCCGGAGAGTCCGTCCGACCCCCCACATTTGAGCCCTACGGCCAGCGCGCCGAGTGGGAGCGGTTCGCGCCGGGCCATCGCGGCGCCATCGACCAGTTCATCGATCAGCGACGCGGCCGCGGCAAGCTCGTCCCCAGCGGTTTGCGATGACAGCACGCGCAGTTTGTGGCGGGCGGCTTCGGGCACCGCGGCGACCAGCGCATCGAGCTGGTTCGATTCGCAGCCCAGCCCCAGCAGCAGCACGCCCGCCGCATTGGGATTTGCGGCGAGCCCGGCCAGCGCGGCGCGCGTGCCCGCCAGATCGTCGCCGAGTTGAGAGCAACCATGCGGGTGCGAGAAGCCGTGAATGCCGTCGATGCGCCCGGCGTGGCGCACGGCTGCGGCACGCGCAACTTGCTCGGCCGTGAGCCCGACGCAGCCGACAGTGGGCAAAATCCAAACCTCGTTGCGGGTGGCGGCGCGGCCGTCAGAGCGGCGATAGCCCTGCCAGCTGGGCACCACCGCGACCGCCTCCCGGACCGGAGCGCGCAGGCCCGGCTCATAGCTGAGTTCCCCCGCCAACGCGGTGGCGAGATTGTGGCTGTGGACATGCTCGCCCGCTGCGATGTCGCGCGTCGCCCGGCCAATCAGCATGCCGTGTTTGATCACGGCGTCCCCAGCCGCATGATCGCGCAGCGCCAGTTTGTGGCCACGTTGGATCAGTTCAGCCACGCCCACTCCGAGCACGCTCTCGCCCGCCGCCAGATCGCGCAGTGCCACAGCCACCCCGTCGGCGGCATGGATTCGTACTGCAGGGGCGAGCAGTTGCATGGGCATGGTAACCGGTGTCAGGATCAGCTAGTTCATTGCCTTATCCCGCCCGCGCGGGCAAGGCCTGTCATGTAGGCGAGCACGAATTCAAGGAGCGGACAGGTGCGTGAGGGCAGGGACGGCAAGCCGACGATTAATGATGTCGCCCGGCTCTCCGGTGTGTCCAAGAAAACTGTCAGCCGAGTGATTAACCGCTCGCCGCTGCTCGGTCAGGCGACGCGTGGAAAGGTCGAGGCGGTGATCGCCAATCTGGGTTACGTTCCCAACCCGCAGGCGCGCGCGCTGGCGCTTCGGCGAAATTTTCTTCTCGGGCTTATCCATAATAATCCCAATGCGCAGATGGTGCTGAGCTTTCAGCAAGGCGCTCTCGAAGCGATCCGCGATACCGAATTCGCCCTGATCGTCCGCCCCGTCGACCGCCATTCGCCGATGCTGCTGGCCGACTTGCGCGCGTTCCTGGAGCAGCAACGGCTCTATGGGGTGATGATCCTCCCGCCGCTGTCAGAGAACGATGCGATCCCCGACTTGTGCCGCGAGCTGGGCATTCACTACGTCCGCATGGGTTCGGCCCGGCTCGACGACGATGCCCACATGGTCGAATCGAACGATAACGAGGCCGTCCGCGAGGCGATCCAGCACCTGTATAATTCGGGCCACCGGCGTATTGCGCTGGTTACCGGACCGCGCGGGTTCCGCTCGGCCCGCGAGCGTGAAACGGGCTATGACGACCAGATGGAGCGGCTGGGGCTGGCGCACGGACCGCATCTCAAGGCGGAAGGCGATTATACTTTCGAGTCGGGCCGCGGCGCTGGCGGATTGTTGCTCGATGCCGATCGGCGCCCGACCGCGATCTTCGCCAGCAACGATGAAATGGCCGCCGGCGTGCTCCACGCGGCACGCGAGCGCGGGCTCGCCGTGCCCGATGATTTGTCTATCGTCGGCTTCGACGATACGCCGATTGCGGCGCATATCTGGCCGCCGCTGACCACGGTGCGCTGGCCAATCGTCACCATGGCGCGGTCGGCCGCGCTCAAGTTGGTCGATCCAGCCAAGGCGGCCGAGCAGCCGTTCTTCTTCAACTCGAGCTTGATCCGGCGCGGCTCGGTAGGCGCGCCGCCGCGCGAATAGGCGGGTTGAAAGGCGCATTGACACCGGTTACCAGACGCCCAGTCGTATCGAGAATAGGACCATCGCTTTGTTTGCCAAAACTTATCACGCCACCCATCCCGACATGATGGCCAGCGTCACCACGGATGAACTGCGCAGCCGCTATCTGGTCGCGGATATGTTTCAGGATGGCCAGGTCACGCTCAACTATTCGCACAATGAACGCTTTGTGATCGGCGGCGCGGTGCCCGCGGGCGGCTTGCTCAAGCTGCCCGACCAGACCGTGCCTGCGAGTGCGGCGGGGCGTCCGTTCCTTGATCGGCGTGAGATGGCCGCGGTCAACATCGGGGGCGAGGGGGCCGTCACGGTCGACGGGCAGCGCTTTGCGATGGGCAACAAGGAATGCCTCTACATTCCGATGGGATCGCAGCAGGTTGTTTTCGAAGGCGCAGCAGCGCGCTTCTACCTGGCCAGCGTGCCCGCGCACAAAGTCTGTCCGATCAGGCATATCACGCTTGCGCAGGCCAATCCGCTGGCGCGCGGCGATCAGGTCAATTCAAACCAGCGGACGATATACCAACTGGTGATCCCGGGGGTTTGCGAAAGCGCGCAGCTGTTGCTCGGCCTCACGGTGCTCGAGCAGGGCAGCGTGTGGAACACGATGCCACCCCACCTCCACGACCGCCGCAGCGAAATCTACCTCTACTTCGACTTGGCCGAGCCGCAGGACCGGGTGTTTCATTACATGGGCGAGCCCGACGCCATGCGGCACCTGTTGCTCGCCAACGAGGAAGCGGTGATCAGCCCGCCGTGGTCGATCCACATGGGCTCGGGGACCAAAGCCTATGCGTTTATCTGGGCGATGGGCGGCGAGAACCTCGACTATACCGACATGAACGTGCTCGATATCTGCCAATTGAAATGATTTCGTTCGATCTGATCGGCAAGACCGCGTTGGTCACCGGCGCCAATACCGGGATCGGCCAGGCAATCGCGGTGGCGCTGGCAGAAGCCGGCGCCGACGTTGCGTTGGTGGGGCGGTCGGACCCGGGTGAGACCTTGGAACGCATTGCCGCCACTGGCCGCAGAACGCTGAGCATTGCGGCGGACTTGTCGTCGATCGAGCCTGTCGAGCGGGTGATCGCCGCAACGCTCGCCGGGCTGGGCGGGATCGACATCCTGGTCAACAATGCCGGGATCATCCGCCGGGCCGATCTGGCGGATTTTACCGAAGAGGACTGGGACGCGGTCATCGATACCAACCTCAAGACGCTGTTCTTTCTGAGCCAGGCCGCGGCGCGGCCGATGATCGCGCGGGGCAGCGGCAAGATCATCAACATCGCCTCGCTGCTCAGTTTCCAGGGTGGGATCCGGGTGCCCAGCTACGCGGCGGCCAAGTCGGGCGTCGCCGGTGTGACCAGGGCGATGGCCAATGAACTCGCGCCCAAGGGCGTTCAGGTCAACGCGATCGCGCCAGGCTATATCGCCACCAACAACACCGCCGCCATCCAGGCGGATCAAACCCGCAACCGGCAGATTCTCGAACGCATCCCGATCGGGCGCTGGGGAAATCCCGACGACATTGCCGGGGCGGCCGTATTCCTTGCCTCGTCTGCGGCGAATTACGTCACCGGCCAGGTGCTCGCCGTCGACGGCGGCTGGCTGGCGCGATGACCGCGCCGGCCGCGATCGTCTGTTTCGGTGAGCTGCTGCTGCGGTTGACCCCGCCGGGCGCGCAGCTGATGGTCCAGGCCGACAGCTTGGACCTGGCCGTCGGCGGGGCCGAGGCCAATGTCGCCGCCGCTCTGGCATCGCTCGGTCACGCGGTGCGCTTTGCCGGGGCAGTCAGTGATAATGCCCTGGGTGACCGGGCGGTCGCGGCCCTGCGCGGCGCCGGAGTCAATACCGCCCATTTGACCCGCGCGAAGGGACGGATGGGGCTCTATTTCATGGAACGCGGCAGTGGTTCACGACCCTCGGCGATCGTTTACGACCGCGCCGACAGCGCCTTTGCGAATGCGGCACCGGGCGCGATCGACTTCGCCGGCGCGCTCACCGGCGCAAGGGTGCTCCATACCGGCGGCATAACCCCCGCGCTCGGGTCGGGCGGCGTCGAACTCGCCAAAGCCGCCCAAGCCGCCGCCGATGCGGCCGGCGTGCCGGTCTGCTTCGACGGCAATTACCGCGGCCAGCTGTGGGAGCCCTGGAACAGCGATCCGAGCTCGGTTCTTCGCGAGCTTGTCGCGGGCGCCACAATCCTTATCGGCAATCACCGCGATATCTCTCTTCTCCTCGGCACGATGTTCTCCGGCGATGGCGAAGATCGTCGTCGCGAAGCAGCCGAAGCTGCCTTCGCAGCGTTCCCGAAGCTCAGCCTGATCGCCTCGACCGCGCGGCATCTGGTCACTTCTGCGCATCACCGTTTTACCGCGCGAGTCGATTCGCGCACCACGTCGCACCAGACCGGCGAGATCGATGTTACCGGGATTGTCGAGCGGATCGGCACCGGCGACGCCTTTACTGCCGGGGTGCTCCACGCCTGGGTTGAAGGCGGCGATATTCAGGCGATGGCCGACACCGGTCTCGCGCTCTGTGCGCTCAAACACACAATTCCGGGCGACATGTGCCTGATCAATCGCGCCGCGCTCGCGGGATTCGATCCAGCGGCGGGCGATGTCCGGCGCTGATGCGCTGTCCCGTCGCGGCGCGCTAAAGGCCGCCGCTGCGGCCTCGTTGCTGACCGCAACGCGCGCGCAAGCTCTGACTGATCCGAGGGCGGCGAATTTTATCGGCGTGCGCGAAGACGGCGTCGCCGTGTTCAAGGGCATCCGTTACGCTCGGACCGCGAGGTTCGCTCGCCCGGTGCTCGAGCCGTTGCCGACGCAGCTTACCCGCGCGACTATGTTCGGTCCGGTCGCGCCGCAGCGCGGACTGGCTGACACGGTCCAGAGTGAGGCCTGCCAGACGCTTGCGATCTGGACCCCCGATCCGCGCCTGAGCGCACGGCGGCCGGTGATGGTCTACTTCCACGGCGGCGCCTATGCGGGCGGAACCGCGTTCGATCCGCTGACCTGGGGCGGCAAGCTCGCGGCGGCGCAAGACGTGGTGGTGGTGACGGTCAACCACCGGCTCAATGCGTTCGGCTATTCTTGGCTCAAGCCCTTCGGTGCGGGCTATGCCGATAGCGGCAATCTCGGCCAGCTCGATCTGATAGCGGCGCTGCGCTGGGTGCGGGCCAACATTGCCGCGTTCGGCGGCGATCCGGCGCGGGTGATGGTCTTCGGCCAATCGGGCGGAGGCGCCAAGATTGCGACATTGATGGCGATGCCGGCCGCCGCCGGTCTGTTCCACGCCGCCGCGACGATGAGCGGCCAGCAAGTCGTCGCCAGTGGACCTGGCCATGCCTGGGCGCGAACGCAGGCGCTGATGGCGCGGCTCAAGCTCGCCCCGAGCGACGTCGAAACGCTGCGGACGATGGATTTAGTCAAGCTGGTCGAGGGGCTGGACGCCGTCGATCCGATCATCGGCGGCGCGGTCTATTTCGGCCCGGTGCTCGACATGACCAACCTGCCGCGCCATCCGTTCTGGCCGGATGCCGCGCCGCAGTCGCTGGCGATCCCGATGATCCTCGGCAACACCCGCGACGAAACGCGCGCCTTTATCGATCCGCGCGGGCCGAAATTACAGGGCCTCGCCTGGGACAACTTGGCCGAGCGAATTGCGCCCGAAATCAAGGTCGATCTCGATACCGCGTGGGTAGTCGATCGCTACCGCACCCAATATTCCGACTGGTCGCCCGAGCGCGTGTTCTACGCCGCCACCACCGCGGGTCGATCGTGGCCGGGGCAGGTGATCGAGGCCGATGCCCGCGCCGCCGCAGGGGCCAAGCCCACGTGGGTCTATCAGCTGGACCGGCCGAGCCCGCTCGATCCGCTGCGCGGTGCCGCGCATACCGATGACATCCCGTATGTATTCGGCACGCTCGATGCGCCGGGCAGCAGGTCGGGGCGCGATGCCGCTGCGCGCAAGCTCAGCGGCGAGATGATGGGCGCCTTTGCCCAAGCGGCGCGCACTGGGAACCCCGGCTGGTCGCCCTATCGGCTGCCGTCGCGCGCGACGATGGTGTTCGATGTGTCCAGCCGCGTGATCGACGACCCGCGCCGCTGGGAGCGCGAGTTGTGGTCGGCGGCGCCCTATATCCAGCCCGGAAGCTGAAACGCTAGGTTTTCCCCCTGCCGCGCATGGCCGCGTCGCGCGGGCTGAGCTTTTCCTGCACGCCGCCTTTTTGGCCCGGATATAGTCCGCTTTTTGGCGTCATGTCGGTGAGATTCCAGGTTGCCGGATCGAACTCGGCCCGGGTCGAGGCGAGCTTGGGATAGCCGAGCCCGACCTCCTTCTCGTCGTCGATGATGTCGCCGCGGCCCTCGGCGACGAAAAACAGCACCCGGATCTCGTCGGCCTGGCGGTCCCACGGTCGCGCTCCGGCGGTCTGCAGGACGCTGGTCTCGACCGCGCCTGCAGGCAGCACGGTATAGCCGCCCAGCCCGGCCATCGGGGCCTTTGCGACGATCAGGCGGGCCATGGTCTCGCCGTAGCGCCCGAACTGCGGCAGCACGTTGCCGTGGCGATCCACCGCGCGGTTGTCGCGCCCGTAGTAAGCCAGATCGCCGTCGCCGCCGAGCATCAGGAACGGCAGACCGGGATCGGTATCGTTGCCCCCGCGCAGCACGTTGCCGACCGCCGTGATCTCGCCGGTCACATATGGGTGCCCGGTCCATTCCAGATTCATCAGGTTGTAGTGCACCGCGCGGTGGCCCGGGTTGTAGATCAGGTTGTTGATCATCAGCACTTGCGCCCCGCCTTTGACCAACGGCGCTCGCTCGACGTTATGCGCAAAGACGTTGCGGTAAAACACGATCCCGGTGGTGTTGTCGTGGATCAGCGAGCCTTTGGAATGCTCGCCCTTGGGATGGCTGGCGAACGCCAGGCCCTCGGCGGCAAGGTTGTCACGGAAAACCACATAGTGGCTGGTGTTTTTGCGCCATTCGGAAAGATTGGCACCGTCGAAGCGCGGGCCCGAGGCGGACATGTTCTCGTCCAGCGCCCAGAAGAAGCTACAATGTTCGACCACCACGTTGAAGGCCGCGACAGTCGAAAAGGCGTCGGCTTCCCAGCCCGAATAATGGCCCTGGCCGTCGGCCCCGGTCATCACCCGGATGTTGCTCAGGATGACGTCGTGGCCTTTGACGTCGATGCCGCCGCGGATCAGCGTGATCCCCGGCGAGGGCGCGGTCTGCCCGGCGATCGTCAGGTAGGGTTCGGCAATGGTCAGCGTGTCGCGGCCGAGATCGATGGCGCCGCCGACTTCGAACACCACGATTCGCGGGCCCTTGGTCTCGATCGCCGCCTTGAGCGAGCCGGGGCCGTCCTTGGCCAACGTAGTGACGCGGATGATGCGGCCACCCGCGCCGCCGCGGGTTGGGTCCGCCGGGTGCGACTGGGCCCAGGCCGGAGCCGTGATCGCGATGAGTAAGGCGGTTATCGGCGCAAGCGCGCGCAGCAATGCCGGCATGTTCAAGCTCTCCCAATTGATCGGTTCTTGACAGAGCGAAACTGGACAGGCAATACAAAATGACACCGGTTACCAAAACCGGGTGGCCAGCAGTCGGCCGACGGGATCAGAGGTGCGCGCGAGGGTGATGCCACTACCATGCGCCTATGACACCGGTATCAGCATTCGCTCCGTCGGAGCGTTGGGGGAAGAGACGATGCGTCATCAAGTTTCGCGGCTCGCGCTGCTAAAGATTGCCCTGGTCGCCGGCGCCGCGGCGTTCCCGGCGGTTGCGCTGGGGCAGAATGCTCAACCCGTGACCGCAGCGAAACCAGCCGCCGAGGATACGGCGACCGATGCCAATGCGATCATCGTGACCGGCTTTCGCCAGAGCCTGGAAGCCGCGCTCAATGTGAAGAAGAACTCGGTCGCCGCGGTCGATGCCATCGTCGCCGAAGACATCGCTAAGTTTCCCGACCAGAACCTGGCCGAATCGCTGCAGCGCATCCCTGGCATTTCGATCCAGCGCGACGCCGGCGAAGGCCGTGCGATCACCGTGCGCGGGCTCGGCGCGCAGTTCACCCGGGTCCGGCTCAACGGGCTGGAGACCGTCGCGACCTCGACCGACGGCGCCTCATCCAACCGCGACCGTGCGTTCGATTTCAACGTTTTTGCATCCGAACTGTTCAGCAGTATTGTCGTCCACAAGACCGCCGAGGCAAACCTCGATGAAGGCTCGCTAGGCGCGGTCGTCGATCTGAACACGGGCGCACCTCTGACCGGCAAGTCGGGCTTGCGCGGCGCGCTGTCGCTGGTCGGATCCTACAACGATCTGTCCGGGGACGTCGGGCCCCGGGTGGCGGGCCTGCTGGGCTGGAAAAACGATGTCGGCACTTTCGGCGCTTCGGTCTCGGCCGCTTATTCGAAGACCGACACGCTCGAGCTCGGCAACAATTCGGTGCGCTGGGCGCAGTCACGGTTTGACAGCGTCAACGGCGCGCCGTGCTTTTACAACACCACCGGCAGCATTGCCGCAGGCAACCTCGTCTACACTACCCCACGGCCCAACAGCGGCGGGACTTACAAGCCCAGTGCCGCTTGCGACCAGGCGACCCTCGCGTTCCATCCGCGCATCCCGCGCTATGGGATGATTGAGCATCGCCGCGAGCGACTGGGCGTGACCGGATCGGTCCAATTCGCGCCGAGCGATATGACCAAGCTGTCGCTCGACGCGCTCTATTCGCGCTTCAAGGAAGACCGCGAGGAGAAGTGGGGCGAAGTGCTGTTGCGTTCGAACGAGCGTGCGATCGACGTGCTGAACCCGGTCTATGACGCCCACAACAACCTGATCTCGGCGACACTCAATGACGTGTTCGTCCGCACCGAACACTATCTGCGCCAGAGCAACACGCAGTTCTACCAGTTGGGCGGGACGTGGGATCAGGAATTCACCGATACATTCCGCACAACTGTGCTTGGCGGTTTCTCCAAATCAAACGCCGACATCCCGATCGAGAGCACCCTGATGTTCGACGACCGCGATTCGCAAGGGTACAAGTACGACTACACCGACATGGCGCACCCGGTGCTGACCTTCGGCACCCCAAGCGTAGCCGACCCGGCGACCTTCCAGCTTGCGGAGATCCGCGATCGTCCCTCGAACGTCACCAACAAGTTCCGCACCGCGCAACTGCGCACCGAATGGGACGTGGCCAATGGCTTCACGATCAAGGCGGGGGCGGTCTACCGCCGGTTCGATTTCGCCACGCGCGCGTTCACGCGCGACAGCGTGGTCTGCGGCAACGGCGGGCTCGACCTCGTGCTCGGGACGATGACCTGTTCGCCGACCAGCACATTCGGCCCGACCGCGATCTATGGCTTCCCGGTGACCGCCGCTCTCTCCCAAACCTTCAACATCGGCAACGCCGGTCAGCCGGCGGGTACCACCGAACAGTTCCTGGTCGCCAATCTTCCCGCCGCTGCCACCTTTACCAAGCTCTACAGCCGCCCACTGCTGGTGGACACTGGCAACACCCGCGCGGTGCGCGAGATGACCAAGGGCGCCTATCTCGAGTTCGACTCCAAGGGCAATCTCTTCGGGCTCGAATATGCGGCAAACGCCGGCATCCGCTATGTGGTGACCGATCAGAGTTCGACCGGCGTGCTCAGCGGCACGACGGTGACCGTGACGCGCCGATACCATGATTGGCTGCCGTCGATAAACATCGCGCTCTATCCGGCCCCGGACGTCATCGTCCGCGGGGCGGTGGCCAGGGTGATCACCCGGCCGACGCTGGGCAACCTCACCCCGGGCGGCTCGGTCGACGGGTTCAATTACAGGATCACATACGGCAACCCGCAACTGAACCCCTACCGGGCGACCAACTTCGATCTCGGGATCGAATGGTACTTCGCCCCGCAAGCGATCCTGTCGATTGCCGGCTTCGTCAAGAAGGTCGAGAGCTTCCCGGTGACGCAGGCATTCACCGGGTCGTTCGCGTCGACCGGACTGCCCAAGGAGGCGCTGCCGCCCAGCTCGCCCGCGTTCATCAACTTCGATCCGAACCAGCAGTATACGATCACCGCCAACGTCAACGGCACCGGCGCGACGCTGAAAGGCGTCGAGGTTGCGCTTCAGCTGCCCTTCAAGACCTTCATCGGGGGTTTCTTCGGCAATTTCGGGGTGCTCGCCAACGCGACGTTCATCAATTCCGACGCGACCTACAACGTCCAGGGGCCGATCGTGCAGGCCTTCGTGCCGACGTCCGTGCCGACGCCCGGTGCGCTTGGGCCGTTGGTCAGCGCCGCACGCACTGCGACGCTGTTCGGGGTGTCGAAGCAGGCTTACAACGGCACGCTTTACTATGACGACGGCAAGTTCAGCGCGCGCGTATCGGCCAGCTATCGCAGCCGGTATATCGACGCCAACTCTGGCACCGGCAACGTGTTCGAGGGCTATGGCGCGACGACCAACCTCGACGCATCGATCCGTTACAAGTTTGCCGAGTGGATCGAGCTATCGGTGGAAGGCAACAACCTGCTCGACACCTACCGCTATCGCTTCACCGACTTCGACGCCGACCGGAACTATGAGAACAACCATTTCGGCCGGACGTTCCTGTTCGGGGCGCGCCTAAAGATCTGATGGGGCTACTGCGATGATCGATCGAAGGTCACTGATCGGCGCGGGGATCGCCACCGCTTTCGCCGCGCGGGCAAGCGCGCAGACGCCTCCGCCGGTTGCATCCGGCAAGACGGTGCCGCCGGGCCTGCCGCAACCGGTTGAAACGATCGATCTGTGGCCCACAGGCGCACCCGGCACTCCTGCGAATGCGCTGGTGGAGATTGTCGACGAGCGCTCGACCGACCCGCTGGTCACGGATCGCGCGGTTTATGGGATCACCCGCCCACGGATGGCCGTGTTCCGGCCCGACCGGCCCAATGGCGCGGCCGTGCTATTGACCCCAGGCGGCGGCTATCGTTGGGTCGTGGTCGACAAGGAAGGCTACGAAATGGCGCGCTGGCTGGCCGCGCGCGGGTTCACCGCCTTCGTGCTGTTCTACCGCTTGCCGGGCGAGGGGTGGACGAGCGGGCCGGATACCCCGCTGGCCGATGCCCAGCGCGCCATGCGGCTGATCCGGCACCGCGCGCGAGGTTTCGCGATCGACCCGGAACGGGTTGCGGCAATGGGCTTTTCCGCGGGCGGACACGTCTGCGCGGACCTCGCGGCGCGTTTCGCGGCGCACGTCTATCAGGAGGTCGATGCCGCCGATCGTCTTTCCGCCAAGCCGTGCTGCGCCGCGCCGATCTATCCCGTCGTCAGCATGGACCGGACTATCGCGCATCCAGGCTCGCGCACACTGCTGGTCGGCGACGATGCCTCCCCTCAACGCGAGGCGACACATTCGCCTGACCGGAACGTCCCCGCCGACGCCCCGCCGCATTTCCTGCTCCATGCTGAAGACGACGATGTGGTTCCGGTCGAGAACACCCTGCGCCTCCACGCCGCACTGCGCGCGCGCAAGGTTCCGGTGGAACTGCACCTGTTCGCCGATGGCGGGCACGGTTTCGGTTTGCGCAAGGCGATCGGCAAGCCGGTCGAGGCGTGGCCCGAGCTCTGGCGTGCCTGGGCGCGAACGACGGCGCTGGGATGAAAGCTGGCCGCCGCGATGCACTGAAGGCCACCGTGCTAGGAGCGTTGGGCGCGTCCTTACCGGGCCCCGCGCTGGCGGCGGAACCGGCCATAACCCCGCTGCCCCGCTGGCGCCGCGGCTTCGACAACCAGCGCATTGGGGACATGGGCGACGGGCGTTTCCTCAACCCGGTGTTAGCGGGTGACCGGCCCGACCCGGCAGTTCTTAAGGACGGGCGCGACTACTACCTGACATTCTCCAGTTTCGAATCTTACCCCGGCCTGACCATCTGGCACTCGCGCGACCTGGTGAACTGGCTTCCGCGCAAGGCCGCGCTGACGCGCAACATCGGCGCGGTCTGGGCGGTGAGCCTCGAGATGCATAAGGGCCGGTACTTCCTGTATATTCCGGTCAAGGCGCAGCCGAACGACATCTTTGTGAGCTGGGCAGACCACATCGACGGACCCTGGTCCGATCCCAAGTCGCTTGGGCTGCACACACATATCGATCCCTGCCACACGGTCGGCGAAGATGGTTCGCGCTGGCTGTTCCTGTCGGGCGGCGACCGCGTTCGCTTGAGCGACGATGGGCTCTCGCTCGCTGGCCCGGTCGAGCATGTCTACGATGCCTGGCACTATCCCGAAGAATGGGACGTTGAGGGGTTTTCCCCCGAAGGCCCGAAGATCCACCGCCACGGCGGGTGGTTCTACATGCTGACCGCGGTGGGCGGCACCGCGGGCCCGCCTACCGGGCACATGGTCATCGCCGCGCGCTCGCGCTCGATTCATGGACCGTGGGAACAGCATCCCGGCAATCCGCTCGTCCGAACGAAAGGCAACGAGGAGGCTTGGTGGTCGCGCGGGCACGCCTCGCTGGTCGAGGGCCCCGATGGCTCGTGGTGGTCGCTTTACCACGGCTACGAGAAGGACTTCTGGACGCTCGGTCGGCAATGCCTGCTCGATCCGGTCGAATGGACGCCCGATGGTTGGTTCCGGATGACCGGTGGCGACCTTTCGATACCGCTTGCCAAACCGAAGGGTGGCCTCGCGACGCCCCACGGCATGGCACTGAGCGACGACTTCGCGACGCTGGCGCTGGGCCGCAAGTGGTCTTTCTTTCGCCCCGCAGCGGATGAAGCGAGACGCGCCCGCGTGGCCGGCCACACGCTGTTCCTGGCGGGCAAGGGGCTCGCTCCGTCGAGCGGCTCACCGCTCCTGCTGATCGCCGGCGACACCAGCTACCGCTTCGAATGCGATGTCGAGCTGGCCCCGGGCGGCACCGCGGGGCTGGTCCTGTTCTACGACAATAAGCTCTACTGCGGGCTCGGCTTCGACGCGACGCGCTTCGTCACGCATCAGTACGGGATCGAGCGCGCTCGCCCGGTCAATCCTAACGGTCGCCGGATGCGGCTGCGCGCCACCAACCGCCGCCATATCGTCAGCTTCCACACTAGCGGTGATGGCGGCAAGACGTGGACTCGGTTCGACCGCGGCATGGAGGTCTCGGGCTATCACCACAACGTGCGCGGCGGCTTTTTGATGCTGCGCCCCGGTCTCTATGCTGCTGGACCGGAAGAGGCGAAATTTAGCGATTTTCGTTACATGGCTCTGGACGACTGATGCCCCGAACCTTGCGCCTCCATCCCGATCGCCTGTTTCCGGCAGATCCCAAATTGCGCGCCATCGCCCGCGCGCTCTACACCGAGGTCAAGGATCTGCCGATCGTCAGCCCGCACGGGCATACCGACCCTGCCTGGTTCGCGACCGACGCGGCCTTCGGCAATGCCACCCAACTGTTGCTGATCCCCGATCACTACATATTCCGGATGCTCTATTCGCAAGGCGTCCGGCTCGAGGCACTCGGGGTGGGCAACGCTAGCGCGGACCCGCGCGGGGCCTGGCGGTTGTTTGCGGAGCGCTACCACTTGTTTCGCGGGACTCCTTCGCGGATCTGGCTCGACTGGGTCTTCGCCGAGGCGTTTGGAATCGAAGTGCTGTTGAGCGCCGAGACCGCCGATCTTTACTTCGATACGATAACCACCGCGCTCACGACGCCTGCGTTCCGGCCGCGCGCGCTGTTCGATCGCTTCGGGATCGAGCTGATCGCCACCACCGAGAGCCCGCTCGATCCGCTCGAACATCACCGCGCCATTCGCGAGAGTGGGTGGGGCGGACACGTGATTACCGCCTACCGGCCCGATCCCGTGGTCGATCCCGAGTTCGAGGGCTTCCGCGACAATCTTGCCGCGTTCGCGGCGCTCACTGGCGAGGACTGCGCCTCGTGGCAAGGCTATCTCGCCGCGCACCGCCAGCGCCGCGCGTTTTTTGCCGCTATGGGCGCGACCAGCACCGATCACGGTCATCCCACCGCGCAGACCGCGGACCTGGCGCCGGTCGAGGCTGAAGCCCTGTTCGCCAAGGTCGCAAACGGCGCAGTCAGCTCAGCCGAGGCCGAACTTTTCCGCGCGCAGATGCTGACCGAGATGGCGGCGATGAGTGTTGACGACGGTCTGGTGATGCAGCTTCATCCCGGCAGCTCCCGCAACCATAACGCGCAAGTCTTCGCGCGGTTCGGCCGCGACAAGGGCGCCGACATTCCGGTCCGAACCGATTATGTCAACGCGCTCAAACCGCTGCTCGACCGCTTTGGCAACGATCCCGCGCTCACGCTGATCGTGTTTACGCTCGACGAGAGCAGCTATGCCCGCGAACTGGCGCCGCTCGCCGGACATTATCCGTGCCTGCGGCTCGGCCCGGCGTGGTGGTTCCACGACAGCCCCGAGGGGATGCGCCGCTTCCGCCGCATGACAACCGAAACCGCCGGGTTCTACAACACCGTCGGGTTCAACGACGACACCCGCGCATTCCTCTCAATCCCGGCGCGGCACGATCTGGCGCGGCGGATCGATTGCGGCTTCCTTGCCGAACTGGTCGCCGAGCATCGCATGGAGGACTGGGAGGCGTCCGAAGTGGCGCAGGACCTCGCCTACAATCTGGTCAAGGCGGCCTACAAGCTGTGAGGCTGTCCGCGGCGGTGCTCGACCGGGTACCGTCTGTCACCGAGCGTTACAGCTATGACCGCGAGGCGCAGCCGGTTGGCATCGTTCACTTCGGCATCGGCGCATTCCACCGCGCGCACCAGGCCTGGTACACCGACTGCGCGATGGACGCGGGTGATCTCGCGTGGGCTACCCTCGGCGTGTCACTTCGCGGACCCGATGTCGCGGCGCAGCTCTGTCCGCAGGACGGGCTTTACACGGTCACCGAGCGCAGCGCGGCGGGCGAACGAACACGGCTGATCGGCGCGGTGCGGGGCGTGCTGGTGGCGAGTGAAAATGCCGCGGCGGTGGTCGCCGCCGTCGCCGCGCCGACAACCCGCATCGTCAGCCTCACCGTCACTGAGAAAGGCTATTGCCGCGCCGCCGATGGATCGCTCGATTTCGCCATGGCTGGGGCGGCGAGCTTTTACCGCTTCGTCGCTGAAGGCCTGCGTCGTCGCCATGACCTCGGCCTCCCCGGCCTGACGTTGCTCAGTTGCGACAATCTGGCCGACAACGGCGGCCAGCTCGCGGCGCTGGTGCGGCACTATTTCGATCGGCACGATCCCGCACTGCTTGGGTGGTTAGATCGCGAATGCGCCTGCCCGGCGACGATGGTGGACCGCATCGTGCCCGCCACCACCGCGGCCGACCGCGACAGCGCGGCGCGCGCGCTCGGCGGCTTGCGCGACGAGGCCGCGGTCGTCACCGAACCTTTCAGCCAGTGGATCGTCGAGGACCGCTTCGCCGGACCGCGCCCGCGCTGGGACGGCGTCGGCGCGACGTTCGTCGCCGATGTGGCGCCCTATGAGACCGCCAAGCTGCGGATGCTCAACGGCGCGCACTCGGCTCTCGCCTATCTCGGGCTCGAGCGTGGATATCGCTACGTCCATGAGGCGATCGCCGATCCGGCACTGAAAACCTTGATCTCGCGTCTGATGGGGGAGGAGGCGGCGCCGACGATAGTGCCGGCACCGCGACAGAACCTCGCTACCTACGCCGATTCGCTCATTGACCGTTTCGGCAATCCCGCGCTGAACCATCGGCTGATCCAGATTGCGATGGATGGCAGCCAAAAGCTGCCACAACGCTGGCTCGCGACGCTGGCGGAGAACCGCCAAAGCGGCCGCGCGTGCCCGGCAATCCTGACCGCGCTGAGCGCATGGCTGCGCCATTTGCGCGGCGACAATGGCCCGGTCGACGATCCGCGTGCCGCAGAACTTGGCGGGTTGTGGCGGGGATCGGACATGGCTGGGGTGGTGGATGCCTTATTCGGGCCAAGCGGCCGGTTGGCTACCGACTGGACGATGGCGCCCAATGATCGAAAGCAGCTTCTGGCGGCAAACGCTGATATGCCCCTGCATAATCTCGCGCGCCGGACATGACCGATATCGAAGCTTAGAAACGGCTCTGTCAGAGCAAATGCACCTGCTGGTAAGGATCTAAGGGCAGGGCGGTGCCATGCCTCGTCCCAAGAAGCCTCAGAGCCCGTTCCGCTACTTCAACTCCTCGCCCGAGGTGATCCGCCTCGTAGTGATGATGTACGTTCGCTTCCCGCTGAGCTTGCGGCACAGCTCCGTCACCACCGCGCCCGCCTCGGCCTCCTTCAAGATGCCGATGATCTGCTCTTCCGTAAACTGCTTCCGCTTCATCTGTCCGTCCCTTCGAGGGGCCGGACTCTAGCTCCAACTGGAGGAAAAAACGGGGGTCACGTCAAGACCTACAAGATCCGCCGCTCGGCCGCCTTGGCCGAGTGGCAGTCGCTCATCGCCTGAGCCTTGCTGATCTAAGCGACAGCTCCGCCGACCGGAGACGAGTTGCGATTAGACTGACAGCACCGCCACCCATCAGGGCGCTAGCCCCAGACTTCTTCGGCCCTCTAGCCGGGCGATCGCTGGCTTCGGAGACAAGTTAGCGTTAGCCTGACAGCACCGAATCATCATGTGAGGCCGGACAGATGACCGCACCCTGGCAGATCAAACCATCAACCCAATTTATCCCTTTGCAGCGCCGGGGCCATCCACAGATGACAGCACCAATAAAGCAGCCCCCCTCAGTCTCGCCACTGCTCGGGAACATGCTCCTTAATCGGCGGCATCTGGAATATTGAGCTCGGGCCGGTCCGAAGCGGTGCAAATTGTTGTTTCGCGGCTTGCAGTCTTGTTGCCATGGCCTTGGCGATATCGGGATGCAGTGAAGCGACGCTGTAATCTTCTGGCGGCATGTTCATGTCATAGAGTTGTGGATATCCACGTCTCGCCAGGGGCATCATGAAATTGCGATAATAGGCTGCCTCAAGGTACTTCCAAGCTTGTGTACGTATTCCAACAACATCTTCGTCGTTGAACAGAAGCAATTGTTCATGCGGGGACGCGGCTCCCCGGGTAAGGACCGAAGAGATATCCTTGCCGTCGATCTCCACGCCGGCGGGAAGCGGCACTCCCGCCATGGCACAAAGCGTCGGCAGAAAGTCAATGCCCATCGCGATCGAATTGCAGCGGGTGCCCGCCGGCACGAGGCCGGACTGACTGGCAATGAATGGAACACGAATCGCGCCGTCGTAAGCCCCCCCACCCTTGCGCGCGCGAAACGGACCAGGAGAGCCTTCGAACCATGGCCCATTGTCAGAAGTGATCACGACCAAGGTTTGTTCCGTAAGGCCCAGCTGCTCAAGCTTCGCCATTACGCCGCCAACGATGCCATCAAGTTCCTGGACCACGTCGCCATAAGCCCCAGCGGCCGACTTTCCCGCATATTGAGCGGGCGGATAGTTGGGCAGGTGCGGTGAGCTCAGTGCGATGGTCAGAAAGAATGGCTTATCGCGGTTGTCTTCAATGAATTTTTCGGACCGAGCACGGAATTGCTGCTGAAGGTTCGGATAGTCCACGCCACTTTGTCGTATGGAACCGCCGCTGGCCTCCCACAGGCTCAAGGGCAGCATGTCGTGGCTGTACTGGATTCCATAGAACAAGTCGAAACCATGCCTTGTCGGCGGCCAAGATGCGGTGCCTGGATTGCCGAGATGCCATT
>JBDSDC010000050.1:0-9838 GCA_039920725.1 Croceibacterium sp. | reverse complement strand
GGTGCGTTCGGCGCGCGATATGGGGATCGCGCCCCGACTCGCAAAGGACCCCGCCAAGGACCCTCGCGCTAGGCCGGTTCCTGGACCCGCTGCGCGATCGCTTCGGCCGCCTTGCCGTTAACTTCGGCTAAGTGGTCGAAGCGGGCCTCAAACGTCGCCATACCCTGGCTGATCGAGCGCAAGTCGGCCTGAAACGCGGGCAGCTCGGCCTCGGGCACTTCGGCCTCGATGGTGTCCCACCGCGACCATCCCTCACGCGGGTTCAGCCCCAGCACCCGCGCGCGCCGGACCGAAAGCGCGGAGGTGACCTTGGAGGTCGCGGTTCCCGGCGTCTCGATCGTCACATGGGCGACCGGCTCGAGCAGGTAAGGCCCGGCCGCGGCCAGCGCGCTGTTCATCGCCAGGCGCCCGGCGGTGCGGAAAGCCAGCTCCGAGCTGTCGACGCTGTGGAACGAGCCGTCGACCAGCGCCACCGCCACATCGACCACCGGGCACCCAAGGGGCCCCTTAAGCATCGCATCGCGCACGCCCGCTTCGACCGCCGGGATGTACTGGCGCGGGATCACGCCGCCGGTGATCTTGTCCTCGAACAAAAACCCTTCGCCGCGCGCCAGGGGGCGCAATTCGATCACCGCATCGCCGTACTGGCCGTGGCCGCCCGACTGCTTCTTATGCCGCCCGCGCTGGCTGGCGCCCTTGCGCACCGTCTCGCGCACCCCGATCGCCGGGGGGCGGGTGGTGATGGCGAGGTTGTAGCGCCGCTTGAGCCGCTCGATGGCGAGCGCGAGGTGCTCGTCGTTGATGCCGCGCAGCAGCGTCTCGTGCGTTGCGTCGATGGTCTCCCACGATAGGCCGGGATCCTCTTCGATCAGCTTGCCCAGCGCGGCGGGCAGGCGGACCTCGTCCTTGTGATCCTTGACCGCGATCGCCAGCGCGAAGTTGGCGGTTCGCCGAAGGCGGACCTGCCGCGGGGCCGCGGGCGCGCCGCCGAGGCCGAGCCGGTCGCCGGCCTTGACCGCGTCGGCCTTGGCGATCCCGACCACGTCGCCCGGCTGCGCCTGCTTGAGCCGCTGGGTCTGGCCGCCGTGGACCGCGAACAGCGCGCCCGCGCGCTGCGTCAGCCCGGGGCCGCTCGCCAGCTCCGCGCCTTCGCTCAGGGAAGCCCCGAACACCCGCGCCAGCGCCAGCCGCCCGACGCTGGTGTCGTTGCCCACCTTGAACACTTCGGCGGCGGGCGCGGTCATGCCCAGCCGGGCAGCGGTGGTCGCCGGCGCGGGGGTATCGTGGCGCAGCGCCTTGAGCAGCCGGCGCAGGCCGAAACCGTTGACCGCGCTGCCGAACATCACCGGCACCACCAGCCCCTCGGCGGTCTCGCGCTTGAGGTCGCCGAACACCGTCGTCAGGTCGGGCGCCTCGTCCATCAGCAATTGCTCGAGCAGCGCATCGTCGTGGTCGGCCAGTTGTTCGAGCATGTGGAACCGCGCGGCCTTTTCGGCCTCGCTCAAGTCCTCGGGAAGATCGACCCGCTCGGACGCCTGGCCGGGCCGGTAACGATAGGCCCGGTCGAGCGCGAGATCGACGAACCCGGTCACCTGCTCGCCCTGGCGGATCGGAATCTGCCGCGCGACCAGCGCCGCGTTGCTGAGCGGCTGGAGCGTTTCGAGCAAGTCCTCGATCGTGCCGCGCGCCTTGTCGATCTTGTTGACGAAAATGGCGTGAGGCACGCCGCGCGCCTGCAGCTCGCGAAGAATCGGTTCGGCCAGCGCCGCGCGATCGGGCTCGGGGGTGACCACCACCAGCGCCAGGTCGGCGATGTCGAGCGCGTTGTCGGCCTCGGCCGCGAAGGCGACCGATCCGGGCGCGTCGAGTAGCACGTACACGTCGCCGGCCCACGCGAACCGGGCGAGGTTCAGCTCGGTCGAGCCGCCGCGCGCGAGCGCCTCGGGGCTGCTGTCGCCGAGCGTGGTCCCGGCTTCGACCGAGCCCAGTCGGGGCAGGGCTCCCGCGGCATGCATCAGCCCTTCGGCCAGGCTGGTTTTGCCCGCGCCCGCCGGGCCGACCAGCGCGATGGCTCTCGCGCCGCTGCCAATGGCATTCATGATCCTCTCCCTCGGTTGCCTCCCGTCCAGGAGTCCAAGGCGGCCCGCCCGATTGATCCTCCTCACGCCCGCATCGCGCAAGAGGGATTCTCGTCGGCAAAACAAAACGGGGAGCCGGACAGACCGGCTCCCCATGACGGAGGAAAATTGGGGAAGCCGGACCCAGGTAGCCTCCAGGAAGAGATCGATTGGTGGATTTGGCCGTTAGCCTCGTTCGCCGGAGCGGACGACCGGCGGCGGCGGCGGGACCGGGCACGCGTCCGCCATTCCCACCACGGTTCCGTCCGCGCACGTCCGAGTCTGCGGCGGCGGGGGCGACGGAGGGGGAGGAGGAGGGGGCGGCGGGGGCGGCGGCGGAGCATAAGCCGGCGCGGGAACCGGCCCGCGCGGCGGTCCGAAATTGATCGTCCCCTCGACCCCGAAAGTGCGCGGGGGGTTGAAGTTGCCATAGTCGCCGATCAGCGCCCTGTTCGCGTTTGACTGGCGGTAGATGTGTTCCTCGTTCAGCAAGTTGCGACCCCACACAGCCAGCGTCGCGGTGTTGTTTCCATCGGCCAGGGGGATTTCGGCCAGCGCGATGCGGCCGTTCATGATGAAGCTTTTCTGGGTCAACACCGATTCTGCCTGGAAGCTGTACTGCGGGTCGGCATAGTTGGCGTCGAGATGGAAGCGCAGGTGGGCATCGCCGGCGCGCATCGGCACCGGCAGATCGTAATCGATCGCCCCGGACGCCGCGTTCTTGGGAGTAAACACGGTGTACACCTGGGTGATCACCCCGAAGGTCGCTGGCGACGCCGCGATCGGGTTCGCCACCGGCGGCACCTTGACGTCGGTGTAGGTGTAGTTGGCGGACAGCGTGAGATTGTCCACCGGGCGCACAGTCAGCTCCAGCTCGACACCCTTGATGCGGGACTTGCCGGCGACGTTGACCGTCTCCTCGGTGTGCTTGTTGAAGTTGGGGTTGGCTGCGCCACCGGGCAGGAATGCACTGGTGTCGACGAAGTCGAAGTCGATCTGCGTCCCGGTCCGATCCATGAGATACGCCGCCACATTGAACCGCACCCGCCGATTGAGGAATTCGGTCTTGGCGCCGATCTCGTACGACTTCACCGATTCAGGCCCGAACGAACGGAATGTCGCGGAGCGGTCGTTGGCACCGCCGGCGCGGAACCCGGTCGAGTACTTGGCGTAAAGATTGAGCCCCGGCGCGGCATCGATAGCGGCAATCACCAGCGGATCGAACCGGCTGTTCGATAGATTGAACGTATAGGGCGTCGGGATCATGGAGAGCAGGTCGAGCGCACCGTTGCGCTTGTCGTGCGTGTAGCGGCCCCCGGCGGTGAGATGGAAAGACTTGAAGCCGGCGGGTGTCCAGGTCGCCTGCCCGAACGCAGCAAAACTTTGAGCCTGCGCGGTGCTATGCCGCTGCACGAACCAGTACTGGCGCTGAAAGCCTTGGTTGCTCGAGGCGATCGGGCCGAGCGGGTTGGGCGCGACTTGGTTGACGAACGTGTAGGCGGTCCCGGTAGCATTCCATTGTTCGGGATTGGGCGTCGCGGCCGCTTCTTCGGCGTGCTCGCTGAAGTAGTAACCGCCGAGCACGAAATCGACTTGAGGGACGCTGCCGACCAGCTGCACTTCCTGGCTAAACTGGTTCTGGAACAGTTCGGACAGGCTGTAGCGCCCGAATTGACCGTTCGGCACGAAAGCGCTGCGATGCGCGCCGGCGGATCCGTCCCATTGATTGGTGCTTACCCCGCGCCACGCGGTGATCGAACGGACCAGCAACTCGGGCGAAAGCTGGTAGGCGATGTTGCCGCTGAAGCCGTGGGTCCGGTCGACGCTAAGCTGCTGGATCACGCCCATGTCGGCGACCGACATGCGCTTGTCGCCGCTGACCGTTACCAGCGGCGCGAGCGGCGCAATGCACAGATTGGTGGTCGAGTTGCACGCGGTTCCGTTGCGGAACAACGTCGTGCCGATGACTCCAGTCGTGGGATTGGTGTAAGTACCGACGACCAGGCCGCGCGGGTTGTAATCGAGCAGCTGGCTATAGAACGGAGTGTTCTCGTCCTTCGCCTGGTCGTAGGCGAGATCCACGGTCAGCCCGTCGGTCGGGCGCCAGCGGGCCGCTACTCGACCACCGACGCGGTTGTAATAGTTCCAGCCGAACTGGCCCTCGGCCGGGTTTTCGGTGGTTGCATCCTGATGCTGGACGACGCCGTCGAACTTGAGCGAGATGTTGGCGAATTCGGGCATGTTGATGTGAGCTTCGCCAGTGTAGCTGCCGTAGTTGCCGAATCCGCCACCCACCCTGCCTTCGAACTTTCCGGTCGGCGCGGCGGTGACGACGGAGAGCGCGCCGCCTTCGGTGTTGCGGCCGAACAGCGTTCCCTGAGGGCCTCGCAAGACTTCGATTCGCTGAACGTCGAACAGCGCGGCGTTGAGGCCCTGGGTCCGGCCCAAGTACACGCCGTCGACATAGACACCGACCCCCGGCTCGCGCGCGGTTTGGTTTTGGTCGAAGGGGACGATCCCGCGGATGCCCACGGTCAACGCCGACTGGCGAGCCTCGAAAGTGGCGACACGCAGGCTCGGAACACCGCCATCGGCCAGGTCGAGGAGGCTCTGGACATGGCGATCTTTGATCACCTGGTCGCTGACCACGGAGATCGCGATCGGGGTTTCCTGGAGGTTGGTGTCGCGTTTGGTCGCCGACACGATGATCGGCGCGGACGCTTCGTCGCTGTCGTCGGCGGCATCTGCGCTCGCGGCATCCGCAGCGGCGGCGTCGCTCGCGGAGGACGCATCGGCAGCATAAGCGGGTGACAGGGCGGCGAGCTGGCCGACGGCAAGAGCGAGTGCCGAAACCTGGAGTTTCGCGGCGAATGACATTGGAAGGGTCCCCCATGGACGATCACGATCGAGATGCCGGGGGCTAGCCGCGGCGCGACTCGCCCGATTCGGTCCGGCTTGAGGGGCACCTAGGCCGCGGCCATTTCAGCTCGGCGTCGGAGTCATGGCGCTGATGTGTCAGCGCGCTGACAGCGGCGCGACAGGGGCATTGCCGGGCGCACCGTCACGAACGCGTCACACGCGCGGCGCACGCTTGCCACGCACAGGCAGTTTGGTGTTCGTGGCATGACCGATTTCGACCGAGTGTTGCTCGCGCTGGCCGACCGTGCGGTCGCCGCCGAACTGCGCGCGGCGCTGCCCCATGCCGAAGTGATCACGCTCGGGCCCGCGGCACCCCTGCCGGGGCCAAGGCCGGGCGCACAATGGGCGTTTGTCGACTGGCTACTACCCGATACTTCCGGGCTCGAGCTGTGCCGCCGCTTGCGCTCTGCCCCCGCCACCGCGTCCGCGCACATCACGCTGGTGCTGGACGACGGCGATCCCGAATCGCGCCGCCGCGCGCTCAAGGCCGGGGCCGACGATTACCTGCCCGGGCCGCTGACGGTCCAGGCCGTGCTCGGGCGGGTCGGCCGGCTCGGTGCAATAAGGCCCCGCGACCCGCATGAGCATGCGCTGGCCCACGGCGCTCTCGAGCTCGATCCGCTGGCGCACCGCGCGTGGTTCGCCGGGCGGCCGATCCCGCTCCGCCCCAAGCAATTCGCGCTACTGGCTCACTTCATGGGCCATCCGAACCGCGTTCACTCGCGCGGCAACTTGCTGCGGGTGCTGGGCAACGAAGGACACGGCAACGACGAGCGGACAGTCGACGTGTGCGTGGGCCGGCTGCGGCGCGACTTGCGGTCGGTCGGCGCTCCGGACCCGCTGCGGACCGTGCGCAACCGGGGATACGTCTTCGATTCGGTCTGAGCGTCGCGCTCGGGCCAGTGCCGCCCGAGCGCGCTGGCGCCGTCCATACACTCATCCCGCCTCTCCCAGTGACCCCGTTGCCCCGCCGCGCGCGCGCTCCTAAACGCGGGGTCGCCATGAAGCGCACCCACCTCCCGCTCAACGCCTTGCGCGTGTTCGATGCCGCCGCGCGGCACTTGTCGTTCACCCGCGCGGCCGACGAGCTGGCGGTGACCCCGGCGGCGGTCGGCCAGCAGATCCGCGCGCTCGAGGACGTGCTCGGCGTGGTCCTGTTCCGCCGCACCAGCAAAGGGCTCGAGCTGACCGACGAGGCGGTCGCCGGGCTCGATCCCTTGCGCGAAGGGTTCCTGCGGTTCGAGGAAGCGGTCCAGGCGATGCAGGCCGGGCAATCGAGCCACAGCTACACCGTCGCCTGCCCGCGCGAATTCTACGCCCAGTGGCTCGCGCCCAGATTGGCGAGCTTCCGCGCCGCGCATCCCGAAGTGCGCTTCCAGCTGATTGCCGACGAGGACGCCGACTTCACCGAGGCCAATCTCGACGTCGCGATCCGCCTGGTCGAAGGGCCGGGTGACCTCGAAGGGGTCCAGCTCGCCCCGGGCAGCGAAGCGACCGTCGCCGCGCCGGCAGGCCCCGACGGGTGGATCGTGTGGCCGGGCTTCGCGGTGCCCGAGGGCGAGGACGTGCTGCTTCAGGTCGGCAACGCCGGCCAGGCGCTGAGCTCGGCGCTTGCCGGGCTGGGCCGCGCGACGATGCCGCTCCCGCTGGTCGCCGAGGCGCTCGCCGACGGCCGCCTGACCGCGATCGGCGACCCCCAGGACACCCGCCGCGCCTACTGGCTCGTCGCGCCGCGCCCGCAATGGCGCCAGAAGAAAGTGCGCGAACTGGTGGCGCATTTGACGGGGGATGGCGGGTGACGCGGTCGCTTATAGCGATTTGCACAGTGCTTCGTGAATTTTGAATAATGGCCGCGGAAATATATGAGAAGTATTACGCAATTACACGATATTACGATAATTTCGGAGGAACGTTAAGTCGCCAGATCGGTTTCTCCCGCCAAGGCAACCTGCCTTTTCAGGAGTTGAGCCATGAAAAGATTCTTCTACGCAATTGCGGCGCTTGGCCTGGCCTCGTCCGGCGGAGCTGCGTTCGCCAAACCTGCCCCCCGTCCGGCGCATTATACCGGGCAGGAATTGGCCGGAAAAGCCCATTTCACGCTCATGCAGGCGCGGGCTATCGCCCTCAAGGCCCATCCTGGAAAGATCACCGATCAGGAGCTCGAAAAGGAAGCCGGCGGGACCGGATTGCGCTATTCGTTCGACATCATGAGCGCGGGCAAAACGCATGAAGTTGGCGTCGATGCGATGACGGGCAAAGTGCTCGAAAACAAACTTGAAGGCAAAAACCCCGATTGAACCAAAATTGCGTTAGCATTCCGCACAAGTCCGGGGACGCAATGCGAAGTTATGGTATCGTGTCCCCGGAATACCTCGACGGGTGGAATGCAGGACGAGGGCGGGTTTCAGTGTGATTGTTCACGAGCGTTACGGGGCACGGCACCCGCGAAACGCACCCGCCAAAACGCTCACCCGCCCTCGGCGTGCGACGAAACCCGCACACACCTCACCCCCCGTTCACGAAAACTGCGGTAAACTCTTGTCCTGACACGACAACTACAGGATCGCATGATGCAACTCAGTCGGCGCCATTTCATGGGCGCCGCCGTTGCCGCGACCGCAGGGATTACCGCCGGTTGCGTTGCCAATCGGGTGGCCGTGGCGCCAGAGTCCGTTCCGTTGCCGCAACCGACCGCGTCGGTGGCGGTTGCGGCGGAGCCTGTAGCGCCCGCGCCGGACAACCGGTCCCCCCTGCTGATCGCGGCGCTGGCGGCGCTCGACACCCACGGGATCGCCGCGCGCGACAGAATCGCGCTGGTCGATTTCGCGCTCCCGTCGAGCGAACCTCGGCTGCACCTGGTCGATCTGGCCAGCGGGCAGATCGAGCGCAGCTGGCTGGTTGCACATGGACGCGGCTCGGACCCGACCGGCACCGGGATGGTCCAGCAGTTCTCGAACGAGCCGGGCTCGTTCGCCAGCTGCAACGGTGCGTTCCTGACCGCCGACCGGTATTCGGGCGAGCACGGCTCTTCGCAGCGGCTGATCGGGCTCGATCCGACCAACAACAACGCGCTGGGCCGTGCGATCGTGATCCACGGCGCGGCTTATGTCGATCCGGCTCTGGTCGCGTCGCAGGGTCGGATCGGGCGCAGCCAGGGCTGCTTCGCGGTCGCTCCGGACGAAGTCGCCGCCGTAATGGACGCGCTCGGGCCGGGCCGGCTGATCTACGCCGGCAAGTCCGCGTAAAACGACAAGGCGGCGGACTCGCTCGAGCCCGCCGCCTTCTCCAACTCAATTGGCGCTTACGCTCAGCCGCCGCTCGGCCGTGCCGCGCCGGCAGCGGGAGGCGCGGCGCCCGGAGGCGGCGCGGCGCCCGCGGGCCGCGGGGGCGGGGCAGGGCGGTCGTTGGCCGCGGGATCGTAATCGAACTGGGTGGCGAAGCGCGCCCGGTCGTCGGCCGCGGCGGGAATCTCCGGCGTTTCACCGCGCGCGATCTGCGCGCGGTAGGCACGGCTGGCGGTGATGTAGTTGCGCACCTGCACGTCGCCTTCGTGGCACGCGTATTCGAAGAATTGGTACTTGTCGTCGCGCGCCCATTCGAGCCGCGCGGTCCACGGCTGAGTGTAAACCTCGGGGTCCGAATATGTGATCTCGTAAGTCAGGCTGTTGGGCCCGGTCATCGTCAGCCGCTCGACCGTGCGGGCCTGCGGGCTCATCGGGATGGTGTTGAACGGGGGCACGTTCTGGCTCGCCATGTTGAGCGGGCTCGCGGCGCGCTTGGTCCAGTCATGCGAGGCGCTGTCGCCGCTCTTGATGTTGGTCGTCTCGATGACGAAGGTCTTGCCTTCCCAGTGGCCCACGGGATTGCCCATCCACGCTTCGACCGGGCGGGGCCAGTGCATCGGATCGCCCGCGCCGCGGATCGGAACCACGCGGGTGCCGAGCATTTCGAGGTTGATCACCATCACCCCGGGCGACTGGAAGATGCGGATGCCGTTGTTGTAGCGGAACGGGAACATCGAGGCGGGGAAGCCGCGGCTGACGCAGCGGTCCCAGCTGTCGAAATCGTCGACCCAGTCGTAGTTCTGCCCCGGGACCCAGCCCGAGCGGCCGGCCTTGTAAAGCGCCTGCGCCTGCGGGGTCAGCGGTGGCAGCTGGCCGTCGGCCGGCGAGACCAGCATCGACGTGCGGTGGCCGAGCGAGGACTTCTTGATGAACTCGGCCAGGCCTTGCGTGCCCGGAGTGCCGACGCCGTTCTCCGACGCCTGCGCGAAGCTCGAATCCTGCCGCTCGGCGGCCGCCACGCGGCGGGCGAATTCCTCGTCGGTCAGCCACACCCGGTTGCCGAACACCTTGGGCCGCTGGACCAGCAGGCGCATGTTGTTGAGGTATTCGATCTGGTAGGTGTGGCTGAAGTTGTAATCGCCCCACGCGGTCTTTGGCGGGGTGTAGTCGGTCGGCACTGGGGGCAGCACGGTCAGGTCGGCGGGCCGCTGCTGCGCGCTCGCGCTCGGCCCGGCGAGCAGCGCGGCGGCGGCGGCGAGCGCCGAAGCGGCGGCGAACAGGCGGGTGGCGAAACCGTGGTGCCTCATCGAACCGGATCCTTCCCAAGAATGATTTTGACTTTGTCTAAAACGATTCGGGCAGACAGGCCAGAGCCATGATTGTCGCGAAATGTGGCGCGCAACTGGAACGCGAATGGCCTGGAATGGAACGGGTTGCCTCGCAACCCACAAGCGCGAACGCGCGCCCGAGCCGATGCGAGGAAGCCAAGCTGCCCGGATGGGCTGCGCCCGGCGTCTG
>JBDSDC010000049.1:0-7391 GCA_039920725.1 Croceibacterium sp. | reverse complement strand
CGCCCGGCTGCGGAGGATTTCGCCTTGCGTGTTGAGGAACATGTCGAAGTTCCAGTTGCTGGAACTGGCGCCGTCCGCGCTGTCGAGCTTGTCGCCCAGGACCTTCTGGGTTTCCTGGTTGATCTCGACGCTGGAGGTAGCGGTGTAGCGCGGGGTCTCCAGCATCGTCAGGACTACCGCCAGGGCGATCGCCAGCGCCACGATCCCCGCAATCAAAAGGAGGTTGCGGCGGATAAGCGCCAGCGAATAACGCAGCACAGGTCCCAGGCCGGAGCCCCCGTCGCGCGGCTCGTCTTGCGATCGCAAGGCGTAAGTAGTGGTCGCGTCCAAGAGTGTCCTCGCTGGTCAGAATTTGGTGAACAGGCCGATGATCGGAATCGCCTGCAGAATGTCTCGATAAGCGCCGCGCACCGAAGAGAAACCGACCACGATGACATCGCCGGCCATGATCTGCGGATCGGGCGCGCGCCCGGCGCGAATGTCGGTCAGGTTGAAGCGGCCCCCCAGCCGTTGGCCATCGACCATGCGGAACACCAGAACCTCGTCCAGCTTGGCATCGTTCGACGGGCTGCCGGCAGAGGCGACCGCGCTCAGCAAGGTGGTGCCGGGCTCGAACGCGAACTGGCCTGGCCTGACAACCTGGCCCTCGACCGAATACAAGCGCTGGCTCGCCTGCCGCAGCATCACGTTGACTTTCGGGTCGCGCAGATAGTGCCGGGCATAGGCGGTCTGGACTTCGGCCGCCACGGCGGCGACGGTGCGCCCGGCGGCGTGGACCTCACCCACCAGCGGCAGCGAGATCATGCCCGCTTCGTCGATCGGGACGTCGGGCTGCGTCAGGTCGGCCTCCTGGTAGACGCTGACCGCCAGGTGATCGCCGGATCGCAGCAAATAGGGCCCGGAAGGAACAGCCGCCTGAGTCGCACCGATCGACTGGTATGCGGCAGGCCCGGTGGGAAGCCCGGACTTGAGCGAGGGCTGGCAAGCCGACAGACCCACCACGGCAAACACGCCCGCAAGCACGCGGCGACAACTCAGATTCACGGTGAACTCCCTAATACCTGCCGGCCCACTGCATCGGCCTCGCGGCCATCTTTGCGTGCACTGGGATACAACAATCCGGCGCCGACCCCGGCCAGACACGCCAATGCCATGGATCGCAGGGGATAATCAACGAACGAGTGCAATGCGAAAAGCGCAATTATCGCCAGACCGAGCGCGGTGTAGGCGCGTTCGGCCGGACGATCGCGCCAAGTGCGCCTGGCCGCGGCCGCGATCAGGGCCAACCCCGCGACCAGCACGCCCGCCGCCGCGACCCCGCCTTCGAGCAGGAACTCTAGGAAATCGTTGTGCACCCGATTTGGCGCGCTCTGGTCGACCACTTCGAGACGTTCGGCCGCCGTCAACGCGTTCTCCGCGCCTCCAAGGCCGATGCCGTTGGGCCAGCTGCGCTGCAGCGCGAACCAGCCGTCGTGCCACAATTCGCGGCGGAAATCGTCGACCGCGGCGAACCGCGTCGACACTCCGCCGAGAGCGGTGTTGCCGCCCGCAAAGCCGGCGGCGAGCACCGCCGCGGCGACAGCGAGGAGAATCACCGGGGGCAACCATCGCATCGGGGTGTCCGGCAGCGCCGGCGCGATAAGTACCCAGGCCGCTCCCAGCGCCAGCGGGATGAGCAGAATCCCCGCGCGTGAATTGGTGAAGATCGTCGCGAACAGGAACAAGAGCAGCGCCGCCGCCAGCGCCAGCCACGCGGCGCGCCGTTTTCCGGCCGGCGCGAGGCGCCCCCAGGAAGAGGCGGACTGGCCGGCCAGCAAGGGCACCACGGCCGCCGTGGTCGCCATCAATCCAATCAGCAGCACGTCGGCAGCTGCATTCTTGTTCGCCTGGAAGCCGGTTACGCCCGTGTTACTGGCGGCATAGAGGCGCGGCGCCGCCGGGCCGAGCGATAATTGAATTGCGCCCAATACCGCACTCGCGAGCGCAACCGCCGCGAGCGTGCGGACCACACGGGTGCGGCCCCGCTGATCGAGGCTGGCGACCGCCAGCATCGTCAACACCGCCGGAACGATCGCCAGCAAGCCGGCGAGCGTTCGCGCCGGCGACAACGACAGCGCGCGCCAGCGGTGATCGGCGCCAACCAGCGCCAGCGCCGCGACGCGGTCCTGTTGACCGGGCAGAGCGCGCCACAGCCCGGGCGGCAGGGGAATCAGCTGGACCAACGGCAGTGCCGCCGCAACTGCCGCCAGAATCCACACCGAGTGACCGTGCGGAACCGGAATCCGCCCCGATCCCTCGCTCGCCCAGACCCACGCCAGACCCGCCACGACGCAGAGCAATTCGAGTGCGACCTCGGCGCCCGGATTGGGCGACCCGCCCCCGCCCACTACCATCGCCGCAGCGACGAACAGCGCCGCGATCAGCGAATGGCGATCTGCCCGCTTGGCCGCGTTCATGCGCCTGCGCGCCTGGGCTGCATCCGCGGCGGCGGATCAATGCTGGCGAGGGCTTGGCAAAAAGCAAGGGCGCGAACTTGCGCTCGCGCCCTTGCTAAAACCATTATTGAAACCCTCTGGCTTAAGGTCAGCCAGTGCTGTCCTTGCCGTTGCCGAACAGGCCGGCAACCGCGAAAAGCGCCAGCAGGGCGCCGAAGATCAACAGAACGCCCAGAATCGGCCCACCGCCGCACCTGATCCGGTGGCCGGTCGCGTCCCCCGCCGTTTCCCGGTCACACCGCCGGCCATGCAGCTGGTCGGCGTCGGCAACCGGTGAACCGGCGCGATCAACCGTTACCGAGTGCTGGATGCCTGAGTAGGGCAGCGATTCATAGGAGCGAGTCTCGGCGGCAGCCGGCTGGGCAAGCACGAACGTCGCCAGGGCCACGGAGACCAGGGCATTCTTGATGAGCTTCATCGTAATCTCCGCACCGAATCAAAATCTATATCGCGTTTAGCCTGTTACTAAGCGGTTACCCTTAATGTTCGAGGGGGGCAAACCCTTTTTCGCATTGCAGCAATTATGCCGCGTCGGGGTCTTAACCCTCATCGCTCAAGACCGTTCCGGGCGCTCAGCACAGGCTTCCGGACGGTCTCGCGTTGTGCCATGGCCGCCGCTCCAGACAAGCGGAATGCCCGGATCAGCGTGAAGCAATGACCAGCCCGATGAGAGTTAGCCTGCCAGATGGTTCCGCGCGCGAAATGCCGGCCGGCTCGACCCCGGCCGACGTCGCTGCCGCCATCGGCCCCGGCCTCGCCAAAGCGGCCCTCGCGGCGCGGGTGAACGGCGAACTGCGCGACCTCACGCGCCCGTTCGAGGGCGATGCCGAGCTCGCTCTGGTCACCGCGCGCGACGAGCCCGATGCGCTCGAGCTGGTGAGGCACGATTATGCCCATGTCCTGGCCGAGGCGGTGCAGGCGCTGTGGCCCGATACCCAGATCACCTTCGGTCCGGCGACCGAGGACGGTTTCTATTACGACTTCGCCCCAGGCGACCGCGGACCCTTTACCGAGGAAGACCTGCCCGCGATCGAAGCGCAGATGCGCGCGATCATCGCCGCCGACAAACCGTTGACGCGCGAAGTGTGGAGCCGCGACCAGCTGATCGCCTGGTTCAAAAGCCATGGCGAGACGTTCAAGTGCCAGTGGGCCGAAGGGCTGCCGGCCGACGAGGCGCTGACGGTCTATCGGTCCGGTGACGACTGGCTCGACATGTGCCGCGGCCCCCACTTGCCGAGCACCGGCAAGCTCGATCCGCAGGCGTTCAAGTTGACCCGCGTGTCCGGCGCCTATTGGCGCGGCGATCAGCGCAATGCGATGCTGAGCCGGATCTACGGCACCGGCTGGCTCACCAAGAAGCAGCTCGACGCCTATCTCGTGCGGCTGGAGGAAGCAGGCAAGCGCGACCACCGCAAGCTGGGCCAGGAAATGGACTTGTTCCACTTTCAGCCCGAGGCCCAGGGCTCGTGCTTCTGGCACCCCAAGGGCTACCTGATCTGGCGCGAGCTCGAGCGCTACATGCGCCGCCGGCTCGATTCCGCCGGCTACGAGGAAGTGAAGACCCCGCAGCTGATGGACGTCAACCAGTGGGAGAAGTCCGGCCACTGGGGCAAGTATTCGGAGAACATGTTCGCGGTGCCCGACGAGGTGCCGCAGGCCGAGGGCGAGGGCCCGGTCATTACCGGCGAGGGCACGCTGATGGCGCTCAAGCCGATGAACTGCCCGGCGCACATCCTGGTCTTCAAGCAGGGCATCAAGTCGTACCGCGACCGGCCGATTCGCATGGCCGAATTCGGCTGCTGCCACCGTAACGAGCCGCACGGCGCGCTCCACGGCCTTCTCCGGGTGCGCCAGTTCACCCAGGACGATGCGCATATCTTCTGCCGCGAGGACCAGCTGGTCGAGGAAGTCGCGCAATTCTGTGATCTGCTCGACAGCATCTATCGGGAACTCGGCTTCGAGCAGTACGCGATCAAACTCGCGCTCCGCCCGGAGAAGCGGTTCGGCAGCGACGCGATGTGGGACTGGGCCGAGCAGTCGCTACGCGACGCCGTCGCGGCCACCGGGCGCAACACGGCCGAATGGGGCTGGGAAGAGCTGCCGGGCGAGGGGGCGTTCTATGCGCCCAAGCTCGAGTTCCACCTGACCGATGCAATCGGCCGCACCTGGCAAGTCGGTACGATCCAGACCGACACGGTGCTGCCCGAGCGGCTCGACGCGTCTTATATCGGCGAGGACGGCGACAAGCATCGCCCGGTCATGCTCCACCGCGCGATCCTCGGCACCTTCGAGCGCTTCATCGGCATCCTGATCGAACATTACGCCGGCAAGCTGCCGCTGTGGCTGGCGCCGGTCCAGGCAGTGGTCGCGACGATCGTGTCCGATGCCGACGACTATGCCGCGCAAGTCACCTCAAAGCTGCGCGCCACGGGCCTGCGCGCCGACAGCGATCTGCGCAACGAGAAGATCAACTACAAGGTCCGCGAGCACTCGCTGCAGAAGGTCCCCCACTTGCTGGTGGTCGGCAAGCGCGAGGCCGAGGAAGGCACCGTGGCGATCCGCACGTTGGGCGAAGAACGCCAGCGAATCCTTCCCCTCGATGAGGCGATCGCGATGCTGAAGGCGGAAGCGGCCCCGCCCGACTTACGGCCCGACTTGCGTTAGAACAGCGGCAGCGCGCGTTCGGCCAGAATCAGCGCCGCCGCGCTGGACAGCACGATCGCCAGCCGCGCGAATTCGAGCGGTTCGCTGACATAGCTGCGAACAAGGGCGACGGCTTTGACCATGGGCGGATTGTCCGCCCCGGCCCCTAACAACCGGTTAACGCCCCGTCTGGGCCGGCGCGTGCTGGCTCGAGCAATGGAAGCTGCCGCCGCCGGTCAGCACTGCGTCGGACCGCAGGCCGACCGCCGCCCGCCCGGGAAACAGCGCGCCGATCGCGGCAACCGCCTCGTCGTCATGGAGCGATCCGTAGGTCGGCACCACCACGACACGGTTGCAGATCGCGAAGTTCATGTAACTTGCCGGCTCGACCCGGTCGCCCTCGCCCATCCACCCGGGGGAGGGGACGTCTGCGACCGCCAGGCCAAAGGCGCGCGCGCGTGCGCGGGCGGCATCGTAAACTACCCGGTTGGGATCGTCGGACGTGGTCGCGCGCGGGATCGCCAGCACGCCGGGGGCCACGAACCGGGCGAGATTGTCGACGTGGCCGTCGGTATGATCGCCCGCCAGCCCTTCGCCCAGCCACAGCACCCGCGTAAGCCCCAGATCGGCGCGGAGGCGCGCTTCGATCTGGGGCTTCGAAAAGCCGGGGTTGCGGTTGGGGTTGAGCAGGCATTGCTCGGTGGTGACCGCCAGCCCGGTGCCGTCGGTGTCGACCGCCCCGCCCTCGAGGATCCAGTCGGCGGTTTCGAGCGCCAGCCCGCAGGCCTCGGCCAGCGACGGCGCGACCTCCTGGTCGCCCTCCATGTCATCGTACTTGCCGCCCCAACCGTTGAAGCGGAAGCGGCGCGCGAACCGCCGCCCGGCCTCGTCGAACAGCACCAGCGGGCCGGTGTCGCGCAGCCAGATGTCGCCGTAAGGATGACGCTCCAGCTCGACCGCAGCGCTGACCAGCTCGCGCGCGCGTGCTTCGTTGGCGCCGTCATGCACCACCAGCCGCACGCGCTGCCCGCTGTCCGCCACCGCGTTGGCGAACGCGGCGATCTGTTCCTGCGCCGGCAGGGTCGCTTGGTCCCACAAGTCGGCGCGGTGCGGGAAGCCGATCCAGAGCCACTCCTGCTCGGCCCATTCGGCGGGCATGTGAACGCTCATTCGGCCACCCTTCGCTGCACTGGCGCGCTGTGGCAGCGTGCCCGCGCTGCCGCAACCGCTTGCTCCGGCCGCGCGCGCCATGCAGGGTTGCGGGCGATGGATGGCGACTGGCACGGCGCGCTTGAGCGGGCGCGGGCGAACGCCCCGTTCCTCGCCCGCGCGCTCGGCCGCCAACCCGAGCTGGCGGCGCTGCTCGCCCGGGGCGAGGGCGAAGCGGCGCTGGCCGCCGCGCGCGCCGCGGGTGAGGGCGCGCCCGATGTCGGCAGCGCGCTGCGGCGCGAGCGGCTGGCGCTGGCGACCGCGTTGGCCATCGGCGATCTGGCCGGGGCGTTCCCCTTGGCGCGCGTCATGGGCGAACTGTCGGCGCTGGCCGATCGCGCTCTCGAAGCTGCAATCGGCGAAGCGATCCGCCGCCGCGTGCCCGATGCCGACGCGGCCGGCTTCGTCGCGCTCGCGCTCGGCAAGCACGGCGCGGGCGAGCTGAACTATAGCTCGGACATCGATCCGATCCTGCTTTACGACCCCGACAGCTTGCCCCGGCGGGCGCGCGACGAGCCTGGCGAGGCAGCGCAGCATTACGCGCGTGCAGTGGTCGAGCTGCTGTCGGGCCAGACCGGCGAGGGCTACGTGTTCCGCGTCGACTTGCGGCTGCGCCCGGCGTCCGAAGTCAGCCCGCTGGCGATCTCGCTCGGTGCCGCGCTCGGGCATTACGAAAGCTCGGCACTGGCGTGGGAGCGGGCCGCGTTCATCAGGGCGCGCGCGGCGGCCGGCGACCTGGCCGCGGGCACATCGTTCCTCGCCGCGATCCGCCCGTTCGTGTGGCGCCGCAGCCTCGATTTCGGGGCGATCGGCGATATCCGCCGGCTGACCGCGCGCATTCGCGCCAGCCACGCGGGTCCGCGCACACCGGGACCCGGCTTCAACCTCAAGCTCGGGCGCGGCGGAATTCGCGAAGTCGAGTTCTTCGCCCAGACGCACCAACTGATCCACGGCGGGCGCGACCCATCGCTGCGTGTTCGCGGCACCCGCGCCGCGCTCGACGCGCTGGCGGCGGCCGGGATCGTCAAGCATGAGGACGCGACC
>JBDSDC010000048.1:0-16530 GCA_039920725.1 Croceibacterium sp. | reverse complement strand
ACCGTCTCCATGTTGGAGAACGCGGCCAGCATCATCTTGATCTCGGTCGGCTTGAACACCCGGCCGTACTTGTCGTGATAGCAGTCCTGCACCTCGATGTCGGCCTGGGTGAAGAAGCGGAAGATCTGCGTGAGCAGGTTGCGCTCGTGTTCACTGATCTTCTGCGCCCAGTCGCGGCAATCCTCGCCCAGCGGCACTTCCTCGGGCATCCAGTGAATCTGCTGCTGGCGCTTCCAGAACTCGTACGCCCACGGATATTCGAACGGCTTGTAGGTCTTGCGGGCTTCGAGGAGGGACATCGCGGGGCTCCGGGATCTGGGCGAACCTCTAACATAGGCAATCGCGGGGCGGAATCGAAGGCACCGGGCGGCGATTGGGTGGGGATAAGCCGGGCGCGGGGAACACGCGGGACGGGCGCGGCGTTTCAGCATCACGGGTCCGGCCGCTCCGGTTTGGCCCGGTGCGAGAGGAGGGCCCCAAGAATGGCCTGGAAGCGGTGGCCGCAACCCCAGCATCGCGGCGTCCAGCTGCCCGATGGCGGCGCCCCGCCCGAGGCGGTCAAAGGCCGCGCGGCGCAGGATCACGAGCAAGCCGATGCGGCGGTGTCCGGCGGGCCCGACAAGGGCCCGGAATTTCCCGCGGGCTCGATCGAGCACTCGCAGCAGGACAACACCCCCACGCTGCCCTCGGCGAAATCAGGCCCGCGGCCGGTTCGCCAGCACAACAACGCGCAGGAAGTGACCGGGGGCGGCCTGCCCGACCCGGAACGGGCCAAGGGCTTCGACCAGGACGAAGGCTAGCGGCGCTTGCGCTGGTTCCACCGGCGCGAGATCTCCAGGCCCAGCAGCATCGGAGTGATCCACAGCCAGGTCATCAGCGCCGATTCGATCCACCCGCGGTTGTCGGCCAAGTGGATGGTGCACAAGGTCGCGCGCCACGGCGTGGTCGGCATGCAGCTCGACGGCCAGGTCGCATTCCACAACAGGTAGGCGCCCAGCACCACCCACCCGATCTGGGCGGCGTAGAGCGCCAGGTAACGGCTCATCCCGAGGTCGGGCGTGCCGTGCTGTTGCGGGATGCGGCGGGCTCCTACGGGCATGGCCGCCGAATTAGCGCGAAATTGGTTAAGGAAGCCCTGCCGTGCGCCTGCGAGAGAGCCCGCAGCGGCGCGTTTGCGGCGCCTCGCCGGGCGGCGTAAGACGGGCGGCGATGCTGTCGCGGAAGACCCGTGACGCGATCCGCGCGATGCAGCACCTGGCCGACCGCGTGGGCGCCGGTCCGGTGCCGATGGCCGAGATCGCCGCCGCGCAAAAGATTCCCGCCAATTTCCTGACCACGATCCTGTCCGAGCTGACGCGCGCCGGGCTGATCGCCAGCCAGCGCGGCAAGGACGGCGGCTACTGGCTGGCGCTGTCGCCGATCGACATCACTTATGGCGACCTGATCCGGATGATGCGCGGCTCGCTGGCGTTGGTCCCGTGCGCCAGCCGGTTCGCCCACGAGAAATGCCGCAACTGCGTCGAGGAAGGCGAGTGCCGGACCCGCGCGCTGATGCTCGAGGTCCGCGACCGGACCGCCGAACTGCTCGATTCGATCCGCCTGTCCGACCGCATCGAGCCGGTTCCCGCCAACCTCAGCGAGCCGCAAAGCCTGGCTTGACGCGGGCCATGGCGAAGTTTGCCACGGATCCGCGGACGTACGGCCTGACGCTGCAAGCCGAGTTCTAAGCGCGGCGAGCGGCGGGAACCGGGGCGCCCGGTCGCGGGTTCGGGAGTTGCGTTTCCTCACAGGAGTTTTGTCATGACCGACGCAAGCCAGATCCGCGAGCACATGGAAGTCATCGGCGCCGACGGCGTGCATGTCGGCACCGTCGATCACGTCGACGGCAGCCGCATCAAGCTGACCAAGGCCGATTCGGGCGCGCAGATGGAAGCCGCCGAGGGCCGCCATTCCGGCCACCACCACTACATCTCGCTCGGCCTCGTCGCCGGCGTCGAAGGCAACCAGGTCCGCCTCAGCGCCACCGGCGCCAACGCGGTGACGTTCGAGGAAGAAGAAAACGGATAAACCCTCTCCCAGCGGGAAAGGGAACGAGCGCCGCAAGCGCGAAAGGGTGAGGGTGACCGGCTGCCTCACTGGCAGGCGAGGCATTCCTCGTAGTCGGTCGGGGTGGCGAGTTCGATCACCGGGGCGTCGGCGGTGTTGTCGGCTTCGACCCCGCCGGCGAACCCGGCGCGCTGCACGCTCTTGCTGCGCAAGTAGTAGAGCGACTTGATGCCCTTCTCCCACGCCTGGAAGTGGAGCATCATCAGATCCCACTTGTCGACATCGGCGGGGATGAACAAGTTGAGGCTCTGCGCCTGATCGATGAACGGCGCGCGGTCAGCGGCGAATTCGAGCAGCCAGCGCTGGTCGATCTCGAAGCTGGTCTTGAAGGCCGCCTTTTCCTCCACGGTGAGGAAGTCGAGGTGCTGGACCGAGCCGCCCTTCTCGAGGATCGAATTCCACACCGCGGCCGAATCCTTGGACTTTAGCTGGAGCAGTTTTTCGAGGTACGGATTGCGGATCGAGTAGCTGCCCGACAGCGTCTTGTGGGTGTAGATATTGGCCGGGATCGGCTCGATGCACGCGCTGGTGCCGCCGCAGATGATCGAGATCGAGGCGGTCGGGGCGATCGCCATCTTGCAGCTGAAGCGCTCCATCGCGCCGCGTTCCTCGGCGTCGGGGCACGCGCCGCGCTCCTGTGCCAGGACCATGCTCGCCTCGTTGGCGCCAGCGGCGATGTGCTTGAACATCTTGAGGTTCCACACTTTCGCCATCGGGCTTTCGAAGCCGATGCCGCGCGATTGCAGGAACGAGTGGAAGCCCATCACGCCCATGCCGACGCTGCGCTCGCGGCTGGCCGAGTACTTGGCGCGCGCCATCTCTGGGGGGGCGCGGTCGATGTAGTCCTGCAGCACGTTGTCGAGGAAGCGCATCACGTCCTCGACGAAGCGCTTGTCGCCCTGCCACTCGTCCCACACCTCGAGGTTGAGCGAGGACAGGCAGCACACCGCGGTGCGATCGTTGCCGAGGTGGTCGCGCCCGGTCGGGAGCGTGATCTCGCTGCACAAGTTCGAGGTCGAGACCTTGAGCCCCAGCTCGCGGTGATGGCGCGGCATCATCCGGTTCACGGTGTCGGAAAACACGATGTACGGCTCGCCCGTGGCCAGGCGGGTCTCGACCAGCCGCTGGAACAGGCTGCGGGCATCGAGGGTGGCGCGGACCGAGCCGTCCTTGGGGCTGGTCAGGTGCCATTCGGCGCCGGCGCGGACCGCTTCCATGAACGCGTCGCTGATCAGCACGCCGTGGTGGAGGTTAAGCGCCTTGCGGTTGAAGTCGCCGCTCGGCTTGCGGATCTCGAGGAACTCCTCGATCTCGGGGTGGCTGACGTCGAGATAGACCGCCGCCGAGCCGCGCCGCAGGCTGCCCTGGCTGATCGCCAGCGTCAGGCTGTCCATCACCCGCACGAACGGGATGATCCCGCTGGTCTTGCCGTTGAGGCCGACCGGCTCGCCGATCCCGCGCACGTTACCCCAGTAAGTGCCGATGCCGCCGCCGCGGCTCGCCAGCCACACATTTTCGTTCCACGTCCCGACGATGCCTTCGAGGCTGTCGCTGACCGAATTGAGGTAGCAGCTGATCGGGAGCCCGCGGTTGGTGCCGCCGTTCGACAGCACCGGGGTCGCGGGCATGAACCACAGCTTCGAGATGTAGTCGTAAAGCCGCTGGGCGTGGTCCTGATCGTCGGCATAGGCATCGGCCACGCGGGCGAACAGGTCCTGATAGCTTTCGCCGGGGAGCAAGTAGCGGTCGGTCAGCGTGTCCTTGCCGAAGTCGGTCAGCAGCGCGTCGCGCGAGCTATCGGTCACGACCGTGAAGCGGCGCGCCATGATCGCCTTGGAATCGTCCTTCTCGGCCGATGCATTGGCCTTGGCCGCGGCCACCAGCAAGTCGTCCGCCGCGGCCGCGATCAGCTCGTCCGAGCCGGCATCTTTCCTGTCCATCGCCACTGCCGCCTTTCCGGGCTTGTTCGCCGCCGGGCCGTTCGCCTGCGGGCTGCTATGCCCCGCTTCGCCCAGACCCATCGCCGCGTCGTCCCCAGCCCTGAATTCCATAACCTTCCGCCCCCGATGTTCCGCCTATGTTCGAATCGGCGGGCTTGGCCCATCCTACTCTTCGCACGGCGGCAGCGGGGAAAAACTTATCCCCGCAGTGTCCCCAGCCGGGTCGTTCGAGGGCCATTTGGGCCGAAGTGCGGGCTGCCCGCGCTGACGGCTGGAATCTAGGTCTTGTAGGTAGCCCCCGCAACCCAACCACAAGCCATAGTGAATCCTGGGTAAATCTAACGCAAGGGGCTTGATCGATGCGGGGCGTCCCAAAGCCTTCCCGCGGGCCAGTGTATCGCCCGGGCAATACAGCGCGACGCGCGGGCAAAGCGCCACTGGCGGGCAGCGCAAGAGTCAAAATGACTTGTCCGAAATATTCTTTGTCCCCGGCAGCCTTTGAATCATTCGAATCCGCAGCCGAAAGATTGCTGCGCAAGGTGCGCCGAGCGGCTACCAATCGGTCGCGGCAAAGGAGCGACTCCATGGGCAATATCATCGGTGCGGTCGTCTCGGGGCTGATCGTCGGCGTGCTGGCGCGCTATTTCTATCCCGGGCCGGTGCCGATGGGCTGGGTGGCGACGTTCCTGCTCGGGATCGGCGGCTCGCTCGTCGCGGGCCTGATCACAGCCCGCGGCCAGGCCGGCTTCAGCCGCGCCGGCTGCCTCGCCTCGATCCTCGGCGCGATGGCGCTGATCTTGATCGGCCACCTGCTGCATATCGGGTGAGCCTCACGGCACCAGCACCGTGTCTTTCGCCACCGCGTCGGTCTGCGGGTAGTCGAGGGTGTAGTGCAGCCCGCGGCTTTCGTGGCGCTTGAGCGCGCTGGCGACGATCAGGTCGGCGCACTGGAGCAGGTTCCTCAGCTCGATCAGGTCGGTGGTGACGCGGAAGTGGCCGTAGTAATCGCCGACTTCGCCGTGGAGCAGGGCGATTCGGTGCGCGGCGCGTTCGAGCCGCTTGGTCGTGCGCACGATGCCCACGTAGTTCCACATGAAGCGGCGAATCTCGGTCCAGTTCTGGGTGATGACCACTTCCTCATCCGAATCGGTGACCCGGCTTTCGTCCCACTCGCGGATCGGCGGGACCGGCTCAAAGGAGTTCCACCGCTCGGTTATGTCGCGCGCCGCCGCCTCGCCGAACACGAAGCATTCGAGCAAGCTGTTGGAGGCCAGCCGATTGGCCCCGTGGAGCCCGCTTTCGGTGCACTCGCCCGCGGCGTAGAGCCCGGGCAGGTCGGTCCGCCCGGCGAGGTCGATCAGGATCCCGCCGCACGTGTAATGCTGCGCCGGGACCACCGGGATCGGCCCGGTCGTCATGTCGATCCCCAGCCCGAGCAGCTTTTCGTGGATATTGGGGAAGTGCTCGAGGATGAATTCGGCCGGCTTGTGGCTGATGTCGAGATGGACGTATTCGAGGCCGTAGCGCTTGATCTGGTCGTCGATCGCGCGGGCCACCACATCGCGCGGGGCGAGCTCGGCGCGCTCGTCGTAATCGGGCATGAAGCGGTGGCCGGTGACGGGGTGCTTCAAGTGCCCGCCCTCGCCGCGCACCGCCTCGGTGATGAGGAAGTTCTTGACCGCCAGGTTGTACAGGCACGTCGGGTGGAACTGCATCATCTCCATGTTGGAGACCCGGCAGCCCGCGCGCCACGCCATCGCGATCCCGTCACCCGTCGCGCCGCGCGGGGCGGTGCTGAACTGGTAGACGCGCCCCGCCCCTCCCGCCGCCAGGATCGTCGCCCGCGCGGTGTAGGCGGCCACTTTGCCGGTCGCCGGATCGAGCGCATAGGCGCCCCACACCCGGCCCGAGCCCGAATAGCGCGCCTCGTGCTTGCCGGTGATCAGGTCGATGCAGCTGCGCTCGGGCAGCAGCGTAATGTTGGGGTGCGCTTCGGCCGCCTTGAGCAGCGCCGCCTGGACCGCCCACCCAGTGGCATCGGCGACATGCACGATGCGGCGGTGCGAATGGCCGCCCTCGCGGGTCAGGTGGAGGTCCCCAAGCGTTCCTGGGCCATCCGTATTGAAGGGGACCCCCAGCTCGGCCAGGCGTTCGATCGCGCGCGGGGCGGCCTCGATCACGAACTCGACCGTCTCGCGCCGGTTGAGCCCGGCCCCGGCGACCATCGTGTCGCGGATATGCTCCTCGAACGTGTCGCCCGCATCGAGCACCGCGGCGATCCCGCCCTGCGCCCACGCGGTGCTGCCGCTGGTCAGCGGACCCTTGGCGAGCACCAGCACCGTGCGCGTCTCCGCCAGCGTCAGCGCCGCCGTCAGCCCCGCCGCGCCCGAGCCGATGATCAGGACATCGTGTTCCATCGCGGCTTCATGGCGAGCGGGGGCGCGGCAAGCAAGTACCTCACCCTTCCCCCTCGATGGGGGAAGGGAGGCGCTAGTTTGCCCCCGCCGCGCTGGTCAGCTGGACGAACACGTCCTCAAGGTCCGGCTCGCGGGTGGTGACATCCTCGATCGCGTAGCCGTGCTGCTGGATCAGCGCCATGACCTGGCCGGCGCTGCTGGCGTCGCGGTCGTAAGTGACCTCGAGCGTGCGCGGGGCGAGCACGTCGGCCTTGAGAAAGGTCGGTTCCATCGGCGGGCCGGCGAGATCCTTGTCGACGGTCACGCGGACGATCTTCTCGCGCGCCATCCCGACCAGCTCGCGGGTCGGCTTGTTGGCGATCAGCTCGCCGTGGTTGATGATCGCGATCCGGTCGCATAGCTGCTCGGCTTCTTCGAGGTAGTGCGTGGTCAGGACCACGGTCACGCCTTCGGAATTGAGCTCGCGGACCAGCTCCCACAACTGCCGCCGCAGCTCGACGTCGACTCCCGCGGTCGGCTCGTCGAGGACCAGCACCGGCGGCGAATGGACCATCGCCTTGGCGATCAGCAGCCGGCGCTTCATGCCCCCCGAGAGCGAGCGCGAATAGGCGTTGCGCTTGTCGCTCAGGTGGACCGCGCGGAGCAGCTCCTCCGAACGGCGCAGGCGCTTGGCGACGCCGTACATGCCTGACTGGTTCTCGAGCACCTCGAACGGGGTGAAGAACGGGTCGAAGACGATTTCCTGCGGCACGATCCCGATGCACAGCTTGGCATTGCGGTGGTCGCGATCGATGTCGTGGCCCCAGATGGCGATCGTGCCCGAAGTCTTGGTGACGATACCGGCCATGATGTTGATCAGCGTCGATTTGCCCGCGCCGTTGGGGCCGAGCAGGCCGAAGATGCCGCCTTCGGGCACATCGAACGTCACTCCCTTGAGCGCCGGCTTGGGCGGCGCGCCGCCGTGGCCGGCATATTGCTTGACCAGGTCGCGGATCTCGATCGCTGCTTGCGCCATGCCGCCGCCTTTGCGGGAGGGGTGGCGCGAGGTAAAGGCCCATGGCGATCCGCGGCGGATGTTGCGGCGGCCGAGGCTTCGCGATAACGCCGGCCGCATGGACCAGCCGCGCGAAATGTCTCCCCCCGAAGTGCCGCCCCCCGAAACCACCGTGGTCGATAGCGCCCGCGTGTGGTGCGATGGCTCCGGCCAGATTCGCGGGGGCGCGAATTACCGCCCCGCGGCGCTCGGCCACCCGCGCGTGTGGCTGCAGATCGACGACAGCGGATATGCCGACTGCGGCTATTGCGACCGCCGGTTCGTGCTTAGGGGCGGCCCCGCCGACGAGTCCGAGAGCGGCGCGGATCGCGCGTGACCGCGCTGCCCCGGGGGCTTGCGCGCTCAGCCCCGGTTCACCATGCCGGGCGCAAGCATTTTCGCCAGGGAGACATGTCATGATGCGTGTTGCCACTTTGATCGCCCTCGGCGCGCTGGCGCTGACCGGTTCCGCCGGGCTCGCCCGCGCCCCCAGCGGCGAACAGCGGCTCGCGCGGATGCTCGAAGGGCGCGTCGCGGGTCGGCCGATGCGCTGCATCAACGCGTTTCACGGGCGTGACGTGCAAGTCATCGACCGGGTCGGGATCGTCTATGACGACGGCAAGACCGTGTGGGTCGCCCGGGCCGACGATCCCGACAGCGTGCGCGACCGCGACATCCTGATCGTCGAACGGATGAGCGGCAGCAACTTGTGCCGCGACGACGTCAAGCGCACCGTCGACCGCTCCGAAGGCTTCCTCAGGTCGGTCGTGTTCCTCGGCGACTTCGTGCCTTACACCCGCGCGGGCTAGGGCCGCAGCCGCGCTACCAGTAACCGGATCGAGCTAGCCATTTACAATTCGCGCAGCGTTCCTAAGCTCGCCTGACGGCACGCGCGCCGCCAAGGCGCCGGCCGGCGAGAGGGGGGAGCGATGAGGTACGCCGTGTGGTTCGTGCGGCTGGTGTTCGCGGGGTGGATGATCCCCGCCGGCATCAACCACTTCTATCCGCTGTTCCCCCAGCCGATCGGCAACCAGGCGCTCAGCACCGAGCTGTTCATCGCGCTGCGCGACAGCCATTTGTTCGACCTGGTCAAGGCGGTCGAGCTGATCGCCGGGATCGCAGTGCTGACCGGGTTCTACCTGCCGCTGGCGGTGGTGGTGTGCATGCCGGTGAGCTTCACCGTGTGGTACTGGGACACCGCGCTGCAGGGCTGGTGGACGGTGTCGGCGATTTACGGCTGGGCGGCGCTGCTGTGCAACCTGTTCCTCGCGTTTGCCTATTTCGGCCACTACCGGGCGATGTTCGCTCGCCCGGCGCGGACGGAGGCCAGGGCGTGAAGGGCCCGATCCTCGCGCTGCGGCTTGCGTTCGGCGCGCCGCTCGTCCTCTTCGCCGCAAACCACCTGTTCCTGGCGGTGTTTCCCGAGCCCGGCGGCACGCAGCCGCTCGCGGTGCAGCTGATGGGCGCATTCCAGCGCAGCCACCTGTTCGACGTGGCGATGGGCATCGCGCTGGTCGCCGGGCTGCTGATCATGGCCGGGATCGCGGTCCCGTTCGCGCTCGCCGTGACCATGCCGATCGAGGTCTGCGCGCTCTACTGGGCGCTGGTGCTCGAACACGATCCGCTGTGGTCGGCGCTCGCGCTGGCGGCGCTGGCCGCCAACGCGGCACTGATGCTGACGCAGCTCGAAGCCTACCGCGGCGTGCTCCAGCGCCGGGCCCTGGCCGCGGGCGAGGACGCGGATCCGGCGGGGCATTACGACGGCTTGTTTATGAACCCCTCCGCGCGGACCCCGGCGGGCCCGTTGCTGGCCGCGCTGGCGGTGCTGCTCGCGGCGCTGGCGTTCTACTGGTGGTGGGTGCCCAGCCGCACGGGGCACTTCGCGATGCTGGTCTTGCTGGTCCCGGCGGCGCTGCTGCTGCTCGGCGGCGTGCGCGGGATGGGCAAGCGGGCCTAGAGCGTGCGCGCCAGCCGCACGCTGGTCCGCCCGTACCCGAGCCTCTCGTAGAACCGGTGCGCGTCCGTGCGGGCGAGGTTGCTGGTGACTTCGACCATGTAGCAGCCCTGCGCCGCCAGCGCCGCTTCCGCCGCGCGCAGCAGCGCCGCGCCGATCCCGCGGCCGCGCTGGCCTTCGTCCACCACCATCATCGAGATCCGCCCGACCGGCGCGGGACGGTGAAGGCCTCGCATGACCGAGGTGGTGAGGCAGCCGATGACCTCGCCGGCAAGCTCCGCCACCAGCACCGCCCGGCCTTCCGCCTGCAGCGCGCTCAACCGGTCCGCCACGTCGCCGGCCGTGGCGACAAAGCCGAGCTGGCCGATCAATCGCTCGAGCGCCGCGGCGTCGCGCGTCTCGGCCGGGCGGATCAGGCTTTCAGCCATGCGTTGCACGCGGCGGCCTGCGCGCCCTGCCGGGCGCAGACCGCGCCCATCCGGCTGCGCACGTCGGCGAGCACCGCGCCGCCGTGGTTGGCGGCGCTCCACGCGGCGAGTTTTTCGCCCCATTTGGCGATTTTGACGCGGGTGCGCTGGTAGTAGCCGTCGCCACTCTTGCCGAGCTCGCCAAGCACCGCGTCGGCACTGGCGGTGACCGCCGCCCGGTCGCCGGGATTAAGGCGCATGACCGCGGTGGAATAATTGACCGCCCACTGGACCCGGGTGGCGGGCCCCTGCGAGGCGTCATAGGCCTTGCGCGCCCACGCCACCGCGCCGGCCTTGTCGCCGTCCTTTTCGGCAAAGTCGGACAAGCTGCTCATGTAGTAATAGGGCTGGTCGGAACGGGTCAGCTCGGCGGTCAGCAGCTTGCGCGCGCCGGCCTTGTCGCCGGCATTGAACAGCAGGTAGGCGGCATCGTCGATCACCGACTGGCGGCTCAGCTTGTCCTTGGCCTGGGCATCGGCCCACCGCGCCCGGTCCTGCACTTTGGCGAGCAGTGCGGGCGGCACTTTTCCGCCGCGCGCCTTGGCCAGCTCGACATCGACACCCAGCGCATCGACCCGCTCGGTCAACGACAGGCCGGCGTCGGCGTAGATCGTGTCCGCCGCGGCGATCAGGCCCTTGCCCAGCGCCGCGCGCTGGGCGGCATCGGGCAGCGCGCTGACCAGCCCGGCGGCGTCGTAGATCAGTTCCTGCCGGTTGCTCAGCACTTCAGCCTTGCTGGCGAGGATCGGGGCCAGCACCGCCGCAACGCCCGCTTGCTGGGCAGCCGACAGCCTGGCCTTGCCCGCGTCGTCGGTTTCGACCGTGGTCACCAGCGAGAGCAGCGCGAACCGGCGCTTGAGCGCGGCATCGGGCGCGGCGTTCGCCAAGGTATCGAGCAGCTTGCCGGCGCGCGCCTGATCCTTGAAATGCTTGGGATCGTTGCGCCAGTCGAAGTCGCCGAGGATCCGCCAGTCGTCCGCCGACAGCTTCGCCGGATCGGATTGCGCCGAGGCCAGCAGCGCCTCGATCGATGTGGTCCGCCCCGCCGCGACGCGCAGCAACTCGGGCAGTTGGCCCGCCATCGTCGCGCTCGAGATGCGAGTCACTTCGGTCCCGTCGGGCCGCACCACGATCACCGTGGGATAGCCGCTGATCCCGAACCGCTCGCCCCACCGCTGCGCGCCCGGGGTATCGCCGTCGAGATAGACCGGCACGAACTGCTCGGTTTCGGCGACGAAGCTAGCGTCCTTGAACAGCGTCGCCTTCATCTGGTTGCACGGCGGGCACCACACCGCGCCCCAGTACAGCAGCACCGGTTTGCCCTGCTCCTTGGCCTCCGCCAGCGCATCGTCGACATCGCCGTGCCGCCAGGCAATCTCGCTGGCATGCGCGACCCTGGCGGGCGTGGAGGCGGAGTGGCAGCTGGCGAGCGGCAGCGCGAGGGCGAGGGCGAGGAGGAGCGGTTTGAAAGTCATGGCCGCCGATCTGGCGATGGTTGCGGCTGTAAGCAAGTGTGGAGCGACCGGAAGCAGGTGCGTTCAAGCGGGCGGCGCACCAAACTTCCGCTCATGGCGCTCCTCAATCTCCTCGTCGGTCATCGACGACGGAACGTCGAACGCCTCGGCCGGATAATACGCATACTTTTCGCGCAAGAATCCGAACGCCGCCGCGCGCCTCGCTGCCCGCGCCGCGTTATCGATCTTCACCGCTTCGGGTAGCGGGACCAGCCGGACCTTGGGCTGCCCATAGCGCTGCACGATAACTTAATCGCCGCGTAGTGCAGCTGCAACCAGTTCGGACAGTCGCGACTTCGCTTCGCTGATGCTGACGAGCATGGTCATCAGTGGAAGTTATGCGGGGTCGAGGAGGATGGTCAAGCCGCCTGACCCGCGCGACAAATCGCCCGAAGCTTTGACAATTCCTCAAACTTCCTTGGGTTGCCCTGCAGATTCAGCAGCGGCGTGAAATTTCTAATAAGTGCTTGTTCACTATCGAAGTGGGAGCTCGGAAATTGCCCCTCCTTCCATGCCACTCTCAAGTTCCGCGCTATCCACTCAATCACGAGTTGTTTGTCCCCAGGCTTGAATTCATAGTTGCGGCCACCACTGGGTGACTTGAAACCGAGCATGGCTCCTACTGAGCGGAAAAAAGTTCCCGGCCTTCGATGTTGACATTCTTCCCACCAAACTCGCTGCTTGAGGCTAACGTCGGCCTTTCCAATGTAGATCAATCTTGGATCGGGGCGGCTGTGAGCATCACGCGCAAACGTTTCAGGCAGGTGCGCCAAGTCTTCGACGAAAAAGGCATACTTGCCCGGTGAATCGGGCAGGACGGGCTCAGCGACTAGGACGGGAATTGCGCTATCGAACCGCAGCCAATCTGACATGCCTCACTCCCACTCGATCGTCCCAGGCGGCTTGCTGGTGTAGTCATACACCACGCGGTTGATGCCTTTGACTTCGTTGACGATGCGGGTCGCGACGCGGCTGAGAAACGCCGGGTCGAAGGGGTAGATGTCGGCGGTCATGCCGTCGGTGCTGGTCACCGCGCGCAGCGCGCAGACGTTGTCGTAAGTGCGCCCGTCGCCCATCACGCCGACGGTCTTGACCGGCAGCAGCACCGCGAACGCCTGCCATATCGCGTCATAGAGCCCGGCGGCGCGGATTTCCTCGAGGTAGATCGCGTCGGCCTTGCGCAGCACGTCGCAGCCTTCGCGGGTCACTTCGCCGGGGATGCGGATCGCGAGGCCGGGGCCGGGAAACGGGTGGCGGCCGACGAACGCCTCGGGCAGGCCCAGCTCGCGACCGAGCCCGCGCACTTCGTCCTTGAACAGCTCGCGCAGCGGCTCGACCAGGCCCATATTCATCCGCTCGGGCAAGCCGCCGACATTGTGGTGGCTCTTGATCGTCACGCTCGGCCCGCCGGTGAAGCTGACGCTCTCGATCACGTCGGGATAGAGCGTGCCCTGGGCGAGGAAATCGGCCCCGCCGACTTTGCGCGCCTGTTCCTCGAACACATCGATGAAGGTCTTGCCGATGAACTTGCGCTTGGCTTCGGGGTCGGTCAGCCCGGCGAGCCCGCCGAGGAACTGGTCTTGCGCGTCCACGTGGACCAGCGGGATGTTGTACGAATTGCGGAACAGCGAAACGACCTGCTCAGCCTCGCCCATCCGCATCAGCCCGTGGTCGACGAACACGCACGTCAGCTGCTCGCCGATCGCCTCGTGGATCAGCACCGCGGCGACCGCGCTGTCGACCCCGCCCGAAAGCCCGCAGATCACCCGCTTGCCGCCGACCTGGGCGCGGATCTCGGCGATCTTGGTCTTGCGGAACTCGGCCATCGTCCAGTCGCCCGCGCAACCGCACACGCGGCGCACGAAGTTGGCGAGCAGCTTGCCGCCATCGGGCGTGTGAACCACTTCGGGGTGGAACTGGGTCCCGTAATAGCGCCGCGCATCGTCGGCGATCACCGCGAACGGGGCGCCGTCGCTGGTCGCGACGATGCGGAAGCCCTCGGCGAACCGGGTCACCTTGTCGCCGTGGCTCATCCACACCTGGTGGCGCTCGCCCACGCCCCACAGCCCGTCGAACAGCGTGCAGTCCTCGGTCACGGTCAGGAACGCGCGGCCGAACTCGCCGCCCCGGCTCAAGTCGTCGGGGCCGGTCTCGTGCCCCGGGCGGACTTCGCCGCCGAGCTGGTGAGTCATGACCTGCTGGCCGTAGCAGATACCGAGGATCGGCACACCGCTGTCGAACAGCGCCTGGGGCGCGCGGGGTGAGCCTTCCTCGGGCACCCCGGCGGGCGAGCCGGACAGGATCACCCCGCGCGGCCGCATCCGCGCGAACGCCGCCTCGGCCTGGGTGAACGGGGCGATTTCCGAATAGACCCCCGCCTCGCGCACCCGCCGCGCGATCAGCTGGGTTACCTGGCTGCCGAAGTCGACGATGAGGATGGAATCAGGTGGGGCGTCCATGGCGCGCGTTAAGCGACCGAGCGGGCAGCTGTCCAGCGGGGCCAAGGTTACCGCGTGGTGAAAAACCGGGTTGCAAATACCGCAACGGCCGTTGTCCTCTTCGCATTTGCACAAGGGAATGTTGCGGTGCACATAAGGCTACGAGACCCAGATGGATGATCTGTCAGGCGCCCACCTCGCGAAAGGATAGTACCATGCGTCATGCGCTCGCCGCCGTTGCCCTCGCCCTTGCCGCGCTGTCCGCTGTTCCAGCCGCGGCTGCCGGCGCCGAGGACACGGCCGTCGTCGTGTCCTACGCCGATCTCGACCTGACCAAGCCCGCCGGCACCCAAGCGCTTCAAGCGCGGATCGACAAGGCGCTCGACAAGGTCTGCGACAAGCCGGACATCCGCGACCTCAAGGCGATGCAATCGTTCGAAGCCTGCCAGGCGGAAGGCCGCGATGCTGCGATGCAGCAACTGAGCTTGGCCAATCCGTTCGACGGCATCGAGCTCGCCAGCGCGTTCTGATCGCCCCCGCATCCCAGCGGCCGCGCCCCGGTGGTGCGGCCGCTTGTTCATCAAAAGGATCTTGCCCGTGACATTCATCAAGCGCGTTTTCGAAGCCTATCTGGCCACCGCCGGCGCCTATCCGCTGCCGCTGGTCTGGGCCTTCTGAGCTAGCCTTTCGCGGCCGTCCGCAAAGCGCCTGCCGATCCGGTGTAAAACCGCCCCTCGAAGCTTGGGTTTCGGGGGGCGGAACCCTATATGATGGGCATGGACGAGACCCCCGAAAACACCCCCATCACGGGTACCTACGACGCCGATTCGATCAAGGTCCTGAAAGGGCTCGATGCGGTTCGCAAACGGCCCGGCATGTACATCGGCGACACCGATGACGGATCGGGCCTCCACCACATGGTATTCGAGGTTTCCGACAACGCGATCGACGAGGCGCTCGCCGGCCATTGCGACCTGGTGCTGATCGAACTCAATCCCGACGGTTCGGTCAGCGTCGAGGACAACGGCCGCGGCATCCCGACCGACATTCACACCGAGGAAGGCGTCTCGGCGGCCGAAGTCATCATGACCCAGCTCCACGCCGGGGGTAAGTTCGAGAACACCAGCGAGGACAACGCCTACAAGGTGTCCGGCGGACTCCACGGTGTCGGCGTCAGCGTGGTCAACGCGCTCAGCGAATGGCTCGAGCTGGTGGTGTGGCGCGACGGCAAAGAGCACTGGATGAAGTTCGCTTACGGCGATGCGGTCGCCCCGCTCAAAGTCGTCGGCGACGCGCCCGGCCGCAAGGGCACCCGCGTCACCTTCATGCCCTCGACCGAGACCTTCAAGAACGTCCTCGAATTCGATTTCGACAAGCTCGAGCATCGCTACCGCGAACTGGCGTTCCTCAATTCGGGCGTGCGCATCCTGCTGCGCGACAAGCGCCACGCCACGCTGCTCGAGCACGACTTGTTCTATGAAGGCGGGATCGGGGCGTTCGTGAAGTACCTCGACCGCAACAAGGTGCCGTTGGTGCCCGAGCCGATCTCGGTCTCGGCCGAACGCGATGGCATCGGCATCGACGTCGCGCTCGAATGGAACGACAGCTATTACGAAAACGTCCTCGCCTTCACCAACAACATCCCCCAGCGCGACGGCGGCACGCACCTGGCCGCGTTTCGCGCCGCGCTGACCCGCACGGTCAACAACTACGCAGAGCGCTCGGGCCTGCTCAAGAAGGAAAAGGTCTCCCTGACCGGCGAGGACATGCGCGAGGGGCTGACCGCGATCGTTTCGGTCAAGCTGCCCGATCCCAAGTTCGGCAGCCAGACCAAGGACAAGCTGGTCAGTTCGGAGGTCCGCCAGCCGCTCGAGAGCCTGATGGGCGACAAGATGAACGAATGGCTGGAGGAAAACCCGGCCGACGCGCGCGCGATCGTGCAGAAGATCATCGATGCCGCCGCGGCGCGCGAAGCCGCCCGCCGGGCGCGCGAGATGAGCCGCAAGGGGGCGATGAGCATCGCCAGCCTGCCGGGCAAGCTGAGCGATTGCCGCGAGCGCGATCCGGCCAAGTGCGAGCTGTTCCTAGTCGAGGGCGACAGCGCCGGCGGCAGCGCCAAGAGCGGCCGCGACAGCCAGTACCAGGCGATCCTCCCGCTGCGCGGCAAGATTCTCAATGTCGAGCGCGCGCGGTTCGACCGGATCATCGGCAGCAAGGAAGTCGGCACGCTGATCCAGGCGATGGGCACCGGCATCCGCGACGAGTTCAACCTCGAAAAACTGCGCTATCACAAGATCGTGATCATGACCGACGCCGATGTCGACGGCGCGCATATCCGGACGCTGCTGCTGACGTTCTTTCACCGCCAGATGCCCGAGATCATCAAGTCCGGGCACTTGTTCATCGCCCAGCCGCCGCTGTTCAAGGTCAACAAGGGGCGCAGCGAAGTCTATCTCAAGGACCAGGCCGCGCTCGACCGCTACCTGGTCGAGGCGGGGCTCCAGGGCCGGGTGCTCGAAGGACGCGGCGGGGCGCGCGGCGGGGCCGATCTCGCCAAGCTGGTCGAGCATGCGCTGCGGATGAAGGCGCTGATGGGGTTCGTGCCGCGCAAGTACGATCCGCGGCTGGTCGAGGCGCTGGCGCTGGCGGGCGCGCTCGAGC
>JBDSDC010000047.1:0-7329 GCA_039920725.1 Croceibacterium sp. | reverse complement strand
AGTCGGTATCGCTTAAAGTGCGGAGACGCGCTTGGTGAGGCGGCCGAACTTGCGCGAGGCGGTGTTCTTGTGCAGCACGCCGCGCGCGACGCCGCGCGCCAGTTCGGGCTGCGCGACCGTGAGCGCGGCCTGCGCGGCGGTCTTGTCGCCGGCGTCGAGCGCGGCCTCGACCTTCTTCACCAGGGTGCGGATCCGGCTCATGCGGCTGCCGTTGATCTCGGCGCGACGCTCGTTGCGGCGGATGCGCTTTTTAGCCTGGGGCGTATTTGCCATTGATAGTCCTCAACTCGTGAAATCTGTTGCGTGGGACGCGGCGCGACTCTGCAGTGGAGTAGCCAAGCCCCGCGCGAAGGCCGGGCCATTAGCCGCGATTGGCGCAATCGTCAACCGGGGGCGGGGCGAAAGGGCGTAATTCTGTCGCTTCGCCTATTCACTTCCGTTCGGTTCGAGCGACCTTCGAGCGAAGTCGAGAAGGTTGTCGAGAATGCGCCATGGCGGGATGTTCTCGACGGACGCGTCTCGACAGGCTCGACGCTGCTCGAACCGAACGGATATGGAGGGTGGGGCTGGAGTCAGAAGACCTCGTCGAACGCCGCTTCGAGCCGCGCCAGGCTGGCGGGCACGTCCTTGAGCTTGTCGAGGCCGAACAGCCCGAGGCGGAAACTGCGGTAATCGGGTCCCTCGTCGACCATCAGCGGAACCCCGGCGGCGATCTGGAGCCCCTGCGCGGCAAATTTCTTGCCGTCGTGGACCTCCGGGTCGTCGGTATAGCTGACGACCACGCCCGGCGCCTGGAACCCCTCGGCCGCGACCGACTTGATCCCGCGCCCGGCGAGCATCGCGCGGACCGCGCGGCCCTGCTCCCACTGGGCCTGGCTGGCCCGCTCGAAGCCGAACGCCTTGGTCTCCTGCATCGCGGTGTGGAACGCGCGCAGCGCGTCGGTCGGCATCGTCGCGTGGTAGGCGTGGCCGCCGGCCAGATAGGCCTCCATGATCGTGTTCCACTTGGCGAGATCCATCGCGAAGCTGGTCGATTGCGCGGCCTTGGCCTTCTCCAGCGCGGCTTCGTTCAGCATCACCAGTCCCGACGAGGGCGGCGCCGACCAGCCCTTCTGCGGCGCCGAGATCAGCACGTCGACCCCGGTGGCCCGCATATCGACCCACACCGCGCCCGAGGCGATGCAATCGAGCACGAACAGCGCGCCCGCGGAATGCGCCGCATCGGCCACCGCCCGCAAGTAGTCGTCGGGCAGGATCATGCCTGAGGCGGTCTCGACATGCGGCGCGAACACCACGTCGGGCCGGTGCTCGGCGATCGCGGCGGTCACTTCGTCGATCGGCGCGGGGGCGAACGGGGCTTGCGGTCCGTCCGAGCCATTGGCGCCAACCCGGCGCGCCTTAAGCACCACTTCCTCGGCGGGAATCGATCCGGCCGCGAAGATCTGGCTCCAGCGATAGGAGAAGAACCCGTTGCGGATCACCAGCGCTTTCCCCCCGGTGACCAGCTGGCGGGCGACCGATTCCATCGCGTAAGTCCCGCCGCCGGGGATCACCACCGCGCGGTCGGCGCCGTAAACTTCGCACAAGTCCTGATGAATCTCGCGCATGACGTGCTGAAACGCCTGGCTCATGTGATTGAGCGACCGGTCGGTGAACACGACCGAGTATTCGAGCAGGCCGGTGGGATCGATTTCGGGACGTAGGCCGGGCATGGGGTGTCTCCTGTTTGTGCGTTGCGCGTTCGCTCCGAATGGCGTGCCAGTCAAATCTTGCGACAATCGGAGCGTTGGCGCGGCGGGCCCGATGCGATAGTCAGCCGGCTTGCGCGGGCCGGATCTCCGCGCATGGGAGGGTCTATGCTGAAGGAACTGGGTTTCGCCGCGCTCGCCGCCGGTTTGTCGTTCACCGCCGTACCGGCGCTCGCCGCCTCGCCGGTGGTCGGCAGCTGGGCGACCGAGATCAGCGTACAGGACCTGAAGATCGCCGCGGTTCTGACCGTGGCCGAAGCCGCCGGGGGCTATAGCGTCGACATCAAGGACGCCCCGATGCCGGGCGCGCCGGGCGGCCCCGAGGCGCAGGCGATGCCGAGCAAGATCAGCGACGTCGCGGTCGACGGCGCCAAGCTGACGTTCAAGCGCCACCTGACCACGCCGCAGGGCGAGATGGACCTCGCCTATGCGCTGACCGCCGAGGGCGACACGCTCAGCGGGCAGATCGATTCGTCGTTCGGGGCGATCCCGCTCACCGGCAAGCGGCGGTAAGCGCTAGGGCTCGAGCCATTCGGCGAGCGCGGCGAGGCAGTCGCGGGCGAGCAGCTTGCTCCGCTCGGGGCTCCAGCCCTGCTCGGGGTCGGGCAGCTCGGCGTTGTCCTTGAACGGCATCTCCAGCGTCATCGCGCAGGCGCCGAACCGCTCGGCGAGCTGGTTGGTGCTCATCGTCAGGTTGGCCTTGCCCGGCCTGGCGACGCCGTAACCCTTCTTGGTCTGGAAGTCGGGCGTGCGGCGGGCGAGGATCGCGCGGTATCGCAGGTATTCCTCGCCCAGCGCGTCGTTCCACGACGGGATGCCCTCGAACCCGGCCAGGAAATTGGCCGCGATCGCCTCGTCGCCGTGGACGTCCATCGCAAAGCGCACGCCGGTCTCGTCCATCCGGCCCCGGATCGCCAGCACTTCGGGCGATTTCTCGACTGTAGGCGCGTGCCACTCGCGGTTGAGGTTGGTGCCGCCCGCGTTGGTCCTCAGGTGTCCGCGGAACGAGCCGTCGGGATTGCAATTGGGCACCAGGTAGAACCGGCATTTCGCGCGCAGCACCCGCGCGACCGGGTCGGCGGGGTCGCACAGCGCTTCGAGCGCGCCTTCCATCCACCATTCGGCCATCGATTCGCCCGGGTGCTGGCGGGCATAGAGCCACACCGGCAGCTTGCCTTCGCCCAGCTCGAGGCAATCGATCGGCCGCCCGTCGAGGCTGCGGCCGAGGCAGCGGTAGGCCACGCCCTCGCTCGCCGCGGCTTCGGCGATCAGGTCGCTGTGCCGTTCGAGCGAATAGGGCGCGAAGTACGCGAACCACGCCAGGTCGCCCGAGGGCGCGTGGCGGATCGTCAGCGTGCCGTTGGCTTCCGCCTTGTCGAAAGTGGTCTCGGCCCGGCCCCAATAGCTGCGGTCTTCGGACACGCAGGCGCGGTAATCGGGCCACCCGCCGGGGTAGGCCGATTCGTTGAGGTTGACGATTTTGAGCGTCAGCTCGCGCCCCGCCGCGCCGGCCACGCGAAAATGGAACCACTGCGCGAATTCGGCGCCGTGGTCCCGGGGGATGGTGAGGGTCGCTTCGGCGCCGGAAATCGAGGCGACCGCGATATTGCCGCTGTCGAAATGGTGATCGATCGAGATGTCCGTCATCGCACTTCGATAGTCTCTCCCGAGCGGCCGGGGAACCCGCTGAACAGCGCCTCCGCCAGCCGGGCGGCGGCGGCGCGCGGATCGGAGTAGCGGCTGTTGGCACTGGCGGCGAAGCGCGCCCGGCCTTCCCACAAGGCGGCCCCGCCGCCCGACGGCCGGATGACCACGCGCAGCTCGGTATCGGTCACCGGGCCGGGGCGGGGGCTGAGGTCGATGCCGATGCCCGCCCCCACGCCTGAGCCGTAGCCGCCGGTCGAGCCGCCCACCCCGACGCTGACCGGCGAGCGGCCGCGGCCCGGCCGGTCCGTCGCCTGGGTAACGCTGAGCTCGGCCACTTGCTGGGCCATGTCGCCGGTCAGGTTGTAGCCGAGCCGCTGGAGCTTCTCCGATACCGCCGCGTGCAACGCCGCATAGCCCCACGAGGCCGGCTCCTGACCCGGGGCAGGCTGGACCGCGAGCTGGCCGGAGCCGAGCTGGCTGGGTGCAGCGCCGACGAACCGGGTCACTTCGACCGGTGAGACGTAAGTCGTGGTGCAGCCGGCGAGGAGCGCGGCGGCGAGCGAAGCGAGGATGAGCTGTTTCATGGGGTGAAAACGCTTGGGACGCAAAGCGGTTGCACGCTAAGGCGCCGCGCGCATGGCCCAGCCCGTTCCCGTACTGGTCACCGGCGGCGCCGGCTATATCGGCAGCCATGCGGTCCTCGCGCTGCTCGACGCCGGGTGGCCGGTCGCGGTGATCGACAACCTGACCACGGGATTCCGCTTCGCGGTGCCCGGCGGCGTGCCGTTCTATGAAGGCGACATCGCGGACGGCGGCCTGGTGCGGCGGATCTTCGCCGAGCAGGGCACCCGCGCGGTCATGCATTTCGCAGGCTCGATCGTGGTGCCCGAATCGGTCGCCGACCCGCTCAAGTACTATCTCAACAACACCGTGAAGAGCCGCGCGCTGATGGAGGCCGTCGTGCGCGCGGGGGTGCCGCACTTCGTGTTTTCCTCGACCGCCACCGTCTACGGCGAACCCGAAGTTCGCCCGCTGCCCGAGGATTACCCGGTGGCGCCGGTCAATCCCTACGGCATGAGCAAGCTGATGACCGAGCGGATGCTGGCCGATGTGAGCGCCGTGCATCCGTTGAACCACTGCGTGCTGCGCTACTTCAACGTCGCCGGGGCCGACCCTCGGGCGCGCAGCGGCCAGTCGACCGTGGGCGCGACGCACCTGATCAAGGTCGCGGTCGAAGCCGCACTCGGCAAGCGCGCTGGCGTCGGTGTGTTCGGCACCGATTACCCGACGCCCGACGGCACCGGCCTACGCGACTATATCCATGTCAGCGATCTGGCGGCAGCGCATGTCGACGCCGTCGCGGCGCTGATCGCCGAGCCGGACCGGTCGCTGACGATGAACGTCGGTTACGGCCGCGGCTTCTCGGTGCTCGAAGTGCTCGACGCGGTCGACCGGGTCACCAACCTGACGATAAAGCGCACCATCGAAGGCCGGCGCGCGGGCGATGTCGCCTCGCTCGTCAGCGACAACCGCCGGATCCTCGGGACGCTGCCCTGGCGGCCGCGATACGACCAGCTCGAGACCATCGTCGCCCACGCGCTGCAGTGGGAACGCAAGCTGACCGGGCTTCGCGGCGGCGCTTGACTTGGGGGACCCTCGCGCATAGGGCGCGGCCACGAATTTCGGCACCGGAGGCTGCTTCCGGTGCCCTACTTTTTTGGAAAATCCCGATGAAGATCGTCAACAGCCTCAAGTCGCTCAAGGGCCGCCACCGCGACAACCGCGTGATTCGCCGCCGCGGTCGGGTCTATGTGATCAACAAGACCAACCGCCGCTTCAAGGCCCGCCAGGGCTAGAACGGGCTTGGCCGCGAGCCGAGCGCGCGGCAAAGGATGACAGGCAGGCCTCCGAGCGATCGGGGGCCTTTTTACGTGGCCGGCGCGGCGGGCCCGCTCAGCCGGCGCGCGGCAAGCGGTTGATCCAGTCGAGCAGCGGGCCGCTGACGGTCTGGTCGGCGGTGCCGATCGCGAAGCCTTCGGTGAAGTGGTTGTGATCGCGGGCATAGACCGAACGCGGACAGCGGCCGTCGGTCTTGCACAGCTCGCTCAGCAGGCTGCGGGCGGTCACTTTCATCAGGTCGGGGTCATATTCGGCATAGCCGACGAACAACGGCACCGGGCTGGCGCGCAGCCGTTCGATTTGCGCTGTCGCGGTCTGCAGCGATGCGTCGGCGCCATAATAGATATGCGGCTGCGGGCCGACGGCGGGGGTGTAGACCGGTGACAGCAGCGCCGCGCCGCGAATGGCGGCGAACTCGGGGCCGTGCAGCTCGCCGTGGGCGACATAGTCGGCCACGTGATTGGCGCCGGCCGAATGGCCGAACAGCACGATATCGTCGGGGTCGCCGCCGAACCGCGCGGCATTGGCGCGGGTCCACGCGATGGCCGCGGCGAGGTCTTGCGCGGCGGCCGGGTAAATGTGGGCCGGGGCCAGGCGGTAATCGATATTGACCCCGATCATGCCCTGCTTGGCGGCCCACAGCGTCATGTTGTCGGGCTGGAACGTGCCGTGCTTGTCGCCGCCCCGGAACCCGCCGCCGTGGACGAACAGCAGCACCCGCCGCTTGCCGTGCGCGGGCCCCGCGGGCGTGTATACGTCGAGCCTCTGCAGCGGGTCGGCGCCATAAGCGATGTCGCGCCGCACAGTGACGCCGCGCCAGGCGGAAGCGGGGAACAGCGGGGCGTAGATCTGGCCGGTCGCTGGGTCCATCGACTGTCCCGCGGCGCGGATTCTGGCGGCCAGGTCGGGCGGCACCTGGGCGCCTACAGCGGTGGCGGCGAGCAGCGCGGCAAGCGCAATCCGGACGGAGGTGATCTTCATGGCTGTTGTCCTTCAGGCACGCGGGGCCACCCGGCGATAGCTGAGCGCTTCGGCGACGTGAATGCGGCCGACCTGATCGGCCCCGGCCAAGTCGGCGATGGTTCGCGAGACGCGCAGCATCCGGGTGTAGCCGCGCGCCGACAGCCGCATCGCTTCGGCCGCCTGGGCGAGCAGCTTGCGGCCCGGCTCGTCGGGCGTGGCGTGCTGTTCGAGCAAGTCGCCGTCGAGCTCGGCGTTGGAGCGGATCCCGCGCGCGACCTGGACCTGGCGGGCGGCGGATACCCGCGCGGCGACTTGCGCCGATCCTTCCGCGGGTGGGGGCAATGTCAAATCGCTGGCGCTGACCGGATCGACATCGACGTGCAGGTCGATGCGGTCGAGCAGCGGGCCGGAGACCTTGGACTGGTAATCGGCGGCGCAGCGCGGCGCGCGGCTGCACGCCAGCGCCGGATCGCCGAGATGCCCGCAGCGGCACGGGTTCATCGCCGCGACCAGCTGGACCCGCGCGGGAAAGGTGACATGAGCGTTGGCGCGGGCGACATCGACTTTGCCGGTTTCGAGCGGCTGGCGCAGCGAATCGAGCACCGCGCGCTGGAACTCGGGCAACTCGTCGAGGAACAGCACGCCGAGGTGCGCGAGGCTGACTTCGCCCGGGCGGACGCGCAAGCCGCCGCCGGTCAGCGCCGCCATGCTCGCCGAATGGTGCGGCGCGCGGAACGGGCGGGTGCGGCTGAGCCTGCCGCCTTCGAGCGTGCCTGCGACCGAGGCGACCATCGAGACTTCGAGCGCCTCGCCCGGGGTCAGATCGGGCAGGATCCCCGGCAGGCAGCTGGCCAGCAGCGACTTGCCCGCGCCGGGCGGTCCGATCATCAGCAGGTTGTGCCCGCCCGCGGCGGCGATCTCGAGCGCGCGGCGCGCGGCCGGCTGGCCGCGGACCTCGGCCAGGTCCACGTTCGCCCAGCTGCTCGTCACCGGCTGCAGCGGCTCGCTCCTGGCGAGCGGCAATGCGTGCTGCGCGTCCTTGAGCTGCGCGAACACCTGCTCGAGCGTCGAC
>JBDSDC010000046.1:0-4769 GCA_039920725.1 Croceibacterium sp. | reverse complement strand
TAGCTATGTATGGACGGGATAACCGCTGAAAGCATCTAAGCGGGAAGCCTCCCTCGAGATTAGATTTCATCGAGTCGTGATAGACCATCACGTTGATAGGCCGGGTGTGGAAGCGCAGTAATGCGTGGAGCTAACCGGTCCTAATAACTCTGTTCATGCTTGGGAATTCCACCATCAACGACAGGCCTGTTACGCAGGTCCGTCCGGCGGAGGAATATCGCAGCTGGATAACGCCTCAAAAATCGCATCGATTTTAAACCCGCCACACCAGGGCCCGTCGAGGGATACTTCGAGGGGCCCACACGCCGGCTTCATTGCTTGGTGGTCATAGCGCCTGTGACCCACCCGATCCCATCTCGAACTCGGCCGTGAAACCAGGCAGCGCCGATGGTACTAACGCTTAAGCGTTGGAAGAGTAGGACGCCGCCAGGCATTGTAGCCGGCGTGTAGCCAGTGTGGCGCGGGAAAAAACCCATTCACAAGTCAAAGGGCTGTCCTTCACGGGACGGCCCTTTTTCGCGTCCTGGCCGGCGCGAACATTCGGTGCCGCGGGGTGGAGCAGTCCGGTAGCTCGTCAGGCTCATAACCTGAAGGTCGTTGGTTCAAATCCAACCCCCGCAACCACCAATTTTTTCCCACACAACCACGGGACCGCGACGGGCTACAGCGCCTGGCCGGCGGCCCATCCGCTGGCCCAGGCCCATTGGAAATTGTAGCCGCCGAGCCAGCCGGTGACATCCACCGCTTCGCCGATCACATAGAGCCCGGGCACGCGTGCGGCCGCCATCGTCTTGGACGATAACTCGGCGGTGCTGATGCCGCCGATGGTCACTTCGGCTTTGGCGAACCCTTCGCTGCCGGTGGGCTGGAAATGCCACTCGGACAGCCGGGCCGCCGTCTCGCGCAGCGCGGCATCGGGCAAGTCGGCCAAGGCGCCGCGCACTTCGAGCCGCTCGAGCAGCGCATCCGCCAGCCGCGAGGGCAGCGCGGACCGCAGCAGGCTGTGAACCGTGGCGCGCGGCCGGTCCCGCTTGGCGCGCAGCAACCAATCGGGCTGCGCGTCAGGCAGGAAATCGATTCTCACCGGATCGCCGCGCCGCCAATAGGAGGACACCTGGAGGATCGCCGGACCCGACAGTCCGCGCCGGGTAAACAGCGCCGCTTCGCGAAACACGCCGGCTCCGCAGCGCGCCACCACCTCGGCCGCCACGCCGGACAGTTCGCGGAACAGCGCATCCTCGCCGCTCAGCGTCAGCGGCACCAGTGCCGGGCGTGGCTCGACCACCTTGAGGCCGAACTGGCGGGCGAGCTGGTAGGCGAACCCGCTCGCCCCCATCTTCGGGATCGAGGGCCCCCCGGTGGCGATCACCAGCGCCCGCGCTTGCGCCGCTTGGCCTTCGGTCGCGACCGTGAACACGCCGTCGCCATGCGTGACATGGCGGATGGTCTCGCCGCAGCGAAGCACCACTTGCCCCTTGGCGCACTCGGCCACCAGCAAGTCGACGATCTGCCTGGCCGATCCGTCGCAGAACAGCTGGCCGAGCGTCTTTTCGTGCCACGCGATCCGGTAACTTTCGACCAGCGCCAGGAAATCGCTCGCGGTGTAGCGGCTCAGGGCCGACTTCGCGAAGTGCGGGTTGGCCGAGAGGAAGCGCTCCGGCGCGGTATGGATGTTGGTGAAGTTGCACCGTCCGCCGCCCGAGATGAGGATCTTCCGGCCGGGCCGGTCGGCCTGGTCGAGCAGCAGCACGCTCCGCCCGCGCGAACCGGCCTGCGCGGCGCACATCAGTCCGGCCGCCCCGGCGCCGAGGACTATCACATCGTAAGTGGGGTTCATCGTTTCCGCGGTTGAGGGTGAGCCGGCTCGTCTTCGGACACGGTAATTTCCACGATCTCGATAGCCTCGCTGACTTCGCCGAACGCGAGCACGTCACCGACTTCTGCGCCCAGCATCGCGCGGCTTAGCGGAGCGTTGTAGGCAATCAGACCTGCTCCGGGCTCGGCCTCATCGTGTCCGACTAGCTCGAATGTCCTCGGCTTGCCGTTCAGCAGTACGCGCACTTTGGTTCCCAGATCGACCCTGTCTCCGGTAGCGATCGGGGCCAGTTCGGCGGTAATGTGCCGCGTGCTCCAGTACCGCAAATCGCGCTTCAACGCGGCGATAACGGCCTCGTCGCGGGTGGCTTCAAGCTGAGCCTGAAGCTCGGCCTCACGGGCGGCGATCAGCCGCAGGCCGCGCGCGGTAACCAGGTTCGGGCCGGCAGGGACCGGAATCTCGAATTTCGGTTCGAGATGTTCTTCGTCACTCTCGCGACGGAATGCCACGCTCATTCAGGTATCCTCCCGCACGCTCAGGTGTCACGCTACAGCGAAATGGGATCGGCCTGAACGAATTGCCAGCCGCTTCGCGCTAGCTCGTATGCGTGAGGTGCCGGCTCACCGCATCGGCCGTGCTGGCAGTGCCCACCGCTTGCCCGATCAGGATGATCGCCGGGCCTTCGCCCAGCGCGCGGGCCGCGATCGCCAGCAGGTCGAGCCGGGTGCGGACGATCCGCTCGTCGGCGCGGCTGACGTTCTCGACCAGTGCGATCGGGGTGCTGCCGGCCAGTCCGCGACTGAGCAGGGCGCGGGCGATCCCCGGCGCCGCCGACTTGCCCATGTAGATAGCCAGCGTCGCCTGCGGATCGGCGAGCGCGCTCCAGTCCAGATCGGGGTCCTCGCCCGCGCGCAAGTGCGCGGTCACCAGCACCAGCTTGCGCGCGAGCCCGCGCAAGGTCAGCGATGTGCCGAGGGTGGCGGCCGCCGCGCTCGCCGCGGTGATACCGGGACAGATGCGCACGCTGACGCTCGCGGCGCGGCATGCCTCGAGCTCCTCGCCGGCGCGCCCGAAAATCGCCGGATCGCCGCCTTTCAGCCGCACCACCCGTTCGCCCGCCAGCGCGGCCGCGACGAGCAGCTTGTCGATCGCCGACTGGTCCTTCGAATGGCGCCCCGAGCGCTTGCCGACCGGCACCAGCCGCGCGGTTGCGGGCGCGAGGTCGAGCACGCCCTGGCCGACCAGCGCGTCGTAGAAAATGATCGAGGCGCGGCCGATCAGCCGCTCGGCCTTGCGGGTCAGCAAATCGGGATCGCCGGGGCCGGCTCCCACCAGCCACACGCTGCCGGGCGCGAAATCGTCAGGCATTCAAGGCCTCCTTGCGGAGATCGCCGATCAGGCGGTGGATCGCCGGGCGGCACGAGCCGCAGTTGGTCCCGGCCGAAAGCGCCTGGCCGACCGCATCGACCGAGACCAGCTGCTGGCTCACGACCGCGTCGATGATCGTGTTCATCCCCACGTCGAAGCAGGCGCACACGATCGGCCCGCAATCGGGCGCGGGGTTTGCCGAGCGCCCGGCGAGGAGCTCGACCGGCGACGGGGCTTCGGATGCGGCGAGCCGGCGGATCAGCCATTCGCGATCGGGCAAGCGGCCCGTTCGCGTCAGGTAGAGCGCGGCGCGCAGCCGCCCGCTGTGCAGCACGGCCAGGCGCAGGCTGCCGCGCGCCGGATCGGCGCTTTCGACGCGGTCGCCGGCGGGTAGCGCGGCTTTGACGAGCGCGGCGGGATCGCCGTTGCCGGCCAGCTCGACCAGCCATCCGCGGGCCACGCGCACCCGGGTCACATAGGCCGACGGGATCGTTGCGGGGATTTGATCGGCGATCAGGAAACCGTGCCACTCGGCCGCGAACGGGGCGACCCGTGCGGGCGTCGCCTTGAAGCCGGGCTGGCCCGAATACGGATCGACCAGCGGGGCGGGCAGCAGACCCGAGCGTCCGCCGGTGGATTCGCGGTCGGTCCAGTGGATCGGGACGAAGATTTCGCCCCGGCGCTGCGTTTCTGTCAGCTGCGCGCGGAACACGCTCGCGCCTTGCGGCGTCGCCACGCTCACCAGGCTGCGCTCCGCGATCCCCGCCGCGTTGGCGTCCGCGGGATGAATCTCGACCATCGGCTCGCGCCGGTGCTGCGACAGCTTGGGCGAGAGCCCGGTGCGCGTCATAGTGTGCCACTGGTCGCGGTAGCGCCCGGTGTTGAGCGTCAGCGGCCATTTCGCCAGCGGATCCGCCAGCGCGCGCTGGCGCACCGCGACCAGCCGCGCCTTGCCGTCGGGGGTGGGGAAACGCCCATCGGCGAACGGCACCTCGCCCCACCGGAACGGCTCCAGTGCGTCGTAGTCGCGATTGGTGATCGCGCCGTGGGTGCCGAGGTCGAACACTCGCTGCCCGCCGTTGCGGTATGAGGAGAGGCGGGCGTGCTCGCGGTAGATCTCGGCCGGGCTGTCGTAGCCGAAGGCGTTGCGCCAGCCCATTGCGCGGGCGACCTGGCTGACGATCCACCAGTCGGGCTTTGCCTCGCCCGGGGCGGGGAGCACTTCGCGCTGGCGGCTGACCAGCCGCTCGCTATTGGTCACCGTGCCGTCCTTTTCGCCCCACCCGAGCGCGGGCAGCTTGACGTGGGCGAAGCGCGAGGTGTCGGTCTGCGCCATGCAATCCGACACGACCACGAACGGGCACGCGGCCAGCGCCTCGCGCACGCGCCCGGCGTCGGGCAGCGAGACCGCCGGATTGGTCGCCATGATCCACAGCGCCTTGATGCGGCCTTCGCCGACTGCGCGGAACATGTCGACCGCCTTGAGCCCGGGCTTGGTCGCCATCCGTTCGGCGGCCCAGAACCGGCGCACGTCGGCGACATTGTCGGGCGCGAAGTCGCGGTGCGCGGCGAGCGTCGAGGCGAG
>JBDSDC010000045.1:0-3247 GCA_039920725.1 Croceibacterium sp. | reverse complement strand
CAGCCGCATCAGCTCGGTGGCGGCATCGGCTTCGGAGATTGCGGCGTCTGACGGCATGGCTGGAGGCAATTTCCGGTTTCCTGCGCGATGGACTAGCATGCCCGTCAAAGCCGCCCGCACGAGGCGCCTGCGAGGGGATAGCCATGCTCGACCGTTCTTTGAAGGTGCTTTTCACCACCTTGCTCGGGCTGATGACGCTGCTTTATGCGATCGACAACCTGATCAACCTGCAGGCGTCTTACGCGACCTTCGACCTGGTCCTCGGGATGAGCCAGAACAAGGTCTTTCCCAAGGGCCTGATCCCGCCGATCGGGCCGCCGCTGTCGCATATCGCCGCGTGGGTGACCTACAGCGCCGAGTTCCTGACCGGGCTGGTACTGCTGTGGGGCGCGGTGGTGCTCTATCAGGCCCGTGGGCTCGAGGCGCGGGTGTTTCGCCGGGCGTCGGGCCCCGCCCGGCTCGGCGCCGGGCTGGCGGTGCTGACCTGGTTCGGGCTGGTCGAAGTGGTCGGCGGCGCGCTGTTCCAGATGTCGCAAAGCACTGTCGGCGCAAGCTCGCTCGACAACGCGTTCAAGTTCAGCGTGTGGGCTTTCCTGCTGCTGATCTGGCTGGGCCTGCCCGAGCGCGACTAGCTTTCCGCACGCGCCAGGATGGTGAAGCACATCCGCGCGCGGGTGTGGAAGCCGAGCTTGCGGTAGAGCGCGATGGCGGCGGCATTGGCGGCGTAGCAATGCAGGAACGGCGTGTCGCCGCGTTCGAGAAAACCGCGCACCACATGGCGCACGAGCGTGGCCGCAAGTCCCTGGCCGCGGAATTCGGGCCAGGTCGAAACCCCGCTCAGCTCGGCGAGCCCGTCAAGCTTCAGCCGCTCTCCCGCCATCGCGGCCAGTTTGCCGCCGATGCGAATGCCGTAATAGGCGCCGTAGAGATGGGTCTTGCTGCCCCACGGCCCGGGCTCGGTCGCATGGGCGAGAGCCGCCATCTGCCGGGCATCTTTCGCGCGCAGCAACTCGATCCGCGGGTCGTCCCGGTTCGAGCGCGCCACGCCGTCGTGGACCATCTGAACCAGGTCGCCGCCGCCGAGCATGCGCGTTCCGGGGGGGCTCGGCCACGCTTCGCGCTCGACCAGGCCGATCCGGTCGTCGGGCCCCGTGAGCGTTGCCGCCAGCGCGGCCTGGGCCTCGTCTCCGTCGTCGCGCGCCGCGGCGAATGGCCCGTAGGCCGGGTCCAGCCGCACCGCCGCGCCTTTCACGACCGCCAGCTTCGCCTGGCGCCCGGTCAGCGCGTGCCACACGGGCCGGTCGAGCACCGCGCTCATGCCCGTTCCAGCAGGCGGTCGGCCTGGGCCCTCGCTTCGCGGGTGATGTGTGCGCCGGACAGCATCCGGGCAATTTCCTCCTGCCGCCCCGCCGGGTCAAGCAGGCTGACCGAAGTGCGCGTGACTGTGCCCTCGCTGGTCTTGGCGATCAGGTAATGCGTGGTCCCGCGCGCGGCGACTTGCGGGCTGTGGGTGACCGCCAGCAATTGCCCGCCGCACGCGAGCCGCGCCAGGCGCTCGCCGATCGCGCTCGCCACCGCGCCGCCCACCCCGCGGTCGATCTCGTCGAAGATCACCGTCGCCGCCCCGCCCTGCTCTGCCAGCGCGACCTTGAGCGCGAGGATAAAGCGCGACAGCTCGCCCCCGCTGGCGATCTTGTTGAGCGGCGCGAACGGCGCGCCGGGGTTGGTGGCGATGAGGAATTCGGCGCCGTCCATCCCGTGCGCGCCCCACCGCTCCTCGGCCAGCTCGCTGAGCGCGGTGCGGAAGCGCGCGGCGTCGAGCTTGAGCGGCGCCAGCTCGGCCGCGACCGCCGCGTCGAGCCGCTCGGCCGCTGCGGTGCGCGCGGCCCGCAGCGCCAGCGCCCGCTCGCGATAGGCCGCGCCCGCCGCCCGCGCCGCCGCTTCGAGCGCGGCGAGCTCGCCGTCGCCCGCGTCGATCGCGTCGAGCTCGGCGCGCATCGCCTGCATCTTGGCGGCCAGCTCATCCGCGGGGCAGCCGTGCTTGCGCGCCGCGGCCCGCAATTCGAACAGCCGGGTCTCGATCCGGTCGAGCTCGGCGGGCTCGAACGTCAGCGCCCCGGCGGCCGCCTCCAGGCTGGCCTCGGCCTCATCCGCCTCGAGCAGCGCGCGGTCGAGCGCGGCCAGCGCTTCGGCCAGCAGCGGATGCTCGCCGGCGATCCGGTCGAGCCGCCGGGCCGCCGCGCGCATTTGCGCCAGCGCCGAATCCGACCCGTCCCACACCGGGCGCAGCGCGGCCAGGTCGTCGGCCAGCTTCTCGCCCTTCTGCATCGCCGCGCGGGCCAACACGAGGCGCTCCTCCTCGCCGGCGCCCGGCTCGAGCGCGGCAAGCTCGGCCACGTGGCTGAGCAGCAGATCCTGGTCGGTTCGCGCGCGTTCGGCCGCGCCGCGCGCCTCGGCCAGCCGCGCTTCGGCCGCGCGCCACTTGGCCCACGCGTCTTCGACCCCGGCGATATCCGCTCCGCCGAAGCGGTCGAGCAGCGCGCGGTGCCCGCGCGGATTGACCAGCCCGCGGTCGTCATGCTGGCCGTGCAGCTCAACCATCGCCGGGGCGAGCGCGCGCAGCAGCCCGGCGCTGACCGGCTGATCGTTGACGAACGCCTTGGAACCGCCATCTCCTCGCACCGAACGGCGCAGGATCAGCGGCTCGCCCGCGTCCCACGCGACATCGGCCTCGGCCAGCGCCGCGCGCATCGCCTCGGGCGGATCGGCGAATTCGAACGTCGCGGTCACGCTCGCGTGGTCCTCGCCGCCGCGCACCAGGATGGTCTCGGCGCGGTTGCCCAGCACCAGCCCAAGCGCGTCGAGCAGGATCGACTTGCCCGCGCCGGTCTCGCCCGTCAGCACCCCGAGGCCCGGCCCGAAAGCGAGGTCGAGCGCCTCGATCAGGACGACGTGGCGGATCGCGAGCGAAGTCAGCATGGGCGCGCGGCCGATCCTACGGGTAGCACTCGCGCCGCGCAACGCCGCGCGCGCGGCTGCCCCCGATCGCCTTTCCCCGCCGCGGCGTCCGCCCGTGCGGCGAAGGCGACGAACCGCTTTCTCCGGCGATGGGAAGACTTTGTTAACAAAGCTATGTCCTTATCGGGACGTCGGGACGGAATGGGGTCGGGGGCGATGACGGTTCTCACAATCAGGTCACACAAGCGCTACGCCACGCGGCAGCCCGTGCGGCTGCGATCCAGCCCCG
>JBDSDC010000044.1:0-11595 GCA_039920725.1 Croceibacterium sp. | reverse complement strand
CGCTTGTCGGTATCGATGAAATACGATCCAAACAGGTTGACGTAGAAGCGGCTGTCGACACGATTGTCGCTGATCGAATTGATCAGGGTCGTGGCGTAAGCTGGATTGTCGGGTCCGATACGCTGCGCATCGTAAAGTCCCTTGTCGATGTAGCGGCCCTGCAGCGTCACATTCCACTGCGGTGCGAATAGCGCGGCCGTGACGTTAAGCAGCCAGTGTGGCGCGGCGAGCCCGGCGGTGCCGCCCGTCTGTCCGGCACGGTCCACCACTGTCCCCAGCGTGGCCGTTTTCAGCGTGTCCACATAAGTCGCGATGCCGCGCAACTGCACCGAATAGGCGGACGACAGCGGGATCCGGTAATCCGCTTCGAAGTCGATGCCCTTTTCAAGGATGTAGTCGAGATTGATGCTGGAATTGCGGATCGCCGTGAGGGCGCCGCTTGCAGGATCGCGGTTGACCAGCGCGCAGAATTGAGCCTCGCCGGCAAAACAGCGGTCGACGATGGTCTGCGCGCCCCCGGGAACGGCTCCAATGTAGCCCTGGATCTTGATCCGGTAGCCGTCCACCGAAACGCGCAGGTTGCGCAGGGCGCCGGCGCGTGGGCTGAACACCATGCCGACGGTGGTCGTATCGGCCTTTTCCGGCCCCACGGTCGGCGACCCGCCGTTAAAGATCGCCGGGAAATCGGTCGTTCTCGCGCCCGCGCTGGTCAGCACAAAAGGATTGGTCACGCCGGTGAACTGGCCGGCCGAGGCCAGGAACAGCTCGGCGAAGTTGGGCGCCCTGACGTCTCGCGACAGGGTGGCCCTGAACCGCAGCCAATCGAATGGCTCCCAATTGCCGCTGACCTTCCAGGTGGTGGCATCGAAGCTGCTGCTGGCCGCAATCCGTTGCGCACTGCCGAAGCCGGAGGTGGCGTAATGCGCCTGACGGATGGCCCCGTTCAGGATCAGCGAATGGAAAAAGGGGACGTCCTTGAGGATCGGCAGCTCGGCTTCCAGGTAGCCCTCGATCACTTTGGTCTTGCCATTGTAGTCCGAACCGAAGTTCTGAAAATAGGCGTACAAGTTCGACAGCGCGTCGTGCGTGACGTCGATCTGGTCGATCCGGTATTCGCCGCCCACCGCAAACGACAAGGGGCCTGCCAGCAAGTTGCCGGTCTCACCGCGCAGGTTGGCGGCAAACACGTTCTGGCTCAGTTTAATATCTTCGCGCAGATGCCCGTAGATATAAGCCTTCCCCTGCTGGGTCACGTTACCGGCCCCGAACAGGTTGATCGGAACGCAGCCGGCGGCCGCCGTGCGCAAGGCGGGATCGGGGCTGAGCAGCGCGCGGCATGTCACTTGCCCGGTGGCGGGATCGACGACCGCATCGGCGGCAAAGAAGAACCGCGCATTCGACTGCGCCAACGTCGTCGTGCTGGTACGGGTGGGATTGCCGACCGGCTTGGTCGGGTCGCCGGTGACCAGGTTGTTGTCGACGGTCTGGGTCCGGTCGGTGCGACCGTACTGGTAATAGGTATCCCAGCTGAACCGGCTGCCGAGCTGGCCGGACAGGCCGGCTGTCGCGCGGTAGGAATCGGCTACCGAGCGGCTGAATCCGCGCGCAATGTCGTTAAATTCTCTGCCAAGGTTGAAGGACGTGACCGCCGGTGCGCCGATTGTGCCCGGCCGGATCAACGTGGCCGGCGCAATGGGCTGTGTGGTGAATCCGGGCAGTTGCGAGCGCAGCGCCTGCGGGATGTAGGGGTTGTCGGCGAAGATCGGGATCGTGGACGAGAAATATGCCGACTGGAACGTGCCCCCGTCGACGTGGCCATAGCTACCTTCGACAAAGCCGCGCAGCGCCTCCGAGAATTCGTAATCGAGGTGACCAAACGTCGTGTAGCGCTTGACCGGAGCGATCAAGTCGACGTCGGTGTAGGTGGGGAACAGATCGCCGCCAATCTGGCTCAGCCCGGACCCCAGCGTGCCCTGCTGCGCAGCGACCACCTGCCCATTCGAGCCGAAGGTAATCGCCCCGGTGCCAAGGCGATTGGCGATGGCATTGCCGACCCCGGCAGGATTATTGAAACGCGACACCACGCCCGATGGGGTGATGTACCAGCCGGCGTTGGTGTCCGAGCGTACGAAGTTGGGTTGGCCATTGCCACTCGGCGCCGCGGCCGTGGCCGCGAACCCGGTATTCGTGACGACGCCGCCGACCTTGCACCAATCGCGCGTGAAGCAGTTTTTGACCACGCGCTGCTGGTTGTATTCGCCACCGATCACGAAATGGCCGGCACCGCCTGCAAAGCCCTGGCCGAAGCCCAGCCCGGCATGCAGATTGCCGCCATCGTGTTCTTGGCTGATCGCGTAATCCACCTGCGCCTTGAGCCCGTTCAGCTTAGTGTCCAGGATGACGTTGACCGCGCCCGCGATCGCATCCGAGCCATAAGCGGCCGAAGCACCGCCGGTCACCACCTCGATCCGGCTGACCAGCGTCGACGGCACGAAGTTCAAGTCGACGGAACCCTCGCGAGTGGTGGGCGCAAAACGGCGCCCGTCGACCAGCACCAGGTTGCGAGTCAGCCCCAGTCCTCGCAGATTCACAATCTGCGCGCCGACGTTGAAGCTGCCGAAGCCGTTCGTCGAAGGATTGGTGGACGGCCGGAAGGAAGGCAGCTGTGCGGTGGCCTGTCCCACGTTGGTGACCTGCAGCCGCCCAAGTTCTTCCGCACCCAGAACGGTGACCGGCGACGGGGTGTTGAACGTCGAGCGCGCCAGGCGCGAGCCGGTGACGATGATAGCGGGCCCACTGGTGCTTTCCGCGGCCGGTTCGGCAGGCGCCCGGCGGTCGTCCGGCGCGCTGGCCGCGGCACCCGAACCCTGGGCCACGGCAGCAGAGGGCCACAACGACGCCAACGCCAGTGCGCTCAGCGAGACCACTGTCGAATGGCTAAGCACGGCGGCATTCCGCCCGATGGCTGAACGCATGGCAACCTCCCCTGTTCGTCCCGCATCTGCCGGCCCTATCAGGGGCTTGACGGTCGGAATCGCAAGCCCGTGTTTGACGAGTCAACAACGCCTTGGCAAGCCGCGCGCGACGAACCGCGCGTCAGCGGCTGTGGATCGCGTACTCGATGCGGATGTCGAGTAGCGCGGGGCCGGCCTGGGCGAAGCTCCAGCGCAGTGCCTCGTCGAGGTCGCCGACGCTATCGACCAGCCGCGCGGGCAGCCCCTGGGCTTCGGCCAGCTTGACGAAATCGAGCCCGGTCAGGTCGCATCCCGGCACGTGGTTCATCCCGAACTCGGCGGAAAAGCCGGTCAGCGCGGCGTAGGCACCGTTGTTGAGGATCACAAAGCTGACATTGGGCTGCTCCTGGAATGCCGAGAACAGCCCCTGGATCGTGTACATCGCCGACCCGTCGCCGAGAATCGCGATGACCTTGTCGGGCTGACCCATGGCGACCCCGATGGCAGCGGGCAGGCCGTGACCGAGGCCGCCGCTGGCGCACGTATAGAACCCCCCCTCGCGCACGATCGGCAGCGTGTCATGCTCGGGCCCGCGCGCGGTCGGCGCCTCTTCGACGATCACCGCGCCCGCGGGGCGCAGCAGCGCGATCCGGCGCAGCACGTAAGCCGCGGTCATCGCCGGCTCGGGCTCCTTGAGCTGGTGATGGGTGCCGTTGAACACCCGCTCGCCGACGCTTTCGGCCAGCATCTCCAGCCCGCCGCGGACTTCGCCGAGCACCCCGCCGCCGCCGGGCAAAGCCGCCAGGTGCTGCGGATCCTCGGACAGTGCCATCAGCCTGGCGCCCTCGGGCCAATGCGGGCCTTCGCCTTCGACGTGGTACGTGAACACCGGAGCTCCGGCGACGAGGATCGCGTCGTGAGGCGCGAGCAAGTCGCGGATCTTGTCGCGCCACGCGGGCAGGAACCCGGCGAACTGCGGGTGGTCCTCGGGGAATGTCTCGCGCGCGGCATAGGGCGCCGCCCACACCGCGAGCCCGGCCTTTTCGGCGAGCGCGATCGCCGCCTGCCACCCGCCCGAGTTGGCGCAGCCGGTGCCAATCACCAGCGCCGGGTGCCCTGCGCCGTCGAGCATCCGCGCGATCCGCTCGATTCCGGCGGGGTCGGGCAGAGTGCGCAAGCTCAGGTCGGGCAGCGGCGGCCACGCGCATTCGCGCTCCCAGTCGTCGACCGGGATCGACACGAACACCGGCCCCATCGGCGGGGTCAGCGCGGTCACGAATGCGCGCACCAGCGCCAGCGGCACATCCTCGGCGCGCAGTGGCTCGACCGAGAACTTGACGTACGGGCGCGGGAATTCGCTCGGCCGCTCGGCATAGAGGAACGGGTCGTAAGGCAGGATGCTGCGGGCCTGCTGCCCCGCGGTGACGACCACGGGTGTGTTGTTCTTGTAAGCGGTGAACAGATTGCCCAGCGAATGGCCGGTCCCGGCCGCGCTGTGGAGGTTGACCAGCGCGGGCTTGCGGGCGGCGCGCGCGAAACCGTCCGCCATGCCCACCACCACCGCCTCGTTGAGGCCGAGGACATAGCGGAACCCTTCGGGCATGGCCTTGAGCATCGGCAGTTCGGTGCTGCCGGGATTGCCGAACAGGCGGTCGACCCCGAAGTGCTCGAAGACCTTGAAGGCCGCTTCTCTGACGGTTGGCATGGCGGGCCCTTAGGCGGTCTGGCTGGCTGGCTTCAAGCCTAGACCGCCTCGCCGCCGGCGCGCGCGCGGTCGAGCACGGTCTGCTCCTCGCGGTTCACCCGCCACAACACGATCAGCAGGCACACCACGATAGCGGGGGCCACGACGTTGATCGAGATGATCGCCTGCGCCAGGTCGCCGCCGTTGCGGTCGGACACGATACCCACGAAGTACGGCCCCATGCCCAGGCCCAGCAGCGTGGTGATGATGATAAAGATCGAGCTGGTGATCCCCCGCATCCGCGGCAGCACCAGGTCATAGAGCAGCGAATAGAGCGGCGGCAGCCACAGCGTCAGCACCAGACTGTAGCACACGAAGCGCAAGTAGAAGGTCGCCAGATCGGGCGCATGGTACGTCCAGATACCGAAGAACGGCGACAGGCCGAGCGAAAAGATCGTCAGCCACACCCGGCCCCGCCCGCCCATGCGCGCGGTCAGCCAGTCGCTCAGCGGGCCGGCCACGACGGGCCCGACCAGGCCCAGCGCCGCCGCCAGCAGGCCGAACTGCAAGCCCGTCTGGGCCGGTGACAGTCCGAATGCGCGGTTGAGGAATGATGGGGTGAATCCCATCACGCCGTAATTGATCGAGGTCTGGAAGCCCGCCACGACCATCAGCAGGATCACCGAGGGCGAGGCAACGACATTGAACGCCGGCCGGTCGGTCAGCTTCAAGGACTGGAACAAGTTGACGATCACGAACGCGCCGAAGCCGACCACGAACCACTGCAGCACATGCGGATCGAGCAGCACGCCGAAAATCTTGGTCGGGGGGCGCGGCGAGAACGCCTGCGTCACGCGAGTCATGACCACGCAGACCGTCACGATAAGCGCGAGCGAGAGCAGGTTGACCGCCCACTGTCTGGCCCCGGCGTGCCGGCTCCACAAGTAGAACCAGTTGGCCCCGGGGGTGACCGCGCCTAGCACCGCCGCGCTGGCCTTGAACGGGTGCGGATCGGGAGCGCTGGCGATGCCGTCGACGCCGCCGCGGACCGGTTCGGGCAAGCGGTAGATCAGCCACGCCAGCAAGAGCCCCGGCAGCGCGGCGATCAGGAATGCCGCCTGCCAGCCGGAAAATCCGAACGCCCCGCCCGGGAAGCGTGCGTCCCACCAGCCCGCGACCACGCCGCCCAGCGTCATCGACAAGCCGAGGCCGAGCGCGGTGGCGACGCCCATCGCGGCCATCGCGGTGCCGCGCCGCGCGCGCGGGAAGGTATCGAAGATGATCGAATTGGCCGCCGGCTGCGTGGCCGCTTCGCCAATCCCCACGCCGAGCCGCGAGATGCCGAGTACGGCGTAGCTGTGCGCGAACGCCGAAAGCCCGGCGAACAGCGACCAGCCGAAGATGCAGATGGCAAGCAAGCGCGTGCGGATCCAGCCATCGACCAGGCGGCCGAGCGGGAGCGAGAACAGCGCGTAAAACAGCGAAAACAGCGTGCCGTAAAGCAAGCCCAGTTCGGAATCGCCAATCTTGAGATCGGCCTTGATCGCGGGCGCCAGGATCGAGAGGATTTGCCGGTCGAGCAGGCTCATCCCCTGCGCCGACGCCACCACGATGAGCGCATACCACCCCGCGCGGCTTACTCTGGCCGGCGCCGCAACGGGCTGGTCGGCAACGATCGTGGCCATCTCGCTCTCCCTCTTCGATCCTCCCCGAGCTTGTCTCGGGGAGGTGGCAGTTGCCGCTAGGCGGCTGACGGTGGGGTGTCTTTGCGCCGTGCCCCTCCACCACCCACTTCGCGGGCGGTCCCCCTTCCCGAGCGAGCTCGGGGAGGAACTAGCTTACTTCTCCAGCGCCTGCCTGATCGTCTCCTGGATCGGCGTCGTCGGGCGGCCCGACAGGCGGCTGAGATCGCGTCCGTCGTCGTAGAGCTCACCCTGCCCGCTGAGCGCGCTGGTGCTCGCCAGCATCGCCGCGATCGGCGGCGGCAGCCCCGCGCCCTCGAGCGTCTTGGTATAGTCGGCCTCGGACTGGTTGACGAACTCGACCGGCTGGCCCGACTGGCGCGACAGCTCGCTCGCGAATTCGCCCATCGTCCACGCCTGGTCGCCGGCCAGCTCGTAGGTGTTTCCCCCCTTGCCGCGGAGCAGCACCGCGGCGGCCGCGGCGGCCAGGTCGCGCCGGCTCGCGGTCGACAGCTTGCCCTCGCCGGTCGCGGCATAGAGCTTGCCGCTTTCCAGCGTCGGCGCGAGGTTCATCGTGTAGTTCTCGTTGTACCAGCCGTTGCGCAGCACGTCGGCGCTGAGGCCGCTGCCCTTGACCAGCTTTTCGGTGGCGACATGCTCGGGCGCCAGCGCCAGGCGCGAGGTGTCGCCCTTCAGGATCGAGGTATAGGCGAGATACTGCACGCCGCTCGCCTTGGCCGCCTCGATCACGTTGCCGTGCTGGCGTTCGCGCTGGCCGACCGCGTTGCCGCTGATCAGCAACACCCGGTCGACGCCTGCGAGCGCCGATTTGAGGCTCGCGGGATCGTCGTAATCGGCCTGGCGCACTGCCACGCCCTTGGCGGCATAGTCGGCCAGCGCCGCCGGATCGCGCGCCAGAGCCACGACATTGCCCGCGTCGGTCTGCGCCAGCAGTTCGTCGAGCACCAGCCGGCCCAGCTTCCCGGTCGCGCCGGTCACCGCGTAAGTGGTCATCGTCTGTCTCTCCTAGAGCTTGAACCAGCGCTGGGCGTTGGTCTGGAAGAACTTCTTTTTCTGGCCCGGCGCGATGTCGAGATCGTCCATCCAGCGTACTTCCTCGGGGACGTATTGATATGGGTAATCCATCGCGTACATCACCCGGTCCTCGCCCATCACCTCGATCATCAGCTTGATCGCGGGCGCGAACGGCAGCCCGCTGCAAGTGCCGAGCACGTTGGTGCGCATGTAGTGGAACAAGTCGTGCTGGAGCGGCTTCAAGCGTTCGTAGCGCTGGCTGCGGATTCCCGCCTTGTGCATGTAATCGGTTCGGTAGAGCCAGAACGGCAGCCCCTCGCAGCCGTGGCCGAGCATCAGCTGGAGGCCGGGATAGCGGTCGAACACCCCGGTCGTGAGCAGGCGCAGCGCGTGGTAGCTGGTCTCGACCCCGAACCCGTAGACCGCCCCGTCGAGCCCGGCATTGGCCATGTCGCCGATCATCGAATCGGGTAAGCCTTGCGGGTGGATGTAGAGCGGCAAGTCGAGATCGGCGCAGGCGCGCAGGATCGGGTCGAACTGCGGCTCGTCGAGATAATGGCCGTGGGTGTGCGAATTGACCTGCACCCCGTGGAAGCCGAGCTCCTCCTTCCCGCGGCGCAGCTCTTGCGCCGACCACTCAGGGTCCTGCGGGGCGACCGCGGTCATGCCGTAGAACCGGTCCGGGTACTTTTCGCACGCCGCCTTGAGCTGGTCGTTGGAATTGCGCGCGATGCGCTTGGCTTGCTCGACGTCGAACAGCGTCTGCACCCCGGGGCTGGTCAGCGCGAGCACCGCCTTGTCGATCCCGGTATCGTCCATCGCCTGGATGCGCAGCTCGCCGATATCGAGCAGCCGCTCGCGGATAAAGGTCGTGCGCTCCGACGGGCTGGAGCCGTAGAAGCCCCAGAGGCTGACCGTGCCCTTATCGGCGCGGCCTTCGTTGACCAGGCGCATGATCGCATCGAGCTGGTCCTGCGTGGCGAAGGCTTCTTCGGTCGCAATGCGCAGATAGCCTTGGTCACCGCCGGTCTTGATGTCGTGGGTCATTGGGGTTTTGCGTTCCTGTAGGCGGCGGGCCAGATGCCCTGCTTGCCGGGGGAGAGGATGCCGTTCGGATCGAGCGCGTCCTTGATCGTCTCGGCAAAACGCCGCTGGGCGTGGTTGTTGAAGTCGTACTGATCGGCCACCAGGTCCATGAAGTCGAGGTGGCTGCGGTACTCGCCGTAGCCCAGCTTGGCCGCCGGCCCGAGCATCTTCTTGGTCGATTCGTAAGCGCTGCGGGTCTGTGCCTCGTCGTGGGTGTCGAACACCACCAGCGCGACGTGGATCATGTGCCGCTTGCTGACGATGAACACGCCCGAATAGTCGAGCCCGTCGGCGTTGAGCTGGGACCGGGTCAGATCGCGGATCGCGGTTCCGTCCTTGCCGGTGATCGGCATGGCGCAGGAAAAGCCGATGTGGCCGCCGTGCTCGCCGCCGTACCACCGGGTCATGCGGTCGAGGTCCATGCTCGGGATGCCCGCCTGGACGCGCTCGTGCGGGTTGGCGAACTCGGGGAGGTTGTGGCCGTCGTACTGGGTAAAGGTGATCGCACAGCCGGGGATCGCGCCGAGCGCGGCTTCGACTTTGGCCCGGTTGTGCGCGACCACCGGGGCGTCGCCATAAAGCGCGAAGCGCATGACCCAGCGGCCGAAGCCGGGCGTCTCGGCGATCTTGTCGATGACTTCCTCGGGGATCGGACCGAGGCCGGTGAACCATTCCTCGCGGCCCCAGAACGCGCTCGCGGCGCACACCGCGTTGATGATCATCGGCTGGTTGGCGATCGTGCCGTCGATCATCAGCGGGCGCAGCGCCTCGAGGAACGGGCCGAACTGGTCCTCGCTGTCGAGCGTCAGCCAGGCGGGCATATAGACTTGCGGCGGGGGCATCAGCCACACGCCCATCTTGGTCACCACGCCGTAATTTGATTGCGTGAACAGCCCGTCGGCACTCGGCCCGCAGCCGTGGGGGAAAACCTGCCAGGCGCGCGGGTTGCTCATCCCGCCCATCCCGGTGCGCAGCACGTCGCCATTGGCGAGCACCACTTCGAGCCCGCAGTGATTGGCGAAATGATCGCCCATCGGGGTGTAGCCGACGCCGTGGTCGAGCGTGTTGCCGATCACGCTGCCGCCGCCGAGATCGGGGACTGACATCCACAGCTTCGAGCCGGTGGCGCGCAAGTGATCGTACAGATCGAAGAACCGCACGCCCGGCTCGATCAGCGCAAAGCCGTTGTCTTCGTCGACTTCGAGCACCTTGTTCATCCGGCGCAGCGACAGCGCAAAGCTGCCCGACACGCGCGGGGCGCCCCCGCCATAGCCCTTGTTCTGGCCCTGGCTGCTGGTCCACACCGGGGTGCCGTGAGCGTTGGCAATGCGCAGCACTGCCTGGACTTCCTCGACCGTGCTCGGCAGCAGCACCGCGCCGGGGCGGTACCACTCACCCGGCGGCGCGAACGGATCGCCGTAAGCGGCCATCGCCGCGGCATCGACGAGCACGTTGGCGGCGCCGAGCGCGGCTTCCATGTCGCGGACCGCGGCATCGAGACTGCCGGGCGGCATTGTCGTGTTGTCCATTGCGTTTTCCCCTCGAAAAGTCGCCAAGCTCACCCTTCGTGCACGGCTTTCACCACCATGCACGCACGCACGCCTTCGGGTCCGTCCTCGCTGCCGTGGCCCGACCACTTGACCCCGCCGAACGGGCTGTCCGCCCCGCCAATCATGTGGCTGTTGATCCCGATCATCCCGCTCTCGATCTCGGCTGCAAGCCGCCGCTGGCGCTTGCCATCGCCGGTCCAGGCATAGGCCGCGAGGCCGTAAGGCAGGCGGTTGGCTTCGGCGATCATCGCTGCCTCGCCCGGATAGGGGTTGATCAGCGCGACCGGGCCGAACGGCTCCTCGTTCATGACCTGCGCGTCGAGCGGAATCTCGCTGAGCACGCTCGGCTGGTAGAAATAGCCCTGGTTGCCGATCCGCTCGCCGCCGGTGTGGAGCGTGGCGCCCCGGGCGGTCGCATCGCCGATCAGCCGGTCCATCGCCTCGGGCCGGCGGGGATTGGCCATCGGGCCCATCTGAGTGCCGCCGGCCAGGCCATCGCCGACTTTCACCTTGCGGGCGCGCTCGGCGAACCCGTCGCGGAACTTCTCGAAGATCGATTCCTCGACAATGAAGCGGGTCGGGCTGACGCACACCTGGCCGCAATTGCGGTACTTGCCGGTGACCGCGGTCTCGAGCGCCTTGTCGAAGTCGGCATCGGCGAACACCAGCACCGGGCTGTGCCCGCCCAGCTCCATCGTGGTGCGGAGCATCTGGTCGGCGGCGAGCTTCACCAGATGCTGGCCGACCACGGTCGAGCCGGTGAAGCTCAACTTGCGGATCACCGGGCTGCCGAGCAAGTGGCGGCTGACTTCGTCGGGCACGCCGAACACCGCCTGCGCCACTTCCTTGGGGAGGCCCGCGTCGAGCAGGCACTGGAGCACGCCGAGCGCGCTGGCGGGGGTTTCCTCGGCCGCCTTCATGATCACCGAGCAGCCCGCCGCGATCGGCGCGCCGAGCTTGCGGCCGGGATTGCCGAGCGGGAAGTTCCATGGCGCGAACGCCGCGACCGGCCCGACCGGTTCGTGCCGCACGGTCGAGCGCAGGCCTTCGGGCCGGACCAGTTCGCGCCCGTATAGCCGGTGGCACTCGCCGGCGTAGAAGCTGAACAGGTGCGCCACCATCATCACTTCGACGCGGCTTTCGGCCAGCGGCTTGCCCTGTTCCATCGTCGCCACGCGGGCGAGCTGCTCCTGCCGCTCGTGGAGCAGGTGCGAGGCGCCATCAAGGACCCGCGCCCGCTCCGCCGCCGGGGCCTTGCGCCAGATCGCAAAGCCCTTGGCGGCCACTTCGAGCGCGCGGTCGAGGTCGCTTGCATCGGCCAGCGGCAGCGCCCCGATCGGCTCGCCGGTTGCGGGATTGACCACGTCGAACGTGCGCCGCCCGCCGCCGGAAACCTGCTCGCCGTCGATCACCATATGCAGGGCGGGGTATTCGCTCATCATTCTCTCCGGGTCGCCTGACCGGCGCTCGCCGCAGATGCTGAACCGCGCCCGCCAAGTCAACGCCTGGTAAATCCGCTTGCCTCGCATTTGCCGGACGTGGAAAGGCCCGCGTCGGGCAATTCGAGAGGACTCCGATGCAAGTTTACGACGAGGCTTACGCCG
>JBDSDC010000043.1:0-16481 GCA_039920725.1 Croceibacterium sp. | reverse complement strand
CTTCGACCGTCATCCGCCCCTGGCGGGCGAACGGCGGCGGCCAGGTGGGGAACGGCTGGGTCGGGCTGGCGTGCTCGCCCGGCACGTCGGACGCCGGCACCGCGCGCTCCTCGATCGGCCACACCGGAGTGCCGTCGCGCCGGTCGAACACGAACGCGAAGCCCTGTTTGGTGGCCTGGATCACCACCGGGATCTTCTTGCCGTCCTTGGTGATGGTCATCAGCTTGGGAGCGTTGGGGGTGTCGAAGTCCCACAAGTCGTGGTGAACCAGCTGGTAATGCCACACCCGCTTGCCGGTGCGCGCGTCGAGCGCGATCAGGCTGTTGGCGAACAAGTTGTTGCCCGGGCGGTTGCCGCCGTAGAAATCATAGCGAGCGGTGCCGGTCGGGATATAGGCGATCCCGGTTTCCGGATCGATCGTGAATTCCGACCAGTTGTGGACCCCGCCGAACTTCTCGCGGTCCTTGTCCGGCCAAGTGTCGGAGCCGAATTCGCCCACCCGCGGGACGACGTGGAACACCCATTTCAGCGCGCCGGTGTGGACGTCGTAAGCCTGGATGTCGGCCGGGGCCGATGCGTATTCGTAAGCTCCGGCGGGGAGCGAGACGATGTAGGTGTCCTCGAATATCCGCCCTGGATTGTCGGTCATCAGCGGGCGCCCAGGCATCGCCGCTCCGGCGGGCAGCGCGTCGCGCAAGTCGATCTTGCCGTCCTTGCCGAAGCCGGCGATGAATTGCCCGGTCTTGGCGTCCATCGCGCGGACGTAGCCGTCCTTGAGCATCATCAGGCGTTCTTCGCCGTTCGCCCCGCGCCAGTAGTTGATCCCGCGCCCGCTAATCCGGCCCGCTTCGGTGCTTTTCCAGATTTCCTTGCCGGTGGCGGGATCGAGCGCGACCACTTTGCCCTCGGCGCCGACCAGGTACATCCGCCCGCCGGCGATCGTTGGGTTGAAATGCGGGGGCTGGCCCGCGCCGGTGTCGTAAGTCCATGCCACTTGCAGCTGCTTTACGTTCGCCGGCGTGATCTGCTTGAGCGCCGAGTACTGCGAGCTGTCCGACCCGCCGAGATAAGAGTCCCACCCGATGAAATCGAAATTGCCGTTCGCGGCGCGGGGCGCGGGACGGCTGGTTTGCGCCGAGCCGGGGGTGATTGCCAGCGTCGCCACAGCGACCAGCGCGCCCGCCATCAGCGGACGCGCGGCGAAGCGGCGATCGGACGAAAAGGCCTTCAATCGAACCACATCCAGCTCCCATGTTGCTTATGGCGAGCTCGATCCCGAGCGCGCGGGTTGGCTTAGCCCTAGCCGAGAAGGGCCCGGCGCAACAAGGGTGCGATCTGTCGCAAATTGACTCAATCCGAAAATAATTCGCCGCGTGATCAGCGGGATTGCAGCCCTCGCGGATGCTCACCCGCCTGGTTGAAGATGACCGCACTGGTGAACGCGCCGGTCGCGTCGATCGACAGCGTGACTGGGCTCAGCGTCTGGTTCTGCCAGAACCACCCATGGATGCCCGTGAATGGCGCGACGTAGACCGCGGTCTGGGCCGGCGCATCGGTAATGGCGAAGCTCTCGGTCATCGGGTTGCCGCCCTGGTCGGGGACCGAATGCATATCGTAATGCACCGGGGCCGAGCTCTTCCACGCGAAGATCATCGACCGGCCCTGGGCCAGGCGGTACTTCATCTCGATGTTCTCGTATGGCAGCAGCTCGATTTCCCAGTGGTCGGTGACCAGCCTGGCGCCGGCAGGCAGGGCAATGCCCTTGGCCGCCAGCGCTGCGCGCAGCGCCGCCTCGTCGGGAACCGCCGATGCGCCGAGCGGGAACAGCACATTGGTCCGCTTGAGCCCGCGTTCGAGATAGATGTTCGCGGGCGGGCCATTTGTGGCCAGTCCGGTCAGCCCGGTGGCCTTGCCAAAGCCGGTCGGGTCGACGCCCAGCTCGGCCGGGAGCACGAAAAACACCAGTGCCAGGGTGGCGACCGCCGCGGCCACGGCCGAGCCGATCACTACCTGGCGCTTGCTCGGCAATGTGGCTTGCGGGGGAGCGATCTCGGCCTGGGTCATGACTGCACATACCCCGCGATCTGGTAAGTCGTCAGTCCGATCCCGGCGATGAGCAGCGCGAGATTGGCGTAGCGCGCGCCGCGCGCGAACCCGCCGGTGGCGCGCCACAAGTTGAGCAGCACCACGACCACCGCGAGCACCAGCACCTGCCCGGCCTCGACCCCGACATTGAACGCGATCAGATTGGCGAGCAGCCCGTTGTCCGAGACCGACAGGTCCTGCAGCTTGGTCGCCAGGCCCAGGCCGTGGAACAGCCCGAACGCCAGCACCGCCAGCCTGGTATCGATCGCCAGCCCGATCTTGCGCAGGCCGCCGAGGTTCTCGAACGCCTTGTAGATCACCGAAAAGCCGATCACCGCGTCGACGATGTACGAATTGAGCCCGGTACCGAGCAGCACTCCGCCGAGCAGCGTGGTCGAATGACCGATGGTGAACATCGAGACGTAGATCACCACGTCGCGCAGCCGGTAGAGGAAGAACACTACTCCGATCAGGAACGCGATATGATCGATCCCGGTGACCATGTGCTTGGCGCCGAGGTAGAAGAACGGCACCGGGGCGGGCCCCTGAATGCTCTGGACGTAGGACTTGTTGGCGTCCGACAGATCGTGCGCGAACGCGGCGGATGCCACCACCAGCAGCGCCGCCAGTGCCGCCCACGCCGCCAACCGGATCAGCGCGCGATGGTCAGGCTCTTGCCGCGCGATATCGCGCATCGATGACCTCCCAGTCGAGGTTGGCCATGACCGCATCGACGTACTTCGCCGCCTGCGTGCCGTAGTCCAGGTGATAGCTGTGCTCGTACATATCGAGTGCGATCAGCGGAACGCCCATTACTGCGCCGTGCATATGGTCCCATGCCCAGTAGTTGTGGAGGGAACCGGTGTGGCGATTGTAGCTCAGGATCGCCCATCCAGATCCCCCGGCGAGCGACATCGCGGTGCGGCGGAATTCCGCCTCCCAGCCGTCGCCGGTGCCGAATGCCACCGCGAGTGCCTGGCTCACCGACCCCGCGCGTTTCCCATTTCCGCCTAAGCCGTCGAAATACAATTCATGAAGCACGACCGAACCGGTGCGATGCAGCTCCTCGCGCTTGAGGCCGCCATAGATCACCGGCGGGAAATCCTTGTCCGCCATCGCAGCAGCAAGGCGCGTCTCGACCATATTGAGCGCCTTGACCGAGCCCTGGTAATTATTCTCCCAGTGAGACTTGATCAGCTTCTCTGACAAACCGGGCACCTTTGCCGGATCGAACCGCAGCGGCTTTGGCTGGTGCTGCCCGGCAAATGCGGGAGCGAGCGTCGCCGATGGTTGCGCCAGAGCCGGAGAGGCGGCGGCGAGCGAAGCGGCGGCCGCGCCGGCACTCGCGGCCAATAGGGCATCTCTGCGGGTCAGTTCGCTCATTGCCTTCATCCCTTCACAGTTTCAGCCCGAACCTCGGCCCGATCCACACCATCGCCGAGTAGAGCGCGATCGTGAGCACGCAACCGAGCGCCAGCGAAAGCCAGAACGGTTGGCCTTGCCGCAGCAGCGCGGGGATCAGCAGGAACATCGGCAGGCTCGGCAGCACGAACCAGAATGTCGATCCGGCATGCGATGCCAGCCGCGCCGGATCGTGCGTATCGCGCCACAGCCAGATCATCGCCAGCACCGAGACCAGCGGCAGCGAGACGATCAGCGCGCCCCACCCGGGCCAGCGCCGCGCGACTTCCGAGGCGACCGCGACGATCGCACCCGAGATCGCGGCCTTGATCAGCAGGTAGAGCACGTCGGCCGCCTCAGGACGCGCTGCCGCCGCCGGGCGTCTTGCTGTCCTTGGGGTAGGCCATGTGGCACGCATCGCACACCGCGTAGATCGTGCCGCTGACCTCGAACACTTTATCCGGGTCCTTGGCCTTGGCGGCCGTTTCGGCCTGCTGGCTGATCTCGACCAGCGACTGGCTGAACGTGGTCCAGTCCGGGTTGCGCCCTTCGGTGTAGCCCGGGGTTTGCAACGCCTTACCGTAAGCCTGCAGGTCGACCGCCGATTGCTGGACTTTCGCCCAGTCGGCGTCGGTCTCGGGTTTGATGTCGTGGTTGCCGGTTTCGTCGCTGATGTACTGGACCGAGCTGAAATAGACTTTCGAGGCCGGATCGACTTTCCGGGCCATGAATTGCTGGACGGTCAGGTCCGGCGCGGCGGGCTTCATGCATCCGCCGGCCAGCGCGGCGGCGCCCAGGCACAGGGCCACGGCGGTCAGTCTTTTCATCGCTTTCACTCCCTCGTCCCCGCCAATGCCCAAACCGCGGCGGCTGGCCTAGTTAATTACCGTAACGGCGGCGTTACACCGGACGAATACGCGTGCGCTATATGTAAACGGACCCAGCCGATGGCCTCAAATTGACAATGTCTGGATAGCGACATGCCGATAAATGTCCGGTAAAGCTTCGCCGCGCCATAGACGCAGTTGACCGGGTCCGCTTCGTGCGGAATGCGCCGGAACAGATTTGCACGGAGAGATGGACATGACCCGATTCGCGGCGCTTTCCGCGCGTACCAAGCTGGCGCTCGGCGCCGGCGCTTTCGCGGCTCTGGCTCTCCCGGCGGCGCTCGCCGGCGCGCAGAATGCCCCGGCCAAGCCGGCGTTGACCGCCGAGCAGGTCGTCATGGGCCGCGCCCTGTTCAACGACTGGTCGTGCGGCGGATGCCATGTGCTGAAGGACGGCAACGGCTCGGGCAGCATCGGCCCCTCGCTCGACGGCAACAGCCATATCGACCATGCGCTGGTGGTCGACCGGATCACCAACGGCTCGGGCCCGATGCCGGGCTTCGGCGGACAGATACCCGACGCCGACATCGAGCTGCTGGCGAGCTACGTGATCCAGGCGAAGAAGTAAGATCAATTCCTCCCCGAGCGAGCTCGGGGAGCGGTGGAGGGGGCCCCTCCGTCAGCCGCTTTCAGCGTCTGCCACCTCCCCGAGACAAGCTCGGGGAGGATTTAGTTCCCCGCTGCCCGATTTCCCGCCGGCTGCACGCTGCGGTTCACTTGTGCGAAGTAATTGGTGACCCCGTCGGGATCGTTGAGCCACACGGTCACCAGATCGAACCCGGCAAGCCTGTTGAGCGGGGTCTCGACCGCGATGCCGCCGCGCGCCTTGGCCTTGGCGTCGACCAGCGGCGCATCGCTGATCACGTACTGGATCCCGGCGCTGCCATTGTCCGCCGTCTTGCCGCCGGTGTGATACAGGTACAGCGTCGTTTCCTTGTGGCGGTACGGGTAGAGCGTGAGCCCGAGCAGCTTGTCGCGAACCGGCGGCAACTCGTCGAGCCCGGCGAATTCGCGGTAGAACGCGCGGCTTTTGGCCAGGTTGGAGGCGTTAATGCCGACGCCGACCCCATCGTTCGATCCATCCTTGGCGCCCGGCCCGATCACCAGCTCGATCTGGAAGCCCCCCGGGTCGGCGACCAGTGCAGAGCTCGTCCCGCCGCTTTGCGCGGTGAACCGCGGGGCGGGGAACCCGGCCGCGACGAACCGGTCCCGCACCGTTCGGGCGTCGGGGTAAGTCAGGCGGAAATAGCGGATCCCGGTGCCCGCCTTATAGCCGCCGGCGAGGTTGTACTTGCGGTTGCCGCCCTGTCCCGCGGAAAGCTTGATCTGGCCGCTGCCGACGCCGGTGAGGACCATCTGCTGGGTCGCGGTCAATTGGATCGGACTGAGCGAGCGCAGGCCCAGCGCCTGGGTGTAGAATTTGACCATCTCGGCGGTCTTCTCGCGCGGGAAGCGGCGGAACACATTGGCCGCGCTCCGCACGAACAGCGAACGCGCCGGGCTCATCAGCTGCGCGCGGCTCAGCTGCCCGGGCTTGTAGGCCAGGTCGCTCGCCGAGCTCATCCGCGCGCCTTCGGGAGTGGTGATCGTCTGCTGCGCGACCGCGCCGGCTGAAACCAGCGCCAGCACGAGCATCCCTGCGATCTTCCAATGGGTCATCGTTGCAACTCCTCTCATTTCGGCAGCGCAAACGCGATCAGCGATTCGCCGTTGAGCGGTTTGCCGTCGGGTCCGCGCGCACCCGATCCGCCAAGCCCGGCGCCGACCGCGATCACCGCCACGTACTGCCGCCCCTCCTTGCCGCGATACGTAATCGGCAGCGTCATCGGGGCATAGTCGAGCTGCTTCTCCCACAACACTGTGCCGTTTGCCGAATCGAACGCGCGCAGGAACCGGTCGCCGGTCGCGCCGATGAACACCAGCCCGCCGGCGGTGACGATCGGCCCGCCCGAGCCGTTGTTGGAACCGGTCAGCTGCTTGTCCTTGGGCAGCCCCTCGGTAATGCCCAGGCGGCTGGCCCACAGAATTTCGCCGCTGTTCGCATCGACCGCCATCAAGCGCCCCCACGGCGGCTTGATGCACGGCAGGGTAAGCGTCTGGCCCTCGGGCGTCTTGAAGCTGGCCTGGAACGCCGAATAGGCCCCCGGCCCGACCAGGCTGCCGCGGTCGTAGGCCTGCGTCGAGGCGTCGGTCCCGCGGCCATATTCGCCCTTGGGATCGCGCTTCTCGATCCACCCGATGCTGCCGCTCTCGCTGACATTGACGTAAACGATCCCGCGCGCCGGGTCGGCCGCGCTGCCGCCCCACACCGATCCGCCGTTGTGCGGCATGTTGATCGAGGCGCGCGGCGCGTCGCCCGGCGTGTGGAGGAAGAACGGGGTGAACGGGCCCGAGTTGAAGAACGTCCCGCCGTAGCTGTCGAGCAGCTTGCGGCACGCGGCGGCGTGCTCGGGCGCGGTGTCGGCGCCGCTGACTACGTCCTCGGGCGTCCACCGCATGCGGTTGAGCGCGGCGGGCTTGACCGGGATCGGCTGGCTCTTGGGATACCATTCGCCGGGCACGTCGGCATGCGCGACCAGTTGTTCCGTGACCCCGTGGATCGGCTCACCGGTCTCGCGGTTGAGGATGAACATCAGGCCCGGCTTGCCGGTTTCGGCCAGCGCCGGGATGACCTTGCCGTCCTTATGCACGTCGAACAGCACCGGCGGGGCGGGCAAGTCCCAGTCGAACAAGTCGTGGTGGATGGTCTGGAAGTGCCACTTGAACTTGCCGGTCGCGGCGTCGACCGCGACGATCGAGTTGCCGAACAGGTTGTTCCCCGGCCGGTCGCCGCCGTAGTAGTTGGGGCTGGGCCCGCCGATGGTCATGTAGATCGTGTCGGTCGCCGGATCGACGGTGGTGTACCAGATCCACATGTTGGTGCCCGAACGGCCCTGCCAGCCGTCATCGAGCCAGGTCTCGTGGCCCACTTCGCCCGGCTGCGGCACGGTATGGAACTGCCACAGCTTCTTGCCGGTAAGCGCATCGTAAGCGCGGCTGTCGCCGCTCGGGCCGCGGGGCATCTCGGCGGTGCTGGCGCCGATGACCATCACGTTCTTGTAGATCGTCGGCGGGTAGGGATAGGGCGTGCCGTCGATCGTCAGCGTTCCGTGATCGGCAAAGCTGGCATCGACTTCGCCAGTCTTGACACTGAGGGCGGTGATCTTGTCGCCGGTCGAGTAGAACAGGCGGGCTTTCAACTTGCCCTCGCCGGGCCAATAACTGACCGCGCGGCGCACCAGCCCTTCCACCGGGTGGCGCCAGATCTCCCGCCCGGTCACCGGATCGAGCGCGATCACCGCGTTGCCGATCGGCAAGTACATCGTGCCATCGACCACGATCGGCACGGTCCCGCCGAGCAGCCCCGCGCCGCCCTCGGGCCGCAGGCGCAAGCGCCAGGCCTGCTGCAATTGCGCGACGTTGCCGGTGTTGATCTGGTCGAGGGGCGAAAAGCGCGTGCCCTGGAGATCGCGGGCATAGCGCGGCCAGTCGCCGGGCGCGGGCGGGGCGGGGGCCGGCGGACGCCGCGCCGGCTGCGCCTGCCCTGCGCCGGCCAGCAGAGCCGCTCCCAGCACCGCGCTGATTACCTTGCGCATCGAGTCCCCTTGGCGAATCCGCGCGGCTGTTTGCGGCCGTCCCGGCGGCGATAGCGGCAAGCGGGTTGCGGGACAATTGGTTTGCTCAGTGAACCATTATCACAGCTCGTGAAGCGGTCTGTTTGAGCCCCCGAGCGCAATGATTGCAACCATTTGGCGGTTCGTCCGTTGACCGCCTGTAACGTGAGATTTCGGAGTGAAGACGATGAGAAAGTTCCTTCTGCTCGCCGCGCTCGGCGCGCTGACCGCGGCCAGCCCGGCGCTCGCCAAGGGCCACGAGGGCGGCGGCCACGGCCACGGCAACGGCAATGACCAAAGCGAACATCGCGGCGGAGGCGACCGCGACGGCGACCGCGCGGGCAAACACCAGCAGTCCCGGTGGGACGCGCACCGTGCCGCCTATTCGGGCGACGGACGCGGCTACTGGGACAATGCCGGCTATTATCGCGACGGCCGCTTTTACGGCACCAGTTGCCCGCACGGGCTGGCCAAGAAGCACAACGGTTGCCTGCCCCCGGGCCACGCCAAGTCGCGCTGGGGGGTCGGCCAGCGCCTCCCGACTTCGTACCAGGACGACTACATCCCCAGCGCCTATCGTGATCGCTACAACGACGGCACGTACCGCTATGCCAACGGCTACGTGTACCGCGTCGATCCCAAGACGTACGTGATCCAGCAGGTTATCGCCGCGATCCTGCGCTGACAAAGGCCGGCATGACGAAGGAGGCTCGGGGCGACCCGAGCCTCTTTTCGTGTCAGCCCGGCCGCTGGTCCGTATCCAGCGAGATCACCGCGTCCGCGCGCGCCGGCATTTCCGCGAGCATCCACCGCGTCAGCCGTTCGTAATGCATCACGAAGCGGTCGAGCGCGGCAGCGTCCATGACCGCCGGCCCGGCACCCAGTTTGGTTTCCTGCCGGGCGCGATTGGCGCGGACTTGCTCGAAGCTTCCCACCTTGAGCATGACCAGCAGGTCGATCCGCGCGAACAGCTCGGCGTAATCGGTGGCGAGGCGGCGGTTGACCTCGCGCCGCCACGCGCCGTCGGCGTCGTCCTCGGCTTCGAGCGAGTTGACGGACATCCGCAGCGCCGCGGCCGGTTGCGGCACCGCGCCGACGCACCAGCCTTCGAACAGCACCACATCGACCGGCGGCGCCACCGGCGTGCCCTCGGCCGCGCGGTCGTCGGCGGCCTTGTCGAAGCGGGGGAGGGTGACCGGGCGTCCGGCAGCCAGCGCAGTAAGGATCGCTTCGCCCAGCGCCACGTCGTGTGTGCCGGGCACCCCGCGGGTGGCGAACAGCGGATGCTCGTCGCGCGCCATCGCCTGGCGTTCGGCGCGGGTCAGGTAAAGGTCGTCGAGCGACAGCGTCACCGCGCGCAAGCCGTGCTCGGCCAGCAGCGGCTCGATGAACCGGCATAGCGTCGACTTGCCCGATCCTTGCGCGCCGTTGATACCGACCACGCGCGGGCGCACCGCCGCGATCCGTTCGGCGAGCGGGCGCCAGTGGCGCTCGACGACGTCGACATAATCGGCCGGCAACCCCTCGGCGGCTATCAGATCGGCACGCGTCACGCGACCCGGTCCGGCAGCGGCTGCCCGGCCGCGAACGCCGCGACATTGGCGAGCGCCTTCATGCCCATCGCGGTGCGCGTCTCGGCATTGGCGCTGCCGAGGTGCGGCAGGAGGACCACGTTTTCGAGCGCCAGCAGCGCCTCGGGCACTTGCGGCTCGGCGGGATAGACGTCGAGCCCGGCCCCCGCGAGGTGCCCGCGGTCGAGCGCGTCGGCCAGCGCCTCGTGATCGAGAATGCCGCCGCGCGCGGTGTTGATCAGGTAGCTGCCCGGCTTCATCGCGGCGATCGCCTGGGCATCGATCAGGTTGGCGGTGTCCGCCCCGCCCGGGACGTGGAGCGAGACGAAGTCGGACGCCGCCAGCAGCCCGGTCACCTCAGGATAGAATTGCGCGCCCAGCTCCTCCGCCACCGCCGGGTCGCACTCGCGGCGCGCGTAGTAGGCGATGTTCATCCCGAACCCGTGGTGCGCCCGCCGCGCGGTGGCCACCGCGATCCGGCCCATCCCGACCAGCCCGAGCGTCTTGCCCGTCAGCGCGCTGCCCACCAGGTGAGTCGGCCGCCACCCGCTCCAGCGTCCTGCGCGCAGCTCGCGCTCGCCTTCGCCGGCCCGCCGCGCGGCCATCAGCAGCAGCGTCAGCGCGATGTCGGCGGTGGCGTCGGTCAGCACCCCGGGGGTGTTGGTGACCGCGATGCCCGCTGACTTGGCTGCCGCGAGGTCGATGTGGTCGAAACCGACGCCATAGTTGGCGATCAGCCTGACCCGCGCGCCGCCGCCGATCACCGCGGCGTCGATCCGGTCCGAGACGGTCGGGCACAGCACATCGAACTCGGCCATCGCCTGCGCCAGCTCGGGCTGGCTCAGCGGCCGGTCTGCCCCGTTGAGCACCACTTCGAACTTGTCCTGCAGCGCGCGTTCGACCCCGGCCGGCCAGCGCCGCGTGACGAGCACGCGCATCACGCTTCGGTCAGGCCTTCGGTAATCCGCCGGGTTTCCGCGCTGGTCGATTCGGGTCCGGTGTTGCGCTTGTGAATCCCGCCCTGGCCCTGCGGCATGAACAGCGGCGGGTCGCCCGCGCGCTGCTTGAGGCCGAACAGCGGGAACAGCCCCGGATGGCGCCCGAGCCCGCCGTAAAGGTCGAGGCACCGCTCGATCCACGGACGCAGCGGGTCGTCGCTCGCCAGCACCGGGCTGTTGCGGCACACCGAGGCAGTGAACAGGATCGAGCCGATGATCCGGTAATCGGCATAGTTGGGGCTGTCGCCGCCGAGCCACTCGGCTTCGCGCAAGGCGATCCGCAGCGGTTCGAGCGCGCCCGAGATGCCCGGCAGGCGGTCCTCGTAGCCGGCCTGCATGTCCTCGAGCGTCTGGCCGAGCATCTTCTCGCGCGAATGCGTGATGTATTCGTGATCCTCGGGGTTGGAGAGGTCGCGATACGACACGCAGTTGCAACGCATCCACGGACCGGTGGCGGCCGCCCAGAACCACGCATCGAGCGCGCGCAGCATGATCGCCACGCTGGGATGCGGGATCAGCATGGGCCGCTCGGGATATGTCCGGTCGAGGTATTCGACGATGCCCCAGCTATCGAGCACCCACTTGCCGTCGTCGACGATCGCCGGCAGCCGCTCGGTCACTCCGCCGGTGCGCTCGGGGATCTTGGTGAACCCGCCCGGCACAACGTCGAGATCGAAGCCCTTGTGCTTGAGCGCATATTTGGTCGCCCATACGAACGGGCTGATCGTCGCCCCGGTCGACAGCGCGAGGTCGTAAAAGGTGATCGTGTTGTTTTTGGCCATCGGCCCTCTCCGGTTGTGTTCGGTCTAGCTCCAGCGCCGGCCCAGCCGCACCAGCAGCGCGATCAGCGGCGGCACCAGCACGACAGACAGTACCACTTTGGCCAGCGCCTGACCCAGGATCAGATCACCGATCGGCCGGACGCCGTAAAACGCCACGGTGATGAAGATCAGCGTATCGACGATCTGGCTCAGCATCGAGGCGATCCCGCCTCTCAGCGCGACCAGCCGCGTGCCGCTCGCCAGCTTGGAAAACAGATAGACGTTGAGCGTCATCGACACGCCGTAAGCGCAGATGCCCGCGACCATCAGCCTCCAGCTCTGGCCGAGGATGATCGGAAAGGCGGTCTTGGCCGGCTCGTACATCCCCGGGTCGGTCGGCAGCTCGATCACCAGCCACGTAAGCAGGATCGCGGTCACCAGCGGCACGAAGCCGAACCGCACCAGCCGGTTGGCGGTCGGCCGCCCGTATAGCTCGGCCACCGCGCTCGACAGCGCGACCAGCAGCAGGAAGGCGAAGATTCCCGCCTCCACGGCGAGCGGACCGAGCGAGACCTGCTTCGAGCCGAGCACCCCGGCGATGCAGGTCATCCCGCCGTAGAGCAACGAAAAGACAAACAGCGGCACGGGGATGGCCGGGGCGGTCGGGGCGATCTCGGGGTCGGACATTCGCGCGGTGCTATGGGCTGCCGCGGAAAAAGAAAAGGGGAGCGCGCGCGCTGGGCCTTTGATTTGCCGCGCCAACCGGCGAATAAAGCGCCTTTCGGGGATTGGACGGACAACGCAACAATGCCGCACCAGCTGATTTCGCTCGCGGGGATCGCCGCGATCCTGCTGATCGCCTTCCTGCTCTCGACCGGCAAGCGCCGGATACGCCTCCGCGTGGTCGCCGCCGCCTTCGCGCTGCAGGCGCTGCTGGCGCTACTGATCGTGCGCACGCCGTGGGGGCGGGCGGTGATCCAAAGCATGGCGGACGGAGTCGCGGCACTGCTCGGCTACGCCACCACCGGGACCGAATTCCTGTTCGGCGCCAGCGCGGCCAATCCGCTTGCGGGAAGCTTTGCGCTGGGCGCGCTGCCGGTGATCATCTTCTTCGCCGCGCTGGTCTCGATCCTCTACCACCTCGGCATCATGCAGCGGGTAGTGCGCTGGGTCGGCGGGGCGATCGGCTGGGTGACGGGCATCAGCCGGGTCGAATCGCTCGCCGCGGCGGCCAACATCTTCGTCGGCCAGTCGGAAAGCCCGCTGGTGATCCGCCCCTACATTGCCGCGCTGACGCCCGCGCGGCTGTTCACCGTGATGACCGTGGGCATGGCCGGGGTCGCGGGCACGATCCTGGCCGCTTATGCCGGGCTGCTCGGCGCGAAATACCTGCCGTTCCTGCTTGGCGCCGCGTTCATGTCGGCGCCCGGCGGGATCCTGATGGCCAAGATCATCATGCCCGACGATGAGCTCCCGCCGCCGGGGGCCGACGGCGAAATCGTGCTTCCCAAGGGCCGGATCAGCGCCGAAGGCCCCGCCGCGCTGACTGAAGGCGAACCGCCGCACGAAGTCGCGCTGGCCGAGGCCGAGCATCACTTCGACGAGGCGGGCCGCGCCGCCAACCTGATCGAGGCTGCCGCCCAGGGAGCGCAGACCGGGGTCAAGCTGGCGGTCGCGGTCGGCGCGATGGTGCTGGCGTTCGTCGCGCTGGTCGCGCTGGCGAACGGGCTGCTCGGCTGGGCGGGCGGGCTGTTCGGTTATCCGCAGCTGTCGTTCCAGGGGCTGCTCGGATGGGTCTTTGCACCGGTCATGTTTCTGCTCGGCATCCCGTGGAAGGAAGCGGTCACGGCGGGAGGCCTGTTCGGCACCAAGGTGGTTCTCAACGAATTCGTCGCCTTCATCGATCTCGGCAAGATGGGGCCCGAAGTGCTCAGCGACCGCACCCGCGCAATCGTCACTTTCGCGCTGTGCGGGTTTGCCAATTTCAGCTCGATCGCGATCCAGCTGGCGGTGACCGGCGGGCTCGCGCCCAACCAGCGCCCGGTGATCGCCCGAATCGGCTTGCGCGCACTGGCCGCGGGATCGCTCGCCAACCTAATGAGCGCGGCTCTGGCGAGCCTGTTCATGCCGGTGTAAAGCCCCGCCAATGTCTGACATTGCATCGGTATCGCTTGAGCGGCCGCTCGCCGAGTTCTCCGACGAACTCGGCCGCAGCTTCGAGGAATTCGGCTTCGCCATCGTCCGCGGTCACGGCGTCCCGCAGGACCTGATCGACCGCGCCGAGGCGAAGGCGCGCGCGTTCTTCGCGCTGCCCGAGCAGGTCAAGCTGCGCTACAAGATCGCCGGTGGCGGGGGGGCGCGCGGCTATACCGCGTTCGGCACCGAAAAGGCCAAGGACGCGGCGGTGCGCGATCTCAAGGAATTCTGGCACGTCGGCCGCTCGCTTCCGCCGGGCGATCCACTCGAGCAGTTCATGGCGCCAAACGTGTGGCCCGATGAAGTGGCGGGCTTCCGCGAGACCTTCGAGCAGCTTTACGCTTCGCTCGAAGCCTCGGGGCTGCGTATCCTGTCGGCGATCGCGCTGCATCTGGGGCTCGATGAGCACTTCTTCGACGCCACCGTCGACAAGGGCAACTCGGTGCCGCGGCTGCTCCACTATCCGCCGGTGTCAGAGGCCGCCGAGGGCGAGATTCGCGCCGCGCCGCACGAGGACATCAACACCATTACCCTGCTGCTCGGGGCCGATGAAGCGGGGCTCGAGCTGCTCGCCAAGGATGGGCAGTGGAAGCCGGTCTCGCCCCCGCCCGGCGCGCTGGCGGTCAATATCGGCGACATGCTCCAGCGGCTGACCGCGGGCCGCCTGCGCTCGACCACGCACCGGGTAGTCAACCCGGTTGGCCCGGCGGCGCGGCGGGCGCGTTATTCGATGCCGTTCTTCCTCCATTTCCGGCCCGATTACCTGATCGAACCGCTGACGGCGGGCGGTGAAGAACCGATCACCGCGCACGATTACCTGATGCAGCGCCTGCGCGAGATCAATCTGGTGTAAGAACCTCCCCGTGCCGGGGAGGAATTTACGCCAGCTTGGCCTCTTCAAGCTTGACCAGCCGCCACAGCGTTTCGGTGACCGGCGCGGGTAGGCCCACCTTGCGGCCGGCCTCGACGATCGCGCCGTTGATCGCGTCGACTTCGGTGCGCCGCCCGGCTTTGATGTCCTGCAGCATCGAGGCTTCGTGGTTGGCGTGGTCGGTCACCGAAACTTCCGTCAGGGCGTGGATCGGCTGGGCGTCGATCATGATCCCGTTCGCCCGGGCGACGGCGACGCCTTCCTCGACCACCGCGCCGTAGAGCGCGCGGCTTTCGGCGTTGGCGCCGAGGAAGCCGGGCGTGCGGCGGGTCAGCGCGCACAGCGGGTTCATCGCCGCGTTGAAGATCGCCTTCGACCAGATCGCTGCCTGGATCTGCGGGTCAAGCGCGGCGAGGATGCCGCCTGCGCTCAGCAAGTCCGCCACTCGCTGCGCGAACGCCTGATCGCCGCCGAACGCCGGGTAGAGCCTGGTCCCGCCGTCGCCGTGGCTGCGCACCCGGCCCGGGCCGACCAGGTCCGCCGGAAACGTGCTCGCGCCGACCATGACCCGCTCGGGCGCGGCGTGGGCGGCGAGGCGCGCGTCGTTGCCGAGCCCGTTCTGGAGGCTGAGCAGGCAGGTCTGCGGGCCGATCGCCGCCGCGATCCCGGCCAGCGCGCTGTCGGTGTGAAAGGTTTTGGTGAACACCATGACCAGGTCGGCCGGCTCGCTCACGTCGGCGGGCATCCGCGCCGGTATCGGCAGCAGCGCGGTCCCGCTGCGCAGCTCCAGTTCCAGCCCGCGCGCGTTGATCGCCGATACGTGCTCGCGGTTGACATCGACTAGGGTGACCGCGGCGCCCGCCCGGTGGAGCGCCGCGCCGTAGAGGCACCCCATCGCGCCCGAGCCGAGGATGATCACCTTCATTGCGCGGGATCCTCCAGCATCGCGCCGCCGAGCACCACGAGGAGCTTGGCATCGGCGATCACCCCCGCCCCGCGCCGCTCGCGCACGAACCCGGCGATTTGCGCCAGCGGTACGCGGTGGACCGCGATGTCCTCGCCTGCCACCCCGCCGCCGTCGCCGATGCGGGTCAGACCGGTCGCCTTGACCAGCGTGAAGGTCTCGCTGAGCATCCCGGGGCTCGAGCAGAATTCGCCCAGCACTTCCCAGTGCGCGGCGGCATAGCCGGTCTCTTCGGCCAGCTCGCGCGCGGCGCTGGCAGCCGCGTCTTCGCCCTCGGTCCCGGCTTCGTCGCCGATCAGCCCGGCGGGCAGCTCGAGGCAGCGGGCCCCGAGCGGGACGCGGTATTGCTCGACCAGGATGACCTCGCCCGCATCGAGCGCGAGGATCACCGCCGCACCGACGAAATTCTTGCGTGAGGCATATTCCCACCGCCCGCGGCGCTTGGCCTCGACGAACCGGCCGGACCATTCGGTCACTTCGGGGGCTTCGGCGTCGGGGGGGAGGGCGCGGTCGGTCACCGCGCCGCTCATAATTCGATCAGCCGGTCTGGCAACTCGTTCACGTCGTCGTCGGCGCGGGGAAAGTGCTCGGCGAGCACCACGCCGACGCGGGCGATCGCCGCGCACATCCCGTCGGCCAGGCGGCCGTGGCGCACTTCGGCGAGCAGCGCGGCCATCGCCTCGCCCCATACTTCGGGCGCGACTTTGCCGGCGATGGCCTCGTCGGCGACGATCTGCGCGCGCCGCTCGCGCAGCGAAACGTAGATCAGGATGCCGGTGCGCCCGTGCGTGCGGCGCTCGGCCCCGACCTTGAACAAGTCGATCGCGCGCGCCAGCGTGCGGTGAGTCTTGATCGGGCCGGGGACGAGCAAGAACTTGAGCGGCCACCACAGCTGGATCAGCCACCATCCGAGGAACTTGCCGGTGCCAACGAACAGCGCCAGCGCGAGGATCTCGCGCGGGGTCCATTCGTGCGCCCAGTTGCCCAGCACCCGGTCGACCTGGCCGAGGTAGTAGGCAGGGAATAGAACCAAGACCAAGATGCCCGTGAACGCGCCCAACGCCGCCCACGCCAGCGCGATGTCGGTATAGCCG
>JBDSDC010000042.1:0-4412 GCA_039920725.1 Croceibacterium sp. | reverse complement strand
GCGTTCGGGCCCGGCGGCTAAGGCCTAGACAAGCCCCGCCTCGGCCCTCCGATAGGCCCAGGCGACCAGCATCGCGGCGAGCATCGCGAGCAGCGCGGCGCCGGCGATCAGGCCCCACACGCGCGGCTCCGCGGGCACCGCCAGGAACCATGGCGCCAGGCCGATCAGGGCCAGCGACACGACCGTGTTCTGGGACAGGGCCACCTCGATCGGGCGCGCAAGCAGCGCCTGCTGACGCTGGAGCACCAGGTTCCACGCATAAAGCAGCGCCGAGGCCATGATCGCCGCCAACCCGAGCGCGCTGTGTCCGCCAAGCGCGTCGGCCCGGATTCGGCCGGCGGCGATCACGGCCACGCCGACTAGCCCGATCAGCGAGGCGGCGATCGCGCGGCGGGTCACCTGCTCCCCCAGCACCGCGGCGGCGAGATAGAGCGCGATCAGCGGGGCGATGAATGACAGCGCGATCGCTTCGGCCAGCGGCATCTGGGTGATGCCCCAGAAAAACGTGTAAGCCATCGCGGCGGCAACCAGCCCGCGCATGAGATGGACCGCCAGCGCGGGGCGCCGCGGCCAGCGCCCGCCGGTCGCCAGATATGGCGGCAGCGTCAGTGCCAGGCCGCAGAATCCCCGCAACAACAGCGCGCTGTAAGTACCCGCCGCCAGCGACGCGCCCTTCATCAGCGCGTCCATCAGCGAAAACAGCGCGACCGCCAGCACGATGCTCGCAAAGGGCTTGAGAGCGGGATTGCGCGCCATGTCCGGCGTTTAGGGCGTTTGGCCGCGCGGGCAATCGGCGCGAGGGCAATCTGGCCGCAAGATTCAGGGGAGAGTCAGGCGCCGGCGTTGAATGTCGCGCTCGAAACAGGCAAAATTCGCGGCACGACGATGCGCGGGCACGAGGCTCGTGCTCGCCGATCCGCCGAAATCGGGGCATTGGGTTTAACCATGGACATCACGCTGCGCGCATTGCTTTTGGCGGGTCTGGGCTTGCTGGCGCTCCCGGCGGCGGCGCAACAAGCGACCCCCGCGCCGGTGCTCAACGGTGATGCGGCCCAGGCGGTTGCGAGCCCCAGGCCGCCCCTCACGCTCCCGCCCGAGCCGCAGCTGCCGACCGTGGCACCGTGGTCGCTCGACAACGCGCAACAGCTGGTCCGCGTGATCGACGCCATTGGCGCCGAAGGGCTCGATGCCAAGGACTATCAGCCGGCCGAGCTCAAGGCCGCGCTCGCCGCCGGCCCGTCGCCCCAGCTCGATCAATTGGCGAGCCAGGCATTCGCGTGGCTGGTCGAGGATCTGCGCGACGGGCGCACGCCGATGTCGGCGCGCAAGCAGTGGTTCGTGGTCGATCCCGATCCCGACCTGACGCCGACCGGTCGAGTCATGGCCGAGGCGCTCGCCAGCGGCGACATCGCCGGTTCGCTGGCGGCGCTGAGCCCGACCAACCCCGACTACGCCGCACTGCGTGGCGAGCTCGCCAAAACCCCCGCCGCGCAAGTCAAGCGCCGCGCGCTGATCCGCGCCAATATGGACCGCTGGCGGTGGCTGCAGCGCGACCTGGGCGGCCAGTACCTGCTGACCAACGTGCCCGAATTCCAGCTGCGCCTGACGGTCAACAACAACATCATCCGCACTTATCGCACGATCGTCGGCAAGCCGACCTCGCCTACGCCGCAGCTGGCGGAAACGGTCGAAGGGGTGATTTTCAACCCGACCTGGACGGTGCCGCAGTCGATCGTGAAAGGCGAAGGCCTGGGCGCCAAGGCCGTCGCCAATCCCGGGTGGGCGCTGGCCAACGGCTACAAGGCGACCAAGGGCGCTGGCGGCTTTATCAACGTGGTCCAGCAGCCCGGCCCCACCAACTCGCTCGGGCTGGTCAAGCTCGACATGCCCAACCCGCATGCGATCTTCCTTCACGACACCCCTTCGCGCGGGCTGTTTGCGCAGGATTTCCGCGCGCTCAGCCACGGCTGCGTGCGGACCGAGCGCGCGCTCGAACTGGGGATGACGATCGCGATCCTGGGGCAGGGCGCCACCAGGGACGAGGCGGTGGCGATCTCGACCTCGCACCAATACACCCGCGTGCCGGTCAAGAAGTCGATGCCGATCTACATCACCTACTTCACGATGGCGCGCGACATCGGCGGCGAGCTGAAGACGTTCAACGACATCTACGGCCGCGATGTCCCGGTGCTGGCGAGCTTCGAGGCGCCGCGCGTCGCCAACCGTGCGCGCACCAGCAGCGAGAAAGTCGTCGAAATCGTCGACGACCTGAAAGTCTAGCTCACACCGGGGGCCCGGCTGCGGGGCTTCCCGAAGCGTAAGCCGGCGCCGCAGGGAATGCCGGCCGCGCGATGTGCTCGCCGTCGGGCCCGATCCCCAGCGCATCGGCATAGAGCAGGCGCCCGCCCGAAAGCTGCGCCAGGGCGAACAGGAAATCGCCCGGGGCCATCGCGAAGCAGCCGTTCGAGCGGCCGAGCTTGCCCCACTTCTGGACGTGCTCCTCGGTGCAATACTGCGCCGGGTGCATTACCAGCGCGCGGTCGAAGGCGTGCGAGTTGTCGGGATCGAGCCCGCCGAGCCGAACCGAGGTGCCGTATTTGCCGGTGTACCATTCCCACGTGATGTAAGCCCCGCGGCTGGTGGCGTAGGAGCCCGGCTGGTTGGAGAACTGCTTGAGCCAGCCGTCGTGCTCGGCGTCCGAGCCGAGCCCGTGCGCGACCCTGAACGATTGCACCGTACCGTTGTCGAGGTTGGCGAAGTGGAACCGCGGCATCGCCGAATGGAGCCCGAAGTCGAGGATCCCGGCAATGTCGCGCCGCCACAGCACGGCGCCTGCGCGGGCCACTTCGCGCCGGGCGATGGCCATGATCTGCGAGGCGCGCGGACTGAGCGTGACGGGCTGCGCGAAGGCGCGCGCGGGCAGCAGCGAGGCACCCGTCGCCGCGCCGGCCGAAGCCAGGAAATGCCGCCTGTCCACGCGCGTCACCATGCGCGTTTGTGGCCCGCCTTGTCTAGCGCCCCGCTGAACGGCCCGCCGCGCTCCGTCATCCTCCCAGCACCATCTTGTCGTCGCTCATCTCGACATGGTCGAGCCGGCGCAGGAACGACTGGCCGAGCAGCGACACGCCGAGCCCCTCGGGCACCACGATCGCTTGCACCCCGTGCACCTCGATGCCGCCGAGCCGGACGCTGTCGAGCCTGGTCTCGAGCCCATAGACCACGCCGCTGGCGCCCTGGCCGATCGGCTTCACATCCGCGGGCGACCACCTGATACCCATCGCCTCGGCATCCTCGCCGGTCAGCGCGACCACGCTCGCGCCGGTGTCGACCAGCATCCGCGTCTGGGCCCCGTTGGCGGAGACCTCGGCGTAGAAGTGCCCATCCCCTTCGCGCGCCAGCGTCGTCTCGCCGGCGTTCCAGTGGCTCGTCGCCAGCGCCGCGGCGCTGTTCTTGGACCACGGGCCGGCCCGCGCCAAACGGGCCTCCGCCGCCGGCTTGCCCGCCCGCAGGTTCGGCGCGGTCAGCGCCACGCCCAGGCAGGTCAGCCCCACGATCACCCACGCGCCTTTCATGTCCTCACGCTTAGCGCATCGGGCCTTAAGCGCGCGTAAAGCTACTCCGCCGCCTCGGCCACCAGCGCTCCCGCCGCCTCGATCTCGGCCGCCTTGGCCTCGACCAGGCTGACGATGTGATCGAGCATGTCGGCGTCCGCCACGTGGTGGTCGGTCACGCCCGAGAGATAGACCATGTGCTTGCCCGCGCCGCCGCCGGTGATCCCGATATCGGTTTCGCGCGCCTCGCCCGGGCCGTTGACCACGCACCCGAGCACCGACAGCGAGAGCGGGGTCTTGATGTGGCTCAATCGGTCCTCGAGCGCCTCGACGGTGCGGATCACGTCGAAGCCCTGGCGCGCGCAGCTCGGGCAGGAGACCACCCGCACTCCGCGCGTCCTGAGCCCGAGCGATTTGAGGATATCGAACCCGACGCGCACTTCCTCCTCCGGCTCGGCCGAGAGGCTGACGCGGATGGTGTCGCCGATCCCCGCCCACAGCAGATTGCCGATCCCGATGCTCGACTTGACCGTCCCGCCGATCAGCCCGCCGGCCTCGGTAACGCCCAGGTGCAGCGGGCAATCGACCGCGTCGGCGAGGCTCATGTAGGCGGCCACCGCGAGGAACACGTCGCTCGCCTTCACCGCCACCTTGTATTCGTGAAAATCGTGGTCCTGGAGCAGCTTGATGTGGTCGAGCGCGCTCTCGACCAGCGCCTCGGGGCACGGCTCGCCGTATTTCTCCAGCAGGTCGCGTTCGAGCGAACCGGCGTTGACCCCGATGCGGATCGCGCAGCCATTGGCCTTGGCGGCGCGGATCACCTCGGCCACGCGTTCGGACGAACCGATGTTGCCGGGGTTG
>JBDSDC010000041.1:0-8576 GCA_039920725.1 Croceibacterium sp. | reverse complement strand
TCGCGCGCCTGCTTGGCGCTGCCGCCGGCGCTGTCGCCTTCGACGATGAACAGCTCGGTTTCGCCTTTGCCCTCGCCGGAGCAATCGGTCAGCTTGCCCGGCAGGCGCAGCTTGCGCGCGCTGGTGGCGGTCTTGCGCTTGATCTCGCGCTCGGCCTTGCGCCGCAGCCGCTCGTCCATTCGCTCCATCACCGCGCCGAGCAGCGCGCGCCCGCGCTCCATGTCGTCGGACAGGAAATGGTCGAAGTGGTCGCGGACCGCGTTCTCGACCAGCCGCGCGGCATCGGGGCTGGTCAGGCGGTCCTTGGTCTGGCTCTGGAATTGCGGGTCGCGGACGAACACCGAGAGCATGATCTCGCTGCCGGTGACGATGTCGTCGGCGGAAATGTCCTTGGCCTTCTTCTGGCCGACCAGCTCGCCGAACGCGCGGATGCCCCTGGCGAGCGCCGCGCGCATCCCCTGTTCGTGCGTGCCGCCGTCAGGGGTCGGCACCGTGTTGCAGTACCACGAGAATGCCCCGTCGGACCACAGCGGCCAGGCGGCCGCCCACTCGACGCGGCCCTGCGTTTCGCCATCGTGCGCGGGGAAGTCCTGCCGCCCGGCGAAAAAGTCGCTGGTGACGCACTCGCGGTCGCCGACTTGTTCACGCAAGTGGTCCGACAGCCCGCCGGGAAACTGGAATACCGCCTCGGCCGGCACGTCGTCGCTCGTCAGCGCGGGGGCGCATTTCCAGCGGATCTCGACCCCGGCGAACAGATAGGCTTTCGAGCGGGCGAGGCGGAACAGGCGCTGCGGCTTGAACGCGCGGTCCCCGAAAATTTCCCGGTCGGGCACGAAGCTGACCGTGGTCCCGCGCCGGTTGGGCGCCGCGCCCGCGGCCCTGAGCGGGCCTCTTGGCAGGCCTTTCGAAAACTCTTGCACGAAAAGCTGACGGTCGCGGGCGACTTCGACCCGGGTGTGCTCCGACAGCGCGTTGACCACGCTCACGCCCACCCCGTGCAGCCCGCCGCTGGTGGCATAGGCCTTGCCCGAGAACTTGCCGCCCGAATGGAGCGTGGTCAGGATCACCTCGAGCGAGGACTTGCCCGGGAACTTGGGGTGTTCGTCCACCGGAATGCCGCGCCCGTTGTCGCTTATCGTCAGGCGTCCGGCACTGCCCGCGGGACCTTCCTCGAGTGTGACTTCGATCCGCGTGGCATGGCCGGCGACGGCCTCGTCCATCGCGTTGTCGAGCACTTCGGCGGCGAGGTGATGGAGCGCGCGCTCGTCGATGCCGCCAACGTACATGCCCGGCCGGCGGCGCACCGGCTCGAGCCCTTCGAGGACCTCGATGGCGCTCGAATCATAATCGCCGCCGCCGGCGGGGAGCTGTTCGAACAAGTCTTGGGCCATGACCAGGCTATAGGGGGCGGAATTGCGGGGCTTCAAGCGCCAGGCGCTCGTTTCCCCCCGCGCGAGACGCTAGAACTTGGCGGGCGCCGGATCGACCACGGTGACCGCGCCGGCGCCGACAGCGCGAACTTCCATAGCTCGCTCGCCCACGCCGCTGCCGCGGAACCGGAACGGCCCGTCGAGGCCAAGGAACCCGTCGGGCGCGGCCACGCGGCTGAGCGGGAAGGTCCGGCCCGGCTGCCACTCGCGCGCGACGCGCAGCGTCAGCAGCACCGCATCGTAGCCGAGCGTGGCGACGCGATAGGGCTGCGCGCCGAAGCGCGCCTGGTAGCTGGTCACGAACTGCCGGTAGCGTCCGTCCGACACAGCCGAGAACCACGCCCCGCGCAGCGCCACGTTGGACGCCAGGCCGCTCTCGCCGCTCCACAGCTCGGTGCCGAGGATGCGCGGCTTGGCGGCGCCGGTGCCGAGCGCCGCCGCGCCGCTGGTGGCGATCCGCGTGCTGTCGGCGATCAGCACCGCGTCATAGCCGCCGCGGGCCTTGAGCCGGTTGGCCGCGCTGACGATCGAGGTATTGCCGCGGTCATAACGTTCGATGCCCGCGAGAGTGCCCCCGGCGCGCGTGACCGACTGCTCCAGCGCGGCGGCGGCGCGGTTACCGTACTCGCCGTTGGGGATCAGCCCGGCGAAACGGTGCAGACCCTGCGCCCGGGCATAGTGCACGGTGCGGTCGATCGATTGCTCGGGCACGTGGCCCATCACGAACACGTCCGATTGCGCGATCGTGGTGTCATTGGAGAACGTCACGAGCGGCACTTTGGCCCCGCGCGCCTGCCCCATGACCGGCGCGACGTCCTCGCGCAGCAACGGCCCGAGGATCAGCTTGTTGCCGTCGCGGATCGCGGTCGCGGCCGCGGAGCCGGCATTGGTCCCGGTATCGTACGTGGTGATGCGCAGGTTCTGGGCGTTGGTGTCGAGCAGCGCCATCGTCGCCGCGTTGGCGATCGAGCGGCCGACCGCGGCGTTGTCGCCCGACAGCGGCACCAGCAGCGCGATGCGGTGGCGCGCGGTGTCGCTGGGCAGGACCGATTCGCTCGGGCCGCTCGGCGACGGGGCCGGGAGCGGGGCCGGACCCGGGCGAACGCCGCGCGGAACCATCTGGCACGCCGCCAGCGCCAGCGTCATCGCTGCAATACCGAATAGCCGGCGGGTGAACATGCTTGCCGCTCCCATAGTCACTGGGCCACAAGCGCCGGGTGGGCGACGCCGAACCTGTTCCTGAACCTCTGTCAGCGGGCCTCTACATCGTCGCCACGCCGATTGGCAATCTCGGCGACATTACGCTGCGGGCCGCCGACGTGCTGCGCCGGTGCGACGCCATCGCGTGCGAGGATACCCGCGTAACTCAAAAGCTTATCCGCCATCTTGGGTTTGCCAAGCCACTGTGGCGCTACGACGATCACAGCAACGCGGCGGAGCGAGCGAACCTGATCGAGGCCATGCGGACAAAGGCGCTGGCGCTGGTCAGCGACGCGGGCACGCCGCTGATCTCGGACCCCGGCTACCGGCTGGTCCGCGAAGCGCGCGCGGCGGGCATTGCGGTGACCAGCCTGCCGGGCCCGAGCGCGCCGGTGATGGCGCTGACGCTGGCCGGCCTGCCGAGCGACCGCTTCCTGTTTGCCGGGTTCCTGCCGGCCAAGGGCAAGGCTCGGCGCGAGACGCTGGCGGAGCTGGCCGCGGTCCCGGCGACGCTGGTATTCTTCGAAAGCGCGCCGCGCCTGACGAAATCGCTCGCGGCCATCGGCGAAGTCCTGCCCGGCCGCGAGGTCGCGGTCGCGCGCGAACTGACCAAGCTTTACGAGGAATGCCGCTCGGGCTCGCCCGAGGAACTCGCCGCGCATTACGAAACGCACCCGCCGCGCGGCGAGATCGTGTTGCTGATCGGTCCGCCGCCGCCGCAGCAGCAAGCCAGCGCGGCCGATGCCGACGCGCTGCTACGCCAGGCGCTCGAAACCGAAAAGCCGTCGCAAGCCGCCGGGCTGGTCGCGAAGGCAACCGGGCTCGAGCGTAAGGCGCTTTATGCCCGCGCACTGGAGCTGCGCGCCAAGTGAAGCGCGCGATTGCCGAACAGCGCGGCCGGCGCGGCGAGGCTTTCGCCGCGTGGTGGCTGCGGCTCCACGGGTGGCGGATCGAGGCCCGCCGGGTGAAGACCCCGCGCGGCGAAATCGACCTGATCGCCCGGCGTGGGCGGACGATCGCGTTTGTCGAGGTCAAGTGGCGCGCGACCGAGGCCGAGCTCGACCTGGCGATCGACGCGCACCGCTTGCGCCGGGTCGCGGCGGCGGCCGAAGCGGTGGCGCACCGGTTCGCGCGCGACGGCGAGGACCAGCGCATCGATGTGCTGCTGCTTGCGCCGGGCCGCTGGCCGCGCCACATCGTCAACGCCTGGCAGCCCTGAGGGGGAAGCATGTCGTTACGCGTCGCGGTCCAGATGGACCCGCTGGAAACCATCAGCATCGGCGGGGATTCGTCGTTCGCGCTCATGCTCAGTGCGCGGGCGCGCGGGCACCGGCTGTGGCATTACGACGTGCGCACGCTGGCGTGGGAGGACGGGCGCATCACCGCGTGGGCGCGGCCCGTGCGGGTCCAGCCGGTCCACGCCGATCACCATGCGTTCGAAGGCGAGGCGGCGAAGATCGATCTCGCGGCCGATATCGATGTCGTGCTGATGCGCCAGGACCCGCCGTTCGACCTCGGCTACATCAGCGCCGCGCTGCTGCTCGACCGGCTCAAGGGCACCACTTTGGTGGTGAACGATCCCAAGAGCGTGATCAACGCGCCCGAGAAGATGTTCGTGCTCGATTACGCGCGCTTCATGCCGCCGACGCTGATCGCGCGGAAAATCGAGGATGTGCGCGACTTCCAGCGCCGCCACGGCGCGGTGGTGGTCAAACCGCTCCACGGCAACGGCGGCAAGGCGATTTTCAAGGTCGAGGCCGACGGCACCAACTTGTCCGCGATCACCGACCTGTTCGGCCAGGTGTGGTCCGAACCGTTCATGGTCCAGCCGTTCCTCCCCGAGGTCGCCCAAGGCGACAAGCGCATCGTGCTGGTCGACGGCGAGTTCGCCGGGGCGATCAACCGCAAGCCGGGCGTGGGCGAGTTCCGCTCCAACCTCGCTCAGGGTGGTTACGCTGAGGCCGCCACGCTGACCGCGCGCGAGGAAGAAATCTGCGCCGCGATGGGCCCGGAGCTGAAGGCGCGCGGCCTGGTGTTCGTCGGCATCGACGTGATCGGCGGGAAGTGGCTGACCGAGATCAACGTCACCAGCCCGACCGGGATCGTCGCCATCGATGGCTTCAACGGCACCGACACGCCCGCACGCATCTGGGACGCGATCGAGGCGCGGCTGTAGGCGGGCGAACCCTTCCGCCCTGCTGATCGTTGAACCCCCCATGCATGGTTTCATCATCGAAGCGATCGCGCGCGGAGGCTATCTGGGCATTTTTGCCCTGATGGTGATCGAGAACGTGTTTCCGCCGATCCCGTCCGAAGTGATCATGGGCCTGGGCGGGGTGCTGCTGGCGCGCGGGCAGATGGCCTACTGGCCGCTCCTGATCGCCGGCACGCTGGGGACCACGCTGGGCAATTACATGTGGTTCTGGATCGGCCAGCGCATCGGCCATGAGCGGTTGCGGCCGTTCGTGGCGCGCTACGGCCGCTGGCTGACGCTCGACTACGAACATATCGACCAGGCGGCGCGGTTCTTCCGGCGCCACGGCCAGTGGGTGGTGTTCGTGATGCGCTTCTCGCCGTTCCTGCGCACGATGATCTCGCTGCCGGCGGGCCTGACCCGGATGAGCGCGTGGCGCTTCGTGTTGTTCACCGCTGGGGGCGCGGCGATCTGGAATGCGCTGCTGATCGAAGGCGGTCGCCGCTTGGCCCCGCTGATGGCGCGTTACGACAGCATCGCCGGGTGGATCATCGGCGTCCTGATCGCGGCGATCGTGGCATTCTACGCGTACCGCGTGGTGACCTGGAAACCGCGCGCGGGGTCCTAGCTCCCGCGCGGGTGCGCGCTGCGATAGGTTGCCAGCAGCGTGGCTGCGTCGACCTTGGTATAGATCTGCGTCGAGCCCAGGCTCGCGTGGCCGAGCAGCTCCTGCAAGCTTCTCAAGTCAGCCCCCGCGCCGAGCAAGTGCGTGGCGAAGCTGTGGCGCAAGGCGTGAGGCGTCGCGGTGGCGGGCAGGCCGAGCGCCAGCCGCGCGCGGGCCATCGCCTTTTGCACCATACCCTGACCAAGCGGACCGCCCCTGGCGCCGCGGAACAGCGGCTCGCGCGCGGCGGGCGGCCACGGTGTGCGCGCGGCGTAATCGGCAACCGCGTCGCTCACCACCGGCAGGATCGGCACCACGCGCTGCTTGCCGCCTTTGCCAGTGACGCGCAGCGTTTCGCCCAGCGGCACGTCGGCGCCGGTCAGCGACAAGGCTTCGGCAATCCGCAGCCCGGCGCCGTACATCAGCAGCAGCACCGCCCGGTCGCGCGCGCCGATCCAGTCATCCGCCGCCGATTGCCGGACCGCATCGGCCAGGTTGACCGCTTCGTCGGGCGTCACCGGGCGCGGCAGGCCTATCTTGACGCGCGGCCCGCGCAGGCGCGGCGCGGCGGCGTCCAGTTCGCCCGCCTGTTCGCGGGCGAAGGCGAGCAGCGACTTGAGCGCCGACAGCTCGCGCGCGGCCGAGACGTTGCCCAGACCCTCGGCGCGGCGGGCCGCGAGATGGACGCGCAGCGGGCCTGAGCCGAGCCGGGCGAGGGTGGTCCAGTCGGCGGCCCCGGTGCGTGCGATCAGCCGCGCCGCCGCCGCGAGATAAGCGCGCACGGTGTGCGGCGAGCGGCGCCGCCCGCTGGCGAGATGGTCGCCCCATTGTTCGAGCAAGTCGCCACCGGTCATGCGGCGACCAGCGCGGCGGGCACCAGTTCCGCCAGCAACGCGTCGAGCAGCGGCATGCCCTGGCCGGTCACGCCCATCCGCGAACCTTCGGCCCATGCAAATCCCAGCTCGCGGTAAAACGCCAGCTTGCGCGCATCGACGAGGTCTTCGGGCGCGATGCCGAAGCGGCCGGCGAGCACTGCCAGGTCGAGCCCCTCGGCCAGTCGCAGGCCCATCAGCAAGGCTTCGGAAGCTTGCTCCGGCGGGACCAGCGCGCGCTCTTCGCGCATCCCGTGGCCGTTGCGCGCGACCGCGCTCAGCCACGCCTCGGGCTTCTTGTGCCGCAGCGTGGCGTGGCCCCCGCGCCGGCCATGCGCGCCGGGCCCGATGCCGACGTAATCGCGGTAGCGCCAGTAGGCGAGGTTGTGCCGGCTCTCCTCGCCGGGGCGGGCGTGGTTGCTGACTTCGTAGGCCGGCAGCCCGGCGGCGGCGGTCAGCTCGCGGGTGAGAGCGAACAAGTCGGCGGCGGGATCGTCGGCCAGCGGCGTGAACCGGCCGAGCCGCACGTCGGTGGCGAAGCGTGTCCCCGGCTCGATCGTCAGCTGGTAGAGCGACAGATGCGAAGTGCCGAAGCCGAGCGCGCGGGTCAGCTCCGCCCGCCATTGCGCGAGGCTCTGGCCGGGTCGGGCATAGATCAAATCGTAGTTGACCCGCGCGAACTGCTGCTGCGCCAGGTCGAGCGCCGCCAGCCCCTCGCGCACGTCGTGCAGCCGGCCGAGGAACGCGAGCGCCGCATCGTCGAGCGCCTGCAGCCCGAGCGACACCCGGTTGACCCCGGCCCCCGCCAGCCCGGCGAACTTCGCCGCCTCGACCGAACTGGGATTGGCCTCGAGCGTGATTTCGATACCGGGCGCAAAACCCCACCGTCGCTCGGCCTCGGCGAGCAGCGCCGCGACCAGCGCGGGCGGCATCAGCGAGGGCGTGCCGCCGCCGAAGAACACCGATTCGAGTGGCCCGCCGCCCGCCACCGCGGCCTCGTGGCGCATGTCCGCCACCAGCGCCTCGCGCCACACGCCCACATCCACCGCGCCCCGCACGTGCGAGTTGAAATCGCAGTACGGGCACTTCTTCAGGCAGAACGGCCAGTGGATATAAAGCGCGCTTGTCACCGCCGCGATTTAGTCGGCGTTAAGCACTGGGCGGTCAAGTTGCGGCGATGGGCAAGGGACCGACCTGGGCGATTCTCGCGGCGCTGCTGGTGGCGTGTACGGGTGTGGCCGCCGGCGGCGAGCCGATCGCCGGCTTCTCCGCGCGCTTGCTGGCGGCGCACAATGCCGAGCGCGTGCAGGTCGGGGTCCCGCGGCTCGCGTGGAGCGCCAAACTGGCGCTCGATGCGCAAGGCTGGGCCGATCACCTGGCACGCGACGGCGGGATGCACCACGCGGGCGACGCGGCCACCGGCGCTGAGGGCGAGAACCTGTGGATGGGTGCCGCCGGCCAATACAGCCCCGAATCGATGATCCAGACGTTTCTGGCTGAGCGGCGCAATTTCCATCCGGGCATTTATCCCCGCGTCTCGGCCACCGGCAGCGGGCTGGATGTCGGCCACTATACCCAAATCGTGTGGCGTAATACGCAGCAGGTCGGCTGCGCGCTGGCGCGCGGGCGGCTGTCCGATTTCCTGGTCTGCCGCTACTGGCCCGCCGGCAACTGGCGCGGGCAGGCGGTGTACTAGGCGAACTGTTCCGCGACCAGCTTGCGGAAGGCGTCGGCCCGGTGGCTGACGCGGTGTTTTTCGGCCGGGTCGATCTCGGCGAAGGTCAGCGTCTGTCCGGCGGGCACGAAAATCGGGTCGTAGCCGAACCCCAGCGTGCCGCGCGGCGGCCATGTCAGGGTGCCCTGTGCCGTCCCTTCATAGACCGCGTGCTCGCCATCGGGCCACGCCAGCGCCAGCACGCAGTGGAACGCGGCCCCGCGCGGCGCGTCCGGGCCCAGGGCCGCGAGCAGACCTTCGACTTTGCCCATCGCCAGGTACCAATCGCGCCCGGCTGTGCCCTCGAACCACTGCCGCTCGGCCCAGTCGGCGGTGTAGACCCCCGGCCGACCATCGAGCGCATCGACCGCCAGCCCGCTATCGTCGGCCAGCGCCGCCAGCCCTGAAGCCTTGGCGGCGGCATGGGCCTTGATCAGCGCGTTCTCGACGAACGTCCGCCCGGTCTCGTCCGGCTCGGGCAGGCCGAGCGCGCCCGCGGACA
>JBDSDC010000040.1:0-18117 GCA_039920725.1 Croceibacterium sp. | reverse complement strand
AGATCGGGCTGGAGAGCGCGCGCAGCGGCGTGGCGCATACGGTCGAGAGCGCGTTCTCGGTGCTCGAGCGGACCGGGCTGCCGGCGATCATCCGCCCCAGCTTCACGCTCGGCGGCACCGGCGGCGGGATTGCCTACAACAAGACCGAGTTCGAAGCGATCGTGCGCACCGGGCTCGCCGCCAGCCCGACCACCGAAGTGCTGGTCGAGGAAAGCCTGATCGGGTGGAAGGAATTCGAGATGGAAGTCGTGCGCGACCGGCACGACAACGCCATCATCGTGTGCGCGATCGAGAACGTCGATCCGATGGGCGTCCACACCGGCGATTCGATCACCGTCGCCCCGGCGCTGACGCTGACCGACAAGGAATTCCAGATCATGCGCAGCGCGAGCATCGCGGTGCTGCGCGAGATCGGGGTCGAGACCGGCGGCAGCAACGTCCAGTTCGCGGTCAATCCCGCCGACGGCCGGCTGATCGTGATCGAGATGAACCCGCGCGTGTCGCGCTCCTCGGCGCTGGCGTCGAAGGCGACCGGGTTCCCGATCGCGCGCATCGCCGCCAAGCTGGCGGTCGGCTACACGCTCGACGAGCTGACCAACGAGATCACCGGCGCGACCCCCGCCAGTTTCGAGCCGACGATCGATTACGTCGTCACCAAGATCCCGCGCTTCGCGTTCGAGAAGTTCAAGGGCGCCGAGCCGCTGCTGGGCACTGCGATGAAATCGGTCGGCGAGGTCATGGCGATCGGCCGCAACTTCAAGGAGAGCTTGCAGAAGGCGCTGCGCGGGCTCGAGACCGGGCTCGACGGGTTCAACCGGGTGGTCGAGCTCGAAGGTGCGAGCCGCGACGCGATCGTCGCCGCGCTCGGCCGCCCGACGCCCGACCGCCTGCTCCACGTCGCGCAAGCGTTCCGCGAAGGCTTCAGCGTGGCGGACGTCCAGGCGATCACGCACTACGACCCGTGGTTCCTGCGCCACATCGAGGAGATCGTCGGCGAAGAAGCGCTGATCGGCGAGCACGGGCTGCCGGGCGATGCCGAAGGGCTGCGGCGGCTCAAGGCGATGGGCTTTTCGGACAAGCGGCTGGCGACGCTGGCGGTGCGCAGCGTCGGGGTCGCGGGCGGGATGGGTGAGACCCAGGCCAAGCGCGCCGGGCTGCTCCACGACACGCTCCGCGCGATGGCCGGCGCGACCAGCGAGGACGAAGTGCGCCAGCTGCGCGAGCGCCTGGGTGTGCTGCCGGTGTACAAGCGGATCGACAGCTGCGCCGCCGAATTCGAGGCGATCACCCCGTATATGTACTCGACCTACGAGGCGCCGAGCTTCGGAGAGCCGGAGAATGAGGCGTGGCCGAGCGACCGCGAGAAGATCGTCATCCTCGGTGGCGGGCCCAACCGGATCGGGCAGGGGATCGAGTTCGACTATTGCTGCGTCCACGCCTGCTTCGCGCTGAGCGAGGCCGGCTACGAGACGATCATGATCAACTGCAATCCCGAGACGGTTAGCACCGACTACGACACCTCGGACCGGCTCTACTTCGAGCCGCTGACCGCCGAGGACGTGCTCGAAGTGCTGCGGATCGAGAAATCGCGCGGCACGCTCAAGGGAGTCATCGTGCAATTCGGCGGGCAGACCCCGCTCAAGCTCGCCGCCGCGCTCGAACAGGCGGGGATCCCGATCCTCGGCACGTCGCCCGATGCGATCGATTTGGCCGAAGACCGCGAGCGGTTCGCCGCGCTCGTGACAAAACTCGGGCTTCGCCAGCCGGAGAACGGCATCGCCCGCAGCCGCGACGAGGCCGCCGCGGTGGCGGCGCGGATCGGCTATCCGGTCCTGCTGCGCCCCAGCTACGTGCTCGGCGGGCGCGCGATGGAGATCGTCGACAGCGAGGCGCAGCTCGACAACTACATTGCCACCGCGGTCACCGTCTCGGGCGATTCGCCGGTGCTGATCGACCGCTACTTGCGCGACGCCATCGAATGCGATGTCGATGCCTTGTGCGACGGGACCGACGTGGTGATCGCAGGCGTGATGCAGCACATCGAGGAAGCCGGCATCCATTCGGGCGACAGCGCGTGCAGCCTGCCGCCTTACAGCCTCGGCCCCGATATCGTCGCCGAAATGGAGCGCCAGGCCGATGCGCTGGCGCGCGCCCTCGGCGTGGTCGGGCTGATGAATATCCAGTTCGCGGTCAAGGACGAGACGGACGGGCAGAAAGTTTACCTGATCGAGGTCAACCCGCGCGCCAGCCGCACGGTGCCGTTCGTGGCCAAGGCGATCGGCCAGCCGATCGCCAAGTTCGCCGCCCGGATCATGGCCGGCGAAAAGCTGGCCGACCTGCCGCCGATCCGCCGCAAGCTCGCCTATATGGCGGTCAAGGAAGCGGTGTTTCCCTTCAACCGCTTCCCCGGCTCGGACCCGGTGCTCTCGCCGGAAATGAAGAGCACTGGCGAAGTCATGGGAATCGATAGAGATTTTGCCAGGGCCTATATCAAGTCGCAGATCGGTGCCGGGTCGATGCTGCCCGAAGGCGGCACGGTGTTCGTGTCGGTCAAGGACAGCGACAAGGCGCAGATCGTCCCGGCGGTGCGGCAATTGCTCGATCTCGGTTTCGGCGTGGTCGCGACGGGCGGAACGCAGGCTTATCTGGTCGAAGCGGGCCTCCCGGCCGAGCGGATCAACAAAGTGGCCGAAGGGCGCCCGCACATCGTCGACCGGATCGTCGATGGGGGCATCGCGCTGATCTTCAACACCACCGAGGGCTGGCAGAGCCTCAAGGACAGCCAGTCGATCCGCGCTTCGGCGCTGACCAACAAGGTGCCGTACTATACTACCGCGGCAGCTTCGGTGGCTGCGGCCCTGGCGATAGCCTCGGTTATTACCAGCGAACTTGATGTCCGGTCGTTGCAGGACTATTATAGCTCGAACACGTAGCTCCCCCCGACAATCGAACCCGTGATTACCGCCCGAAATTGGGTGGGGAAGGGCTCCGTTGCCGGAATTGCAGGACGACAGGGACCATGGAACGAGTGCCGATGCTGGCGGAAGGCTATGAAAAGCTGACCGCCGATCTTCAGGTTTTGCGCAAGGAACGCCCCACGATCGTCGACGCGATCGAGGAAGCGCGCGCGCATGGCGACTTGTCGGAAAATGCCGAATATCACGCGGCCAAGGAACGCCAGGGCCATGTCGAGGCGCTGATCGCCGACATCGAGGACCGGGTCAGCCGCGCGCAGATCATCGATCCGGCCAGCCTGTCGGGCGACAAGATCGTGTTCGGCGCCACCGTCACGATCCTCGACGAAGAGGATAAGCCGAGCCGCTACCAGATCGTCGGGATGACCGAAGCGGACGCCAAGCACGGGCGCATCTCGTACGATTCGCCTCTCGGCCGCGCGCTGATCGGCCGGCAGGTGGACGACGAAGTCGAAGTCACCGTGCCCAGCGGCGATCGCTTCTACCTGGTCAAGAAGATCGAGTTCATCTGACCGCCGCGCGTCACGTGCCCGGCAGCTCGGGTTCGAGCAGCCGGTGCATATGGACGATCACGTATTTCATTTCGGCGTCGTCGACCGTGCGCTGGGCGTGCCCGCGCCAGGCTTCTTCCGCCGAAGCGTAGTCGGGATAGATGCCGACGATATGGATCTGGCTGAGATCCTGGAACTCGAGCCCCTGCGGATCGACCACACGGCCGCCCATCACCAGGTGCAGCAGCTGCTTTGCCATGCGTGAAACCCCCAAGGACCGCGGTTCACGCGATCCTTTAGGGGAATGGCCGTGCGCCGCAAGCGGTGCGGATCAGTTGAACCGGCTGTGGATCGCCTTGGCGATACGCTTGCCGGCCGAGCGGGCGACGTCCTGCGCGGTTTCGCTGCCCGACTTGCCATACTTGAGCGCGGTATCGCCGAGATCGCCGAGCCTGTTCGCGGCTTCCTTGCGCACGGGTTCGGACGCGGCCAGCGCCTGCGCGGCATAAGCCACCGCCAGCTCCGCGCCCACACTCGCCAGGCCCCGCGCCTGCTTGCCGAGCTTGCGGGTGGGGGAGCCGCGAAACAGCCCGCTGACCAGCACGCCGAGCGCCAAGCCGCCGACGACCGTCGCCACCGGGTGGTCCTTGGCGAAGGCCGCGAGCCGGTCCCTGGTTTCGATCGCGCGCTCTCCGGCGCGGTCGATAACCGTCGTGCGGCCCTTGTCCTGCGTGTGCGGAGCCCGCGGCGGGCTCTTGCGGGCGGTCGTTTTGGTCGCTGGACGTTTGGCTGCAGGCATCGTGGTCACTCCCGGGAAAACGGATTCAATGCCCGCAAACGGACGGCAAGCCGCTCGGGTTCCGGCTCTTTCTCTTCGGTGAACAAGGCGCCGAGCGAATCGATTATCGGGCCGCGGGTGAACCACAGCACCGCCGCGGCCAGCGCGGCCGCGACTTTGCCTTTGTTGGCTTCGGCAAGCTCAAGCGCATCGTCGGCCATGTCGAGCGCGCCGTCGCCGATGCGGTCGGCAATGCGGGCGCCGATCCCGCGCTCGTGCAAGTCGGCCCGTACCAGCACGAGGTCGGACTTGAACAACCGCAGAGCCGCGTCGCGCTCCGCCCGGGCCGTGCTCAGCTTGCGCTCCTGCGGGCTCATCGCGGAGGTTCCGCGGCGGGCCCGGCCGCGGCCATCATCCGCTGCCAGCGCTTGCGCGCCGCGCGCACCGCCAACCACACGCCGACGAGCAGCAGCCCGACGACGACCGCGGTCGCGCCCCACGCGGTAATCAGCGGTGTCAGCGCCAGGATCAGGCCCACGGTAAGCCCGACCAACGCGAGCATGGCCAGCCCAGCGGCGAGCGCGCCGAACGTGGCGATGGCCTTAGCGCCTTCGGCCAGGACAGCCGCCCGCGCGCCCTGAAAAGCCAGCTCGGCTTCGAGATAAGCCTTGCCGTCGCCGATCAGCGCCTCGACGTCATCGATCAGCGAGCGATCTGTCTCGCCACCCTCATACGCCACCAGACCCGCCTCGTCGGGCGCGTCCGCCGGCGCGACCCCCACGGCCACCGGGGCTTACTTGCCGCGAAACAGGCGCGCGAACATGAATCCGGCAAGGCTGGCCAGCGCCACCGCGGTGCCGGGGCTCTTGCGGACGAATTCGCGGGCATCGTCACCCAGCTCGTCGACGCTCTTGCTGTCGAGCTTGGTCGCGGTTTGCTTGAGCGTCTGCGAGGCGCTGCGGGCATAGTCGCCGTACTTGCTGCCCAGCCTGTCATCGATCGCGCCGGCGTTTTCGCCGACCAGCTTGGCCAGGCCCGAAATCGCGTCGGTCGCGCGCGCCTTGCCCTCGACGGCTAGTTCGCCGGCCTTGTCCTTGACCTGCCCAGCGTAATCGCCGCTCTTGCTCTTGGCCTGAGTGCTGTAGCCGGAAGCCCGATCGCGGGCTTCGGCGCCGAGCGCGGCCACCCCGGCGCGGGCTTCTTCGAGCGCGGAATTGAACCGCGAGCGCGCTTCGGAGGTGTTCGTCTTGGCCGCCTTGGGCGCTGCTCGCTTGGCCGCAGTCTTCGGCTTGGCCGGGGTCTTGCGCTTGGCGGCGGTCGGCTTGGCATCGGTCTTGGCCATCTAGATTCCCTTTCGATCACGTCGCGCGGCGGCGCAGGCCGCCCGATCATACCCAGTGCGAACGCGGCTTGCACCCCTTGGTTCCGTTGCATAGGACCCGCTCGCCCGCCCCAAAGTGGTGGGTGTCTTAGGCAAATGCAACACGGCGCCCGCGCGGCGCCAGCTCGGGAGCCCCAATGACCGCGATCATCGATATTCACGGCCGGCAAATCCTCGACAGCCGCGGCAACCCGACGGTCGAGGTCGACGTGCTGCTCGAGGACGGCAGCATGGGCCGCGCCGCGGTGCCCTCGGGCGCTTCGACCGGAGCGCACGAAGCCGTCGAACTGCGCGACGGGGACAAGGCGCGCTATCTCGGCAAGGGCGTGACCAAGGCGGTCGCCGCGGTCAACGGCGAGATCGCCGACGCGCTGCTCGGCAACGATGCCGAGGATCAGCGCGACATCGACCTGGCGCTGATCGCGCTCGACGGCAGCGCCAACAAGGCCCGGCTCGGCGCCAACGCGATCCTCGGCACCAGCATGGCGGTGGCCAAGGCCGCCGCGGCGGCGCGCGGAATGCCGCTGTGGGCCTATGTCGGCGGCGTCTCCGCGCACGTCCTGCCGGTGCCGATGATGAACATCATCAATGGCGGTGAACACGCCGACAATCCGATCGACTTCCAGGAATTCATGGTCATGCCAGTCGGCGCGCCGAGCCTGGCCGAAGCCGTGCGGTGGGGCGCGGAGATATTCCACACGCTCAAGCAGGGCCTCCACGTCAAGGGGCTGGCAACCGCGGTCGGCGACGAGGGCGGGTTCGCGCCGAACCTCGCGAGCACCCGCGCCGCGCTCGACTTCATCATGGCCTCGGTCGAGCAAGCCGGGTTCAAGCCGGGCGAGGACGTGGTGCTGGCGCTCGACTGCGCCGCGAGCGAGTTCTTTAGAGGCGGCAAGTACGAGATCAGCGGCGAGGGCCTGAGCCTGACGCCCGACAAGTTCGTCGACTACCTCGCCGACCTCGCCGGCGCCTATCCGATCCGCTCGATCGAGGACGGAATGGGCGAGGACGATTTCGGCGGCTGGAAGGCCCTGACCGACAGGATCGGCGACAAGGTCCAGCTGGTCGGCGACGACTTGTTCGTCACCAATCCGGAGCGGCTGCGGATGGGCATCGGCAAAGGCCTGGCCAACTCGCTGCTGGTCAAGGTCAACCAGATCGGCACGCTGACCGAAACGCTCGAAGCGGTCTCGGTCGCGCACCGCGCCGGTTACACCGCGGTTTTGAGCCACCGCTCGGGCGAAACCGAGGACGCGACCATCGCCGACCTCGCGGTCGCCACCAATTGCGGGCAGATCAAGACCGGCTCGCTCGCGCGTTCGGACCGGCTGGCAAAGTACAACCAGTTGATCCGGATCGAGGAAGAGCTGGGCGACAGCGCGGTTTACGCGGGGAAGGGCTGCTTCGGGCGGCTGTCGGCCTAGCCAGACGCGCTCGACCACGGACCTTTCGGGCTCGGCGGGCGTTTCTGCCGTCGCGCCTTGCAAGGACCCTTACATGATCCAGCGCCTGATCGCCGCCCTGGTGCTAGGCACCGCAGCCGTCACCCTGGCGGGGTGTAACTCACCGCCGGCCAACAATGCTGCGAAGCCTCCCATCGGCACCAATGCCGGGATCCAACCAGGCTGGATGGACACTTCGGTCAAGCCGGGCGACGACTTTTTCGCCTACTCCGACGGCTCGTGGGTCAAGGCCACCGAGATTCCCGCCGACCGGGCGAACATCGGTGCGTTCTACCTCGCGCGGGTCGAAACCGAACGGCGGCAGGGAGCGCTCCTGGCCGACATCCTCAAGTCGGCCCCGGCGCCGGGAAGTAACGAAGCGCTGGTCAAGACTTACTACCAGGCCTTCATGAACACCGCGGCGATCGAATCCGCCGGACTGGGGCCGCTCAAGGCCGATCTCGACCGCTATGCAGCGCTGCCCGACAAGGCCGCCCTGGCGCGCGTGCTCGGCGATCAGACCGAGAGCGATGTCGACCTGTTCAACGACAACAACGACATGTTCACCGAGAACCTGTTCGGGCTGTTCGTGACCAAGGCGCTGACTTCGGGCGAGGTGGTGCCGTACATCTTTCAGGGCGGCCTCGGACTGCCCGACCGCGACTATTACGTCTCGGCCGACGCCAAGTCGGCTGACGCGCGGCGGCAGTATCTGGCTTATGTCGCCAACCTCCTGTCCGCCGCCGGGATAAGCGACGCACCGGCCCGGGCGCAGCGGATCGTCGCGCTCGAGACCAAGATCGCGCAGGCACACCCCGCTAAGGCCGAAACCGCCGACTTCACCAAGGGCGGCACGCTGTGGCAGCGGGCCGATTTTGCCGCTCAGGCGCCCGGCCTCGATTGGGAGGCCTTCTTCACCGCCGCGCGAATGCCGGCGCAGCAGGTCTTCGATGTATTCAGCCCCGGGGCGATCACCGGCCTGGCGAAGCTGGTCGCCTCCGAGCCACTCGACGCGTGGAAGGACTGGCTCGCCTTCCACCGGCTCAACGCCCAGACCGACGTCCTCCCCGCCAGGTTCGGCCAGCTTCATTTCGCGTTCTACGACACCGCGCTCAAGGGCACGCCGCAGCAACGCCCGCGTGACAAGCTGGCGCTGGCCGCGATCAACGCCGACGTCGGCAATGCCTTTGGCAAGGCTTACGTCGACAAGTATTTCCCGGCGGCGGACAAGGCGCAGATCGAGGCCATGGCGGCGCATATCAAGGACGCGTTCGCCAAGCGTATCGAGGCGCTCGCGTGGATGGACCCGGCGACCAAGACCGAGGCGCTGGCCAAGCTCAAGGCGTTGCACGTTTCGGTCGGTTATCCCGACGCCTGGCCGCCGACCTCCGGGCTCACGGTGGTACCGGACAACGCCTATGCCAACCGCATGGCCGCGATCCGCGCGCATACCTGGCAGGCGCTGGCCAAGCTCGGCAAGCCGCAGGATCCGGCCGAGTGGTGGATGGTCCCGCAGGTGGTCAACGCGGTCAACCTGCCGGTGCAGAACGCAGTCAACTTCCCGGCGGCTATTTTCCAGCCGCCGTTCTTCGACCCCAAGGCCGACGCGGCGTTCAATTATGGCGCGATCGGCTCTGTCATCGGGCACGAGATCAGCCACAGCTTCGACGATACCGGCGCGGCGGTCGACCCGACCGGAACGCTGCGCAACTGGTGGAAGCCGGCCGATCTGGCGCACTTCAAGGCGCAGGGCGGGGCGCTGGTTAGACAGTATGACGCGTATCAGCCGTACCCAGGGTTTCACCTGATCGGCCAGCTCGAGCTGGGCGAAAACGGGGCGGACCTGGCGGGACTGCAGGCAGCTTATGACGCCTATCGCGCATCGCTGGGCGGCAAGGAATTGCCCGTGATCGGCGGACTGGCGGGCGACCAGCGGTTCTTCATCGCCTATGGCCAGAACCGGCTGTTCAAGGCGCGCGAAGCCTATGTGAGGCAGATCGTGATCAGCAACGCCCACGCCCCCGACAGCTTCCGCGCCCAGACCGTGCGCAACATCGATGCCTGGTACAAGGCGTTCAACGTCCAGCCCGGCGACAAGCTGTACCTGCCGCCTGATCAGCGCGTGAAACTGTGGTGAGCGGGCGGGGCTAGGCTTCCTCGGCCGACACCTGCTGTTCGATCCGAGCCGTTTCCTGCTCGACTCGTTCGATAACCCGCTTCTTTTTCGAATTGAGCAAGAATTGCCATACGCCCCACGCGTTGACGGCCAGCAGGATCGCGTTCTGCACGGTGATCGGCAGCGTATGGTTGGCCAGTCCCGAGGCGATCCACGCCGCCGAAACCGTGCAGAACAGCACGAACGCCCACCCGGTCACGCGGCGGCCGAGATCGGCCGCGATCAGCGCCGCGGCGACAATGGCGCCGATCGCCCCGAACCATTCGAGCGGCCCGTTCATGCTCCGGCGGCGGTCAGGCGGTCGAGCTGGTCCTGCGTCAGTTTGAGCTCGCGCGCCTCGAACTGGATATCGAGCTGGCCGGGCTCGCGCGCGCTGGCGATTGGCGCGGCGATGCCCGGCTGCTTGAGCAGCCAGGCGAGCGCGATCGCGCCATGGCTGGCGCCGGTCTCGGCTGCTACCTGGTCCAGCGCCGGGAGCACCGCGAGGCCCTTGTCGAAGAACCTCTCGATGCTCGAGCCGCGGTTGTGCCGGGCCAAGTCCTCGCGGGTGCGGTACTTGCCGGTGAGGAACCCGGCGGCGAGCCCGAACCACGGCAGCATGGCGATGCCGCGCTCGAGGCACAGCGCCTGCAGATCCGCGCCATAGGCAGCGCGTTCGACCAGGTTGAACTCATTTTGTAGGATTGTCGGCGGGGTCATCCCATTGGACTGTGCGGCGGTGTGAAGCGCGGCCAGCCGCTCGGCGTCGAAATTGGACGCGCCGAACTCACGCACGAGGCCCTGCTTGACCAGCGCATCGAAACCAGCGGCGACTTCGGCGAGCGGAGTCTCGGGCTCGTCGCGATGCGCGTAATAGAGATCGACGTAGTCGGTCTGCAGCCGCTCAAGGCTTTTGTGCAGCTCTTCAGCCACTTTGAGCGCCCGCAAATCGCCCGGCTTGCCGAACATCCCGGTCTTGGTCGCGATCCGCATCTCGCCGCGCACGCCGCGGCTCGCCAGCCACTTGCCGATCACCGCCTCGCTCTCGCCCCCGACATGGCCCGGCGCCCACACCGAATAGCCTTGTGCGGTGTCGACCATCCGGCCGCCGGCCTGGTAGAACCGGTCGAGCACCGCGAAGCTGGCATCTTCGTCCGCCGTCCAGCCGAGCACGTTGCCGCCCAGGACCATCGGAATTCCGGCTATGGACCAATGGCTTGTTATGCGAACCTCTCGCGGATTGCGAGGAGCGCCATCGCCGCTTCGGCCGCGCCGGCGCCCTTGTTCAGCTGGTGCGGATCGGCGCGCACGATCGCTTGCGCTTCGGTCTCGGTGGTGAGGATACCGTTGCCGATCGCCAGCCCGTCGAGCGTCAGCGCCATGATCGCGCGTGCGCTTTCGCCGGCCACGATCTCGAAGTGATAAGTCTCGCCGCGGATCACCGCGCCCAGCGCGACAAACCCATCGTAAAGCCCGCTCTCGGCGGCGAGCGAGATCGCGCCGGGGACCTCCAGCGCGCCGGGTACGGTCAGCACTTCGGCCGAATGGCCGGCGGCTTCCAGCGCCGTGCGCGCGCCGCTCATCAGCATCGCGTTGAGGTGCTCGTAGAACCGCGCCTCGACGATCAGGAACCGCGCCATCAGGCTGCTCCATCGGGGCCGATCGGCCGCTCGCCGACGATCGACAGGCCGTAACCTTCGAGCGCGACGAGCGCATGGCGGGTGTTGGTCAGCAGGATCATGTCATGCACGCCGAGTTCGGCGAGGATCTGCGCGCCGACGCCATAATCGCGCTGTTCGGACGGGGCCGAGCTGTAGTCGGCCGGCTCCGAGCGTTCGAGAGCGCGGATGGCGCCGCTCACGTGGTCCGGGCCGGGCCGGTTGATCAGCACCACGACCCCGGCGCCTTGTTCGCCGATGATCCGCATTGCCCCTTCGAGCAGCCCCTGACGCTCGGTTTCGCGGGCGAAGACATCGTCGAACATCGACAGCGCGTGCATCCGCACCAGCGTCGGCTTGTCCGGATCGACGCGCCCCTTGACCAGCGCCATCGTCTCGCTCTGGGTCGCCTTGTTGTAGAACCCGAGCGCGCGCCACGCACCGCCCCAGCGGCTGTGGAACCGGCCTTCGGAGCGAAGCTCGATCAAGTGGTCGTGCTGGCGGCGATAGGCGATCAGGTCGCGGATGGTGCCGATCTTGAGGCCGTGACGCCGCCCGAACGCCATCAGGTCCGCGAGCCGCGCCATCGAGCCGTCCTCGGCCATGACTTCGCAGATCACACCCGAAGGGTTGAGTCCGGCGAGGCGGGAGATGTCGACCGCGGCCTCGGTATGACCGGCCCGCACCAGAACCCCGCCTTCGCGCGCGACCAGCGGAAACACGTGGCCCGGGCTGACGATGTCGTCGGCGCCTTTGGCCGCGTCGATCGCGACCGAAATCGTGCGTGCCCGGTCGCCCGCGCTGATCCCCGTGGTGACGCCCTCGCGCGCCTCGATCGAGGTGGTGAAGGCGGTCTCCATCCGGCTCCGATTGGTCCGGCTCATCGGCTGCAGGCCTAATGTCTCGACCCGTTGCCGGGTCAGCGCCAGGCAGATCAGCCCGCGCCCGTGCGTGGCCATGAAGTTGATCGCATCGGGCGTGGCCATCTGCGCGGGGATTACCAGGTCGCCTTCGTTCTCGCGGTCTTCGTCATCGACCAGGATGAACATCCGCCCGTTGCGCGCCTCGTCGACAATCTGTTCGATCGGCACCAGCACGGGCCCCGCCGCATTGGCCTCGATGAACCGCTCGAGCTTGCCCAGCGTCTCGGAAGTCGGGTTCCAGCTATCCTCGGTGCAATCGCGCAGGGTGTTGGCGTGGAGTCCGGCAGCACGCGCCAGTCCCGCGCGGGAGACCTGTCCGTCGTTGACCAGGTCGCGAATGCGTTCGATTAGGGGTGCGCTCATTTCTCAGCCATAATCACATTTAAATGTGATAACAAGATACGATCATCACATTCTGACTTTGGACGGGTGGGTCGGGATGCGCTTGCGCGCGCGCGGCGTGCAACGCATGGAGCCTGAGTGACCGAGCCCGATCAAACCCACCGAGAACTGCTCGACTCGTTTCGCTCGGCGATGCGCCACGTAGCCGCCACGGTTTACGCCGTCACCACTGGGCACGGCGGGGACCGCTACGGAATACTCGCGACAGCGGTGAGTTCGCTCAGCTTCGACCCCCCGTCGCTGCTGGTCTGCGTCCACCGCGCTGCGTCGCTCCACGCGCCGTTGGCGCAAGCGGACCGGTTCTGCATCAACGTCCTCGGGCTGGGCAATCGCGATGTTGCCGATCAATTCATGAGCGGAAGCCGCGGCGATCGCTTCGCGGTTGGCGAATGGGAGGAATGGCACGGCTTGCCGATGCTGGCGACCGCGCAGTCGAGCCTGGTGTGCCGCAAGGCCGACTGCCACGAATTCGGCACCCACACGATCTTCATCGGCGCATTGCTGGCCGCAAAGCATCGCGCCGACGCCGCACCGCTCACGTATTACGACCGGCACTACATCGACATCAGCGAAGCGCCGCAGTGCCCGGCCCTCGGCGAGGGCGCCTAGAATGGCAGGTCGCGGCGCGAAAGCAGATGCCCGGGCCAGCTCGGCGCAGGCCCGGCCCCAAGATATTCGGCTATCTCCCGTTCGAGCAACTGCGCGCGCGCCTCGGGCGAGGGATAGACGGCACTGAGCCCGCCCAACTTCCGTCCCAAAGGGCTGCGCCAGAACGCCGGGGCAATCCCCGGATCGAACCCCGCGTTCGCCAGCAGATGCACCGACAGGCGGTCCGCCTCGACTTCGACCTGGCGGTTGAGGCGCTGGTTTTTGCCGAACTCGCCGAAGAAGCCTTTGGCGACACCGGCGGCGGTGAGGCGGCGGCGATGCTCAAGCACCAGATGGGCAAATTCGTGCGCGAAGGCGGCCGCCAGCTGCTCGTCGCTTGCCGCCACGGCCAGCCCATAATCGATCTGGATGACCCGCCCGTCGGACCGGGCATTGCGGCTGTCGGCGGCGCGGATCTCGACCAGTGCACGGCAGCCCGAGAGCGGCCGCAGCGAGAGGGTTTGATCGACGCCCGCGCGGCGAACGGTAAGCGGCAACGGTGCGGCCGGCGGTGCCGAGGCGAGCGCGTCGAACACGGCATCGCGCTGCGGCGCCGCACCTTGCGCTAGCAGCATGTCGGTGCGCTGCGCGCCGATTGCGATGAGCCCGTCGCCGGGCTGCAAAATCCCGCCAGCCGGCGATCCCGCGAGCACCGCTGAAACAGCGACCGGGCCATTGGCAAACGCACTTCCGGGGTCGGTGCGATACTGATCGCGGCTGTGGAATAGAAACCCGGCGACCGGCATGTGACTGCGGCACAAGGCGTCATTGGCCACCAGCAGTCGCTCGGAGAGGCCCTCGAGCCTGATATCCTGGGCGTGGAGCAGGCTTATTGGGTCGGCCGCTTGCGCCGCCAGGGGCCGGCCCAACGCCAAAATGGCAAGGGCGATCGCGAACTTGACGGAACGCTTCATCGCTCGCAGAGGTAGGGGGTTGGCCGGATTAATAAAACGGTAAAGTTTCCGTTGCACTAGCGTGGCCAGCGCCCTTTGATGAGGGGTAGTAATGCGTCCGCCGTGGTCCAAAAATACGGGGCTCAGGGTTGACGCGTGTGGTGGCCGTGTTATGGCGCGGCCAAGTAAATGGAAGGGCAGCCAATGTTTTCTCGCAAAGTTCTCGCAAGCCTCGCCGCTGCGGGCTTGATCTTCGGTTCGACGGCCGCATCTGCCGCTCCCACTGCGGTCAACCACAATCGGGCTTCGTCGCCGGTGCTGGACTCGGACTCGCTTCATGGCGGGTGGGGCTGGATACTCGCGCTGCTCATCGTGATCGGCGTGATCGGCGTGATCGCCGCGGACAACAACGAGACCGTGCCGCACAGCCCGTAGGCTTCGCGCGCTAAATCAGTTTCGAAAAGGGTGGCGATGGCATGGGCTTTCGCCGCCCTTTTTCATGCCTGGGGTTCAAATGCATCGCTGAATGCGGCACCGCTTAGCAGCTATCAATCGCTCAACAGCGCCCTGACCTCGCTCCAATTCCGGGCCCCGAGCATGGCCATGGTGCGCTCCGCCTCGCCCCGTAGAAGCGCGATCGCGCGCACCACACCGGCTTCGCCTGCCGCGGCCAGCCCGTAAAGCGGCGCGCGCCCGGCCAGCACCGCGTCAGCGCCAAGCGCCATGGCCTTGACCACATCGCTGCCGCGGCGGACGCCGCTGTCGAGAAAGACCGTCAGTCGCGCGCCGACCGCCGCGCGGATCGCCGGCAGGGCATCGATCGACGCGACCGCCGAATCGAGCGCGCGGCCTCCATGGTTCGAAACGACCACCCCGTCGGCCCCGATGTCGAGCGCCCGCCGGGCATCGTCAGGGTGCAGGATGCCCTTGAGCACGAGCTTTCCGGGCCAGCGCTTGCGCAAATCGGCCACGCCGTCCCAGTCGAGATCGTCCTGCTTGAAGAACGCGCCCGGGGGCGCGCTCTTGGTGATCTTGGCGCGCAGGCGGTCCGGCAGGTTGGCCTGGCTGGGGATGCCCCCGCCGAGCATATAGAGCCCCATCACGCCAGCGAGCCAGCGCGGATGGGTCAGCACATCGAGCGTGTTGCGTGCATTGAGCTTGAACGGCGTGCCGAAGCCGTTGCGCTGGATATATTCGCGGTTCGGCGGCACCGGCAGGTCGAGCGTAATGAACAAGGCTTCGCACCCTTGCTCCCACGCGCGCTCGACCACCGCGTATGACAACGCGCGGTCCGCCCACAAATACAACTGGAACCACTGGCGCCCCCCGGCTGCCGCAATCTGTTCGAGGTCGAGCGTGCTGGCGCTCGAAATCGTGAACGGCACGCCGGTGCGGGCCGCGGCGCGGGCGAGCGCCAGATCGCCGTCATGCCACATCAGGCCCGCCGCCCCGGTCGGAGCGACCGCAAGCGGGAAGGGCACGCGCGTGCCGAAGATTTCGGCCGAGGCGTCGATCTTGTCGACCCCGCGCAAGACCCGCGGCCGGAAGGTGATCGCGTCGAACGCCGCGCGGTTGCGCGTCATCCCCGTTTCGTCTTCGACCCCGCGCTCGGCATATTCCCAAATTCCGCGTGGTAGCCGTCGGCGCGCGCGCTCCCGCAAATCGGAAATGTTGTAACAGGCGAGGTCGGTGGTCACTGCGCCCCGCGCCTCACCCGCGGCCAAGAAACGGCAGCTTGTTCTGCACCACCAGGCCTTCGTAGAAGTTCAGATGATCGGGAAGGTCGGCCATGTGGACGATGACCGCCGCGATATCCATCGGATCGGCACTCATGTCGTCGGCCAGCTTGACCGCGCCGGGCGCGATTTCGGTTGCGACGATGCCGGGGTGGAAGATCGACGCGGCGATGTTGTGTTCGCGGCCGTCGATCGCGAGCGAACGAGTCAGCCCGTCGAGGCCCCACTTGCTCGCGGCATAGGCCGGGCTGTGCTGGCGGGGCACGCGCGCGGAAATCGAGCCGATGTTGATGATCCGCCCGCGGCCCCTGCCTTTCATGATCCGAAACGCCGCCCGGCTGCAAAGGAACGCAGAAGTGAGGTTGGTCGAAATCACCCGCTGCCACACCTCGAGCGCCATTTCGTCGATTGGCGTGCTGTCGGCAATTCCGGCATTGTTGATCAGCACGTCGACAGCGCCGAAGCGCTCGACCGCGCTATCGAACAGGTGCTGGACGGCCGCCTCGTCGGTGACGTCGGTCGCAACCGCGAGCGCCTGAGCGCCCTGGCCTTCAAGGCGCTCGACCAGCGCCACAAGCCGGTCCGCCCGCCGCGCGGCGAGGACGACATGCGCGCCTTTCTGCGCAAATGTGAGCGCGCAGGCCTCGCCAATTCCCGAGCTGGCGCCGGTGACGACCGCAACACGGCCCTTCAGAATGCTCATCGCTCGTGGTCCCCGATCAGCCTGAGCCGTCGCTTAACCGAAGCGCGCGCGCAAGTGGAACCGCCAAATTCGCCACAAGCATTAGAGGAGGTGGTGGACGTGACGTGACCCGCCTTTTCTCCTCCACTCATGAGTAGAGTCCGGGTTGGTCATGGTGCCCTTGTGGGCGGAGCGGCCCCCTTCCCCGGCAAGCCTCAGGCCATGAGGTTCTGCCAATCGGCCAGTGCGGGCGAGCGGCGGGTCTTGTAGGTCTGTCTGTCGACGAGGTGGCGTTCGAGGTTGAAGTGGTTTGGGACGTTGGCGTGGACTGAAGCGAACTTCTGCAGGCTCTTCATCTGGCTTCGTCAGGGCTTCTGCAGTCGTTCACCAGTCACTGGGTGATCGAAGTGGAGAGGCGGATCCACGCCTGCATCCGGATAGAGATGACAAGCATATGGGCTTTGTCGATCGGGTCCATTCGGATCTTCGGGGTAAAATTGTGGAACCCGGGTATAGACGGGCGATTTAGGGAAAGACACGCTAGAAGCATCATACGGCATTTTCAGTCGATAGCAGTGCCTGATTTCCTGGATCATCCAGACACCATCCACCTTACGATAGGAATTCTCGTACTGCCCAACCGAGTAAGTCTGACTTTCTTTCGAGATGGCTTGAAACGCGAAGTCCTTGAACCGCGCCTTTGCCGCAAGACCATCTGGCGCAATCGTTATTACGCCTTGCATCATGACGTGCTCGTTCAACTTCCCTTTTAGGTCGCCATCAGCCAAATTTGCCAAAGGGAGATCGAAACGGTCGCCCTTGAACAACCTCTCAATCGAACCCTTGCCAATGTACTTGCCATTGCCGGTGTCATAGCTGGCGTCATCCGTAAACAACGTCAGCATATCATCACGCCGCAAAGCATCTCTATAGTAGCCATAGACATTGGTCAGACGCTTGATTGCTTGAATATCTTCCGCGTGCACGACCTCCGCGTAAAGTTCCTCGAGGGAGTTTGCGGCCGGGGCCTGTGCTGTCGCACTGACCGGGCTCAAGAGAAGCGAAAGGGAGGCGGCGACCGCCCCCAGAATTACTTGTTTTTCCACGTTACGCTCTCACCGGTGACAGGGTTGGGAAAATGAAACGGAAGAACCACGGAGTGGACCATTGTCTGGTTCTTGGGAAAAAAGCATCCAGCCTCCTCGCCAGTCTCGACCTTGTCCGGACCCAAGGGATTCTTGGGATAAAGAACGTTCCAGCCACTTGTGTCGTCAGTGGTGCGGACAAAATCTTTCCAATATTCTGGACCGGCATCCTCCGGCGTGCCCAGCTTGCCGGGCTCAGGAAGATCGGCATACCCGGCTCGTGTCGAGCCTTCAGCGTAAAGACAGACGTTGAAGCGGTAAATTTTCCACACGCCGTCCTCTCGGATGTACTCATTCTCGTACCAAGAAGACTGGTCCGCGCCCTTGGCATTCTCCGAGTCGGCACCTCCGAAAGCTTGCGTGTAGTAGCGATCCGTGGAGTTACGGAAACGCGCCCTCACTCTCATGCGGTCGTCCGAAACCGTAATCACTGGCTGGCTCTCATGATGATCGATCAGCGATCCGAATATCGGCATGTCAGTCTGTCGTGCCATACCGCCACCGCGCCCAGGCCAAAAGCGTTGCGCGCCTGCTTTGCCATAATAAACGCCGTTCTTGTAGCGATGAACGGAATCTTTGGAAACTAGATCTGTCTGCTCTAGCATCAGAAAATGATCTTGTTGATAGCCGTAGATATACTGAAATCTTTCGATCTCATTGGCATCGCTCACCTTGCCGATGCGTTGAGCAAGCTCTTGAAGTTTTGCTGAGTTGATCTCACCATCATTGGTAGCCGCCTGCGGGGCAGCCAGGGGAGTCGCCACCAAGACCGTAGCAATTGCTCTTATAGGAACAATCTTCATCATCC
>JBDSDC010000039.1:0-7497 GCA_039920725.1 Croceibacterium sp. | reverse complement strand
ACACCATGCACCAGCGCGAGGTGTTCTACGCAATTCTGGCAATCAGCTTCTTCTGGACCATCGGCGCGGTCCTGTTCATCCAGTTTCCGCCGCTCGCCAAGAACGTGCTCCTGGCCAGCAAGGAAGTGGCCAGCTTGTTCCTGGTGGTGTTCTCGGTCGGAGTGGCGATCGGCTCGGTGGCGGTCAACGCGCTGCTCAAGGGGCAGGTTTCGGCCCGTTACGCCGCCGTCTCGGTGCTGCTCATGGGCGCCTCCGTGGCGGCGTTCTGGCTGGTGTGCCATGTCTGGTCGACCGACGTGCACGGGACCCATCTGATGGGCGTGGCCGAGTTCTTGTCCTACCCGCTCGCCTCGGTCGTGCTCCTGGTGCTGCTATTCATCGCCATCGCCGGCGGGATGTTCGTGGTCCCGCTTTATGCGTTCCTGACCACCAAGTGCGATCCGGCGCAGGCGGCGCGCACGGTGGCGGCCAACAACATCGTCAATTCGGGCGCGATGGTGATCGGCTCGCTGATCGCCGCAGGGCTCAGCGCGGTGGGCGTGGCGATCATCGAGCAATTGCTGCTCAGCGCGGCGATGTGCCTGGTCTCGGCGTGGCTCGCTGTCCGTCTGCACGCGGCGGAGAAGGTGGCGCTGGCGGCAGCCTAGCCGGTCACAACGGGCCCAGTCACATCAGGAACGCGGTCGCCGCGAACAGGCACGCGATGTAAGTCTGCGCCACCCCGCGCATGTCGCTCGACAGCAGCAAGCGCCACGGCACGCGCGGCTCGGCCCGTTCGTCGCGCAAGTGCCGCGAACTGGCCGGCAGCAACGCCCGCAGCGGGTGCCGGGCGCTTTCGTCGGTGAGCACTAAGGAGCGTCGCATAGTAACGGCTTAACGTTTTGCTAACCAAACGGGACCCGGCGTTTTGGTTACTGTCCACAGACGAGACATAGTCGAGCCGATTGCTCCGCCTGCGCACCCCGGCTACCGCTGCTCGGGTGACCCGTTCCGCCGCCCGCCTGCTGGTCGATTGCCTGGCCGAGCAAGGTTGCGACAGGGTGTTCACCGTGCCGGGGGAGAGCTTTCTGGCGGTGCTCGACGCGCTGCTCGACCGGCCCGAAATCCATGTGGTCAGCTGCCGTCATGAAAGCGGCGCGGCATTCATGGCGTGCGCCGACGGGGCGCTGAACGCCGCCGAGACCGGGCGGCCCGGAATCGCGTTCGTCACTCGCGGGCCCGGCGCCGCCAATGCCAGCATCGGGGTCCACGTCGCGTTCCAGGATTCGCAGCCGATGATCCTGTTCGTCGGCGATGTCGCCCGCGATGCGCGCGGCCGCGAGGGCTTCCAGGAAGTCGATCTCCCGGCCATTTTCACGCCGCTCGCCAAATGGGCGGCGAGGATCGATGACGCCCGGCGCATCCCCGAATACGTGGCGCGCGCTTTTGCCACTGCCATCTCGGGCCGGCCCGGTCCGGTGGTGCTGGCACTGCCCGAAGACATGCTCCGCGAAACGGTCGAGGCCGCGCCGCGGCCGTTCGTGCAGCGCCCGGCTCAGGCGCCCCGCCCCGAAGCGCTGGCGGCCATAATGGCGCTGCTGCGCGGCGCCGCGGCACCGGTGGCGATCGTCGGCGGCGCGGGCTGGGGCGCACCGGCGCGCCAGCACTTCGCCCGTTTCGCCGAGCGGCTTGGCCTGCCGGTGGCGACCGCGTTCCGGCGCCAGGACGCGCTCGATCCGGGCTCGCCGGTCTATGCCGGCAACCTCGGCTATGGCCCGAGCCCCAAACTGGTCGAGCGCATCCGGTCTGCCGACCTGATCCTCGCGGTCGGCGCGCGGCTGGGCGAAGCCACGACCGAGGGATACACGCTGCCGACGCCCGATCATCCCGGCCAGACACTGGTCCACGTCCATTCCGATCCCGGCGAGCTCAACCGCGTCTACCGGGCTGACCTGGCGATCTGCGCCGGTCCGGACGAGTTCGCCGAAAGCGCGGCCCGGTGGGACCACGGGCCAGTCGTCCCGTCCGGCGCCGGCGGCGAGGCACACCGCGAATGGCTTGAATGGTCCGACCCGCGCGGCGGCGGCCGCTTCGCGCTCGATCTCGCCGAATGCCTGGTGATCGCCCGCCGCCTGTTGCCCGCCGATACGATCGTGTGCAACGGGGCGGGCAATTTTTCGGGCTGGTGGCACCGCTACTGGCGCTACCACGGCTTTCCCTCGCAGCTCGCGCCGACCGCGGGGGCGATGGGCTACGGCCTCCCGGCAGCGGTGGCAGCGGCGCTGCGCTACCCCGAGCGCACCGTGCTCGCGGTGGCCGGAGACGGCGACTTCCTGATGAGCGTGCAAGAACTGGCGACCGCGGCGCAGCAGGGCTGCAACCTGATCGTGATCGTGATCGACAACGGGTCCTACGGCACGATCCGGATGCACCAGGAACTCAGCTTTCCCGGCCGCGTGTCGGCGACGAATCTGACCAATCCGGACTTTGCCGCGTTGGCGCGCGCCTTCGGGGGCTGTGGCGAACGCGCCGAGACCACCGCCCAGTTCGCCCAAGCGTTGGCGAAGGCAGCTTCAGGGCGCAGCGTGCGCTTGCTTCATTGCCTGACCGACATCGAGCAACTCAGCGCCGCGGGCGTCACGGTCAGCGGGCTGCGCGCGCGCTGACGACGAAGGCCGCCCGCGCGAACGGCCGGCCCTCGCCATGCGTCCTCGGGGTCAGATATCGTCGCCGAGTGCCCCTTTGATCTTGCCGACCACGTCCTGGCCTTCGCCCTTGCGTTGTTGCGCGCGGCCTTCGGCGCGGGTCTCGGGATTGGCGGATTCCTGCTTGGCGCCGCCGACGGCCCGGTTCACGGCGCCCTTGGCGCGGTCCTTAAGTTCACCCATCGTCTCTCTCCTTCGGCGGGCGTGCTGTGGGAATGGCCCGCGCGGCAAGTAAACACCTGAATCGGCACGATGGTTCCGGCGATCACGCGGCAGCGAGCGCTTCGATATGGCGCCATTCGGCCGGCCGCATCTGAGCCACCGACAGGCGCGAAAGACGCACCAGATCGATGCCTTCGAGCGCCGGGTCTGCTTTGATCGCGGCGAGCGTGACCGGCTTGCCCAGCGCCCGCAGCGGCCTGATCCTGACCGCCGGCCACTTGTCGTCCTTGGGGTCGCTGAGACCGGCGGCGGTGATTTCGACGATCCCAACGATCTCCTTGCCGGTGACCGAATGGTAGAAGAAGGCCTGGTCGCCCGCGGCCATGGTCCGTAAATTGATCGCCGCGCGGTGGTTGCGCACGCCGTCCCACAGCGTTTCGCCGTCGGCCCGCAGGCGGTCCCAACCATAGGCCGCCGGCTCCGACTTGATCAGCCAATAATTCATCGCACGGCCCTTCCCGGCACCCCTTCCGCGGCGCCGGATAAGCAGTAATGCGGGCGCGCGCAATTAACCGAAAGTTATTCACGTCCGTCGATAATGCCGCAATCGGGGGATTGCATTCGTGCTCAAGCGGCCGGCGGCGGATCAGGATTCGGAAGCGCGCGGCATGGCGACCGCCGACCGCGACGTCGTCGCGCTCGGCATCGCCATAGCGGCCCTAATCTTGTTCATCGGTACCGGTGGCTCGATCATGCCCCGCCTGATCGATGCGTGGATGGGCCGCGGGGCAGCCCCGGACCCGGCACTGACCAATGCCGTCCTGCTCAACATCGCGTTGCTGATCTTCGGCTGGCGCCGCTACCGCGACTTGCAAGGCGAGGTCGCGCAGCGGCGCAAGGCCGAAGCCGTGGCCCACCAACTCGCTCAAAGCGACCCGCTCACCGACTGCCTCAATCGCCGCAGCGGCGGTCCGGCGATCGACGCGCTGAGCGCCGAATGCACGGCCAGGAAGCGCGAACTGGCGGTGATGCTGATTGACATCGACAATTTCAAGCAGGTCAACGATCTCAACGGACACCGCACCGGGGACCTGGTGCTGACCGAGCTTGCCGGCCGGATCAGGGCGCTGCTGCCCGACCGCGCGGTGCTCGCCCGCATCGGCGGCGACGAGTTCGTCTGCGCGCTGCCGTACGATCTCGACGACCGGGCCTATGTCGAGCGCTTCGCCGCCAACCTGATCGAGGAAATCTCGTTGCCGATCGCCGATGCCGAAAGGACCATCCAGACGACCGTCTCGCTCGGCATCGCCAGCGACCGCAACGATGACGGATCAGCGGTTGAAGGGGGCAGCGATACCCTGATGCACCGCGCCGACATCGCCATGTACCATGCCAAGAAGCGCGGCCGGAACCGCTTCTACTGGTTCAAGCCGCAGATGGAACATGAGCTGCGGTTTCGCAACGAGCTGGAGAGTGGCATTCGCCGCGGCCTGGCCGCGGGCGAGTTCGTGCCGTATTACGAGCAGCAGGTCGATCTCGAGACCGGCGATCTTGTCGGGTTCGAAATGCTCGCCCGGTGGCAGTCGCCCCAATTCGGCCTGGTCAGCCCGGAGACGTTCATTCCGGTGGCCGAAGACATGGATATCATCGGCGAGCTGTCCGAATCGCTGATCCGCCAGGCGCTGCGCGACGCTCGCGAGTGGCATCCCAAGCTGACCTTGTCGGTCAACATTTCGCCGGTCCAGTTGCGCGATCCGTGGTTTGCCCAGAAGCTGCTCAAGCTGCTGGTGGACGGCGCCTTCCCGCCCGAGCGGCTCGAAATCGAAATCACCGAAAGCTGCCTGCACGAGAACATCGGCGCGGTCCGCGCGATCGTGATGAGCCTGAAGAACCAGGGCGTCCGCATCAGTCTCGACGACTTCGGAACCGGATATTCGAGCTTGTCGCAACTCCGTTCGCTGCCGTTCGACCGGCTCAAGATCGATCGCAGCTTCGTAACCGAGCTGGCCCGCGACGACGGCAATCGCGAGCTGGTCAAGGCGATCGTCTCGCTTGGCCGCGGGCTGACCCTGCCGGTCACCGCGGAGGGCGTTGAAACCCGCTCGGTGCTCGAGGCCTTGCGCGGGTTGGGCGAGCTCAAGGGCCAGGGCTATCTGTACGGACACCCGGAAACGGCCGCCGCCACCCTCGACCGTCTGGACAAGCTCGATCTGCTTAGCCGCGGGGCCGCCGGCAATCTGGCCGCGGCAGGCCCGGCGGTTCATCGCAAGGCGGGCTGATCCGCCTGCGCCATTGCCGCACGGCGGCGCAGGCCCTACGTCGCGCCCATGCGCACCGCGTTCATCAAGATGCATGGCCTGGGCAACGATTTCGTTGTGTTGGACTCGCGCGTGCAGGCGCTCCCCCCGCTGACCCCGGCGACCGCTCGGGCGCTGGCCGACCGGCGCACCGGCATCGGCTGCGACCAGGTCGTGCTGATCGAGCCATCGACCACTGCCGACCTCAAGATGCGCATCTTCAACGCCGACGGCGGCGAAGTCAGCAGCTGCGGCAACGCCACGCGGGCGGTGGCGTTGCTCGAAGGGCGCCCGGTGCAGATCGAGACCATCGGCGGCATGCTCCGGGCTCATCCGGGTGAGGGCGGCATTGCGGTGGACATGGGCGTGCCGCGCTTCGAATGGGACGAAGTGCCGCTCGCCTATGCGATGGACACCGCCGCGCTGCCGGTCGCTTGGGACGAGCTCGAACGCCCCGCGGCGGTCAATATCGGCAATCCGCACGCGGTGTTCTTCGTGCCCGATTGCGACGCGGTCCCGCTCGAGCGGCTCGGCCCGACTATCGAGATGGACCCGCTGTTCCCCGAACGCGTCAACGTCAACGTCGCCACGCTCGACAGCCGCCATGCGATCCGCTTGCGCGTGTGGGAGCGCGGCGCCGGCCTGACCCGGGCGTGCGGCACCGGCGCCTGCGCCACCGCGGTCGCGGCCATGCGCGGCGGGCTGGCCGACCGCCGGGTCGACGTCACGCTGCCGGGCGGCACGCTGGGCATCGCGTGGGGCGAAGACGGGCACGTCACGATGACCGGCCCCGCAGCCGAAAGCTTCCGCGGCACCTTCGATTGGGGCCACTATTCGTGAGCCTGGAAGTCGTGTCGCTCGGCTGCCGGCTCAACCTTGCCGAGAGCGAGGCTCTTCGCGCAATGCTCGCGGGCGAGCGCGAGCTGGTGGTAGTCAACAGCTGCGCGGTGACGAGCGAAGCCGTGCGCCAGACCCGCCAGGCGATTCGCAAGGCGCGCCGAAGCCGGCCCGATGCCCGCCTGCTGGTGACCGGCTGCGCGGCCGAGGTTGAACGCGCACAGCTGGCGGCGATGCCCGAGGTCGATGGGCTGGTGCCCAATGCCCGCAAGCTCGATCCGCGCGTGTGGAATGTCGCCCCTGCGGCGGCAGCGGCAGCGTCTTGTCATACACGCGCGTTCGTCGCGGTGCAGAACGGCTGCGATCACGCCTGCACCTTCTGTGTCATTCCCCAAGGACGCGGACCGAGCCGGTCGCTCGAAGTCGCGGCGGTGCTGCGCGAGGTCGGGCGCCATGTAGCGTGCGGCACGCGCGAGGTGGTCCTGACCGGGGTCGACCTGACCAGCTGGGGCCACGATTTGCCTGGAGCTCCGCGGCTGGGCGCGCTGGTCGGCACGATTCTTGCGGCTTTCCCGGACTTGCCCCGCCTGCGCCTTTCCTCGCTCGACGGGATCGAGATCGACGACGCGCTGGCCGAACTGCTGGCGGGCGAGGCGCGGGTCATGCCGCACGTCCACTTGTCGCTCCAGCACGGGCACGACCTGATCCTCAAGCGGATGAAGCGCCGCCACGCTCGCGCGGACGCGGTGCGCCTGGTCGCGGACCTGCGCGCGCGCCGGCCCGAGATCGCCGTCGGCGCGGACCTGATCGCGGGATTTCCGACCGAGGACGAGGCGATGCATGCCGCCAACCTGTCGATCGTGCATGAGTTGGGCGTGGTCCACGGCCATGTGTTTCCCTATTCGCCGCGGCCCGGCACGCCCGCCGCGCGAATGCCGCAAGTGGCGCCGCCGACAATCCGCCGCCGCGCCGCCGAGCTGCGCGCGGAGATAGCGGCGGTGCGCGGCGAATGGCTTGCCCGCCTCGTCGGCGAGCCGCTCGCGGTGCTGGCCGAGCGCGGCGGCACCGGGTACGCGGCCAATTTCGCGCGGGTCGCGCTGCCCGCCAGCACCGCGCCCGGCACGCTTGTCACCGTCACCCCGACCGCTCTCGACGGCGGAGTGCTGCGATGAGCGAGCCGACCTGGTCCGAGCGGCTGTTCGGGGGCTTTCGCAAGACTTCCGAGCGGCTGGCCGACAACCTGACCGGGGTGGTCGGCACCGCCAAGCTCGATGCGGCGACGCTCGACCGGGTCGAGGATGCGCTGATCCTGTCCGACCTCGGCCCGGCCGCCGCGGCGCGGATCCGCGAACGGCTGACCGAAAAGCGCTTTGGCCTGTCGATTACCGAACGCGAGCTGAAGGAAGCGGTGGCGGAGGAAATCGCCGCGATCTTGCGCCCGGTCGCCAGGCCGCTCGAAATCACCGCCTTTCCCCGCCCCCAGGTGATTCTGGTTATCGGGGTCAACGGCAGCGGCA
>JBDSDC010000038.1:0-8077 GCA_039920725.1 Croceibacterium sp. | reverse complement strand
GGGTCAAGCTGCGATCGGCCGATCCGCGCGATCCGCCGCGGATATTGATGAACCTGCTGGACGAGCGGGGCGATCTCGAGGGCATGGTGCGCGCGGCCCGCCTCAGCCGGGCGATCTATGCCGAAAGCCCGCTGCGCGACCTGATCCGGCGCGAGCTGCGCCCGGGCCACGACGTGCAATCGGATGCGGCGCTCGAAGCCTATATCCGCGAGAATGCCGGCCACCGCTCGCATCCGGTGGGCACTTGCCGCATGGGGACCGATGCCGGCGCGGTGGTCGATGCCGAGCTGCGGGTTAGCGGGATCGCCGGGCTGCGGATCGCCGATGCCTCGGTGATGCCCGCGCTGCCGAGCGGCAATACCAACCTGCCGTGCATGATGATCGGCGAGAAGGCGGCGGACCTGATCCGCGGCCGCGCCCTGCCCGCCGAGCTGCTCTGAGCACAGCGCAGTTGCTCCCCCCGGCGATCGTGGCACAACAGCGCAGGGGGAGGACCTGATGCTCAAGTTCCGGAGAATTGCCGCGCTGCTGCTGGGAGCCGTGCGGATAGCGGCGCCGCTGGGGTTGCTGTCCTCGGCCGGACTCGCGGCCCAGTCGCCCGACCGGGCTGCGCCGCCATCCGCCCCCGTCGTGCCATTCGCGGCCGGGGCGGCGATCTACCAGGCGCACTGCGCGTCATGCCACGAGAACCCCGGCAGCCATGCCCCCGCGCCCGGGGCGCTGGGGATGCTCGCCCCCGAATCGATTGTCCGCGCGCTGGCCACCGGGCCGATGAAGCAGCAGGGCGCCGCGCTCAGCGCGGGCGACAAAGCGCTCGTCGCGCAATTCATCGCCAAGCGCCCGCTGGGCACCGCCGATGCGGTCGCAGGACCGCTGCGGTGCAAGGGCCCGGCCGCGCAGTTCGACTGGTCGAAGCCGCCGGTATTCCCCGGCTGGGGCCTCGATGCCGGCAACACCCATTCGATTTCGGCGCGCACCGCGGGGATCGGCAAGGCCAATGTCGCGCGGCTCAGGCTCAAGTGGGCGTTCGCGTTCCCCAACGCGATCAACGCCCATTCGCAACCCGCGCTGGCCGGCGGGGCGATCTATGTCGGCGGCAACGACGGCACGCTCTACGCGCTCGACCAGGCGACCGGTTGCGCGCGGTGGACTTACGCCGCCTCCGCCGCGGTCCGCACCGGGGTGATCGTCAGCCCGTGGCGTGTGGGCAACCGGCACGCCGCGCCGCTGGTCTATTTCGGGGATACGCTGGGCAATGCTTATGCGCTCGACGCGGTGACCGGCAAATTGAAGTGGAAGCGCTCGATCGACGCGCATCCGACGCGCACGATGACCGGCACGCCCGCGCTTCATAACGGGGTACTGTACGTGCCGGTGTCCTCACTTGAGGAACCGGCGGCGATCGTGCCGACTTACGCTTGCTGCACGTTCCGCGGCTCGCTGCTGGCGCTTGACGCGATGACCGGGGCGGTGCGCTGGCGCAGCTACCTGATCGACAAACCGGCCACCCGCGTCGGCACGACTCCGGCGGGTGCCCCGATCATGGGACCATCGGGAGTCTCGACCTGGTCGACCCCGGTCGTCGACGACAAGCGCAACCAGATTTACCTCACCACCGGCGATAATTACTCGCAGCCTAGCACCCGCAACAGCGACGCGATCGTTGCGCTCGACAAGGCGACCGGACGGATCAAATGGGCGAGCCAGGTCGAACCCAATGACGTATGGAACGCTGCGTGCATGTCGCCCGCACCCGGCAGCTGCCCCAAAGACAACGGCCCGGATCACGATTTCGGATCCGCCGCGATCCTTACCCAAGGCCCTGATGGCCAGAGCTACATCCTGGCCGGACAGAAGTCGGGCGTGGCTTATGCGCTCAATCCCGACACCGGGCGCGTGGTGTGGCAGCGGAAGGTCGGGCGCGGCGGCGTGTTCGGAGGAATTCACTTCGGCATCGCGGCTGCCAACGAACTTGTCTACCTGCCGGTCAGCGACTTTCCCGATGGCGTCGCCCCCGATGCCGATGCACGCCCCGGGCTCTACGCGCTGAAGCTGGCAACCGGAGAGCCGGTATGGTCGGCGCCGGCGCCCCATGTGTGCGGTTCCACCCCGCTGTGCCAGCCGGGCTATTCGGCGGCGATCAGCGTGACTCCCGAACTGGTCTTCGCCGGGTCGACCGACGGGCACTTGCGCATCTTCGACGCGCTCGATGGCGCCTTGCTGTGGGACAAGGACACCAACGTAGCGTTCACCACCGTCAACGGCACCATGGCCCACGGCGGCTCGATCAGCGCGGGCGCGGCCCCGCTGGCGGCGGGCGGCCAGTTGATCGTCAATTCAGGCTACGGATTCCTCAGCAAGATGCCCGGCAACGTGCTGCTGGTGTTCGACGTGAAGTGAGCCGGGCGGCGCGGGCCTTCCCTTTCGCGGCCCGCGTCCTCATCTGGGGGCCATGAGCGAAACCCTGCCCACATACTTCATCAGCCACGGCGGCGGGCCGTGGCCGTGGATGAAGCACGATCAGCCCGGCGTGTTCGACCAGCTCGAAGCCTCGATCAAAGATGTCCGCCGCGAGCTGGCCGAGCGGCCCACCGCGGTGCTGATGGTCTCGGGACACTGGGAGGAGCGCGGGTTCGCGGTGTCCTCGGCCGCGCAGCCGGGAATGCTCTACGATTACTACGGCTTTCCCGAATACACGTACCGCATCCACTACCGCGCGCCCGGTTCGCCTGCGCTGGCCGAGCGGGTGCAGGGCTTGCTCGAGGAGGGCAAAGTGAGCGCGCGGCTCGATCCCGAGCGCGGGTTCGACCACGGCACTTTCAGCCTGATGGAACCGCTCTATCCCGAGGCGACGATCCCGGTGGTGCAAATGTCGGTCGACCGTTCGTTCGATCCCGCACTCCACCTCGAGGTCGGCCGGCTGCTTGCCCCGCTGCGCCGCGAGGGCGTGGCGATCGTCGGCAGCGGGCTCAGCTATCACAACTTGCGCAACCGCGATCGGAGCGCCGAAGTGCCCAGCAAGGCCTTCGATGGCTGGCTGCAGGATACGCTGGTGCGCGCTACCCCGCGCGAGCGCACCGAGCGGCTGGAGCACTGGGACAGTGCGCCTTACGCCCGCACCGCGCACCCGCGCGAAGATCACCTGATCCCGCTGATGGTCGCGGTCGGTGCAGCCGAGGATGAGCCGGGCGCGTGCATTTACCACCAGGACGATCTGCTCGGACACTGGAGCGCGTCGAGCTTCCGCTTCGGCGCCCCGCCCGCTTAGCGCAGTTGCCGCCCTTCGATCGGATAGGCTGGATCGGTGTAGCGTGCGGTGGAAGCATGGCCGGGTGATACCAGGCTATCGATGAACGCCTCGTCCTCGGCGGTCAGCTCGGCGGTCAGCGCGGGCAGGTAGGCGTCCCACTGCTCCTCGGTGCGCGGGCCGACGATCGCCGAACTGACGAAGCGGTTGCGCAGCACCCAGGCGATCGCAAAGGCAACCGTGGTGATTCCTTTGTCGGCCGCCCGCTCAGCGACCTTGCGCGCGATTTCGAGCGATTCAGGACGCCATTCGGTTTGCATGATGCGCGGATCGCCGCGCCCGGCGCGGGTATCGGGTGGCGGTGGCGCGGCGGGATCGTACTTGCCGCTCAGCACCCCGCGCGCGAGCGGGCTGTAGGGCACCACGCCGATCCCGCAGTGCCCGGCGGCGGGCAGCTGCTCGACTTCGGCCAGGCGGTCGACGATGTTGTACAGCGGCTGGCTGACCACCGGCCGGTCCATGCCCAGCTTGTCGGCGATCCGGCACACCTCCATGATCCGCCACGCCTTGAAGTTGGACACGCCGTAGTAGCGCAGCTTGCCCGCCGCGATCAGGTCCTTGATCGCCCGGAGCGCTTCCTCGAACGGGGCTTCGGTGTCCGCCCGGTGGAAGTACAGCACGTCGATGAAGTCGGTGCCGAGCTTCTTCAGGCTCGCCTCGACATCCTGCACGATCCACTTGCGCGATTGGCCGCGCTCGTTCGGGCCGGGCGTGCTCGGATAGCCGAACTTGGTCGCGACGACCCAGTGGTGGCGGTGGTCGGCGATCGCCCGGCCGACCACTTCCTCCGACTTGCCGCCGTTGTAGCCGTCCGCGGTGTCGAGGAAATTGATCCCCTGGTCGCGCGCCTTGTCGATGATCCGGCGGCTGGTCGGCTCGTCGGTCGCGCCGCCGAACATCATTGCGCCCAGACACAGCGGCGAGACGCGCAGCGCGCTGCGTCCGAGGTAGCGGTATTCCATGGTTTCTCCCGTTGGTCGGCGAACGATCGCGCGGGCAGCCTATAGCTGACCTCGCCGGGGACAAAGCCCATTTGCGGTGGCACGGCCCGCGCCCTGCCCCTATGTGCGGCGCATGAAGATTGCCATCGCCTCCGACCATGCGGCCGTCGCGCTGAAGGACGAGCTGGCGGCCTGGCTTGGCGGGCTCGGGCACGAGGTCGCCGACCTCGGCACGCACGGCATCGATTCGGTCGATTACCCCGATTATGGCTACAAGCTCGCGCGCATGGTTGCTTCGGGTGAGGCTGAGCGCGGCATCGCGCTGTGCGGCACCGGGATCGGCATTTCGATCGCGGTCAACCGCGTGCCCCAGGCGCGGTGCGCGCTGGTGTCCGAACCGCTTTCGGCCGCCCTGGCGCGCGACCACAACGACGCCAATGTTCTCGCGCTGGGCGCGCGCCTGGTGGGCCGCGACATGGCCCGCGCGTGCATCGAGGCGTTCCTTGCCACGCCCTTCGGCAACAACCGCCACACCCCCCGCGTCGAAAAGCTGACCCACGTGCCGCAGGACCTTTCCGCATGAGCAGTAATCCCATCCATCCCGATCCGTTGCAGCGCTTCTGGCACGACACGCTCGAAGACGCCGATCCCGAGGTCGCCGCGATCATCGGCCGCGAGTTGACTCGCCAGCGCGACCGGATCGAGCTGATCGCGAGCGAGAACGTGGCCAGCCCCGCGGTGCTCGAGGCGACCGGCAGCGTGTTCACCAACAAATACGCCGAGGGCTATCCGGGTCGGCGCTACTATGGCGGCTGCGAATACGCCGACCAGGTCGAAACGCTGGCGATCGAGCGCGCCAAGGCGCTGTTCGGGTGCCAGTTCGCCAATGTGCAGCCGAATTCGGGCAGCCAGATGAACCAGGCGGTGTTCCTGGCGCTGCTGACCCCGGGCGACACCTTCATGGGCCTCGACCTCGCCGCGGGCGGCCACCTCACGCACGGCTCGCCGGTCAACCTCAGCGGCAAGTGGTTCAACGCGGTGCCTTACGGCGTCAGGCGCGAGGACCAACGGCTCGACATGGACGAAGTCCGCCGCCTCGCCCGCGAGCACAAACCCAAGCTGATCATCGCCGGCGCCACCGCGTATCCGCGCCACTGGGACTTCGCCGCGTTCCGCGAAATTGCCGATGAAGTGGGTGCGTGGCTGCTGGTCGACATGTCGCACTTTTCGGGCCTCGTCGCGGGCGGCGCGCATCCCTCGCCGTTCCCCCACGCGCATGTCGTCACCACCACCACGCACAAGTCGCTGCGCGGACCGCGCTCGGGTGTGATCCTGACCGATGACGAGGCGCTGGCCAAGAAGCTCAATTCCGCGGTGTTCCCCGGCCTCCAGGGCGGCCCGCTGGTCCACGTGATCGCGGCCAAGGCGGTCGCGTTCGGCGAAGCGCTGCGGCCCGAGTTCAAGGCTTATGCCCACGCGGTGGTCGAGAATGCCAAGGCGCTCGCCGCCAGCCTCGAGGAGCACGGCCTCAGGATCGTTTCGGGCGGGACCGACAACCACCTGATGCTGGTCGACCTTAGCCCCAAGGAGGTCACCGGCAAGGCGGCCGAAGTCGGCCTCGACCGGGCGTTTCTCACTTGCAACAAGAACGCGATCCCGTTCGACCTGCTGCCGCATAGCAAGACTTCGGGCATCCGCCTTGGCACCCCGGCGGCGACCACGCGCGGGTTCGGGCCGGCGGAGTTCCGCAAGGTCGGCGAATTGATCGCCGAAGTCCTTGAAGGCATGCGCCGGAATGGCGACTTAGGCGATGCACAAGTCGAAGAAAGCGTCCGCCGACGCGTCGGCGATCTGTGTGAAGCCTTTCCAGTCTATCCCGGGAGATAACCCAATGCCCGATTCCAACGACCCGCGCGGCGCCGACCTGCTAACCGATGCCGGCAGCGAAATCCGCGACATGGCCAAGGAAGGCATGGCTCACCCCTCGACCAAGCCGGTGCTGACCGGCGCCGCGGTCGGCGCGATCGCCGGCGCGGTGCTTCCGATCGTGACCTGGCCGATCGGCCTGCTCGCCGGGGCGGGCTTCATACTCTACAAGCGGCTCCGGCCGTAAGACCGCCATGCGCTGCCCGTTTTGCGCGCATGACGACAGCCAGGTTAAGGATTCGCGCCCCACCGAGGACAACACCGCGATCCGCCGGCGCCGCCAGTGCGACAGTTGCGGCGCGCGCTTCACCACGTTCGAGCGAGTCCAGCTGCGCGACATGACCGTGGCCAAGAGCGACGGGAAACGCGAACCGTTCGAACGCGGCAAGATCGAACAATCGGTCATGCTCGCGTGCCGCAAACGCGGGATCGAGCAGGAGCGGATCGACCAACTCGTCTCGGGCATCCAGCGCCAGGTCGAAACCGCGGGCGAAGGCGAAGTCTCCTCGGCGCGCATCGGGGCGATGGTCATGGAAGGCCTGCGCCAGCTCGACAGCGTCGCCTACATCCGCTTCGCCAGCGTCTATCGCGATTTTTCCGAAGCCCGCGACTTCGAGGAATTTGCCAGCGCGATCCACGAAGCGGGCGGCGACGATGCCGGCGGAAACTGACGCCCCGATCATCGTCCTGGTCCGCCCGCAACTGGGCGAAAATATCGGCAAGGCGGCCCGGGCGATGCTCAATTTCGGGCTCACCGAAATGCGCCTGGTGGCGCCGCGCGATGGGTGGCCCAATCCGCAAGCCGGGCCGTCCGCGGCCGGGGCGGACGGGGTGATCGCTAACGCACGGGTGTTCGCCACCACCGCCGAAGCGGTCGCCGACTGCGCGCATGTCTACGCCACCACGGTGCGCAAACGGGGGGTGACCAAGCCGGTCCTCGCTCCGGATGAGGCGGCGCGCGAAATCGCCGGACACAGCGGGCGATGCGCGATCCTTTTCGGTGCCGAGCGCTCGGGCCTCGAGACCGAGGATGTCGCGCTAGCCCGGGCGATCGTGACCGTGCCGGTCAATCCGGCCTTCGCTTCGCTCAACCTGGCGCAGGCGGTGATTTTGGTGGCTTACGAATGGTCGCGCGGGCGCGGGCTGGCGCAGCCGCCGGCCGAGGACTTGCTGCCCCCCGCCCCGCAAGCCGAGCTCGACGCGATGATCGCGCACCTCGAAGGACTGCTCGAACCGGCCGGCTATTTCCGCGCGCCGAGCCGCACCGTCGCCACGCGCCTGACCTTGCGCACGATGCTGACCAAACCCGGTTGGAACCACCTGGAGGTGCGGACCCTGCGGGGGGTGTTGTCGGCGCTCGGCAGGACGCCTAAGCCCGACTGACCGACGTTTGCGGCGCGACAAATGGCGACATTGACGGTACCGCTCGACCATTGCCGAAAAGGCGAATTTCAGCTACTTGCGCGCTTTAGGGCCAGGCTTTGGACGCATTTGGCGCGGTTTGTATTGGAGAGTTTGATGAAGACGAGCTGTTTTATTGCGGCCCTGGCGTTGCTGAGCGCGACCGGCGCCATCGCCCAGAACGAGCCCGAAAAGGCCGAAAAGAAGATCTGCAAGACCGAGAGGGTCACTGGATCGCTCACGCGGGTCAACAAGATCTGCATGACCAAGGCCGAATGGAACGAGCTTGCCGCCGCCAGCCGCAAGGACATCTCCGATCGAGTCAGGCATGGCGGTGTCGCTAGCGGCGCCAGCCAGGATTCCAGCGGCGGGCCCGGCTGACGAACATGACGTCCGCCAGCTAAGGCACGCCCTCGGCGCGCGGGTGCGCCGCCGCGCGGTGATCCGCGGCGATTGACTTTTCCCTTTCCTCCCGCCAAGGGCGCCGCTCGCTATTGGCCCC
>JBDSDC010000037.1:0-39780 GCA_039920725.1 Croceibacterium sp. | reverse complement strand
GGGAAGCACGCAAGGACCGGGCGCTGAAGCAGCTGCGCGAGGGACGCCGGCCGATGGACTGGGTGGTGGTCCGCAACCGCGTCCAGCACGTCGATGCGCGCAACCAGCGGCGCATGGATCAGGCGCTGGGCGAACTCAGCAAGCGAGTGGGATTCCGCGTCGCGCACGGGCTGTCCGAACGGGTGATCTACCGCGAGCTATTCCCCTCTGGCCTTACGCTGCTCGACAAGGGCCAGCTCGGCGAGCTCGGCACCAGTCACCTTGTCGCCCGGCAGGAACTGCGCGCGCTGGTCGCCAATCTTCACTTGCCCGTCGGGGCCGAGCGGCCGAGCGCGGCGGCCTGACGATGATCAAGCTGCTGATCTTTGCGGCGATCGCCTGTTACGGGTTCAAGCTGGTCACCGGACGTTGGCCGTGGGAACCCAAGATCAGCACGCGCGCTCAAGCCGTATTCCACGCGCGCAAGTTGCTCGGCGTTACCGCGGCGGCATCGCGCGAGGAAATCCTCGGCGCGCACCGGCGCCTGGTTACCCTGGTCCATCCGGACCGCGGCGGGAGCAACGCGCAAATGCACGAGGCCAACGCGGCGCGGGACTTGTTGCTCGATGAGCTGCCTTACCCGATTGAGGAACCCCGATGAGCCATAGCTTCGACCGCACCGTGCTTCGCGAATACGACATCCGCGGGGTCATCGGCGAGACCCTGGGGCCGGACGACGCCCGCGCGATCGGGCGCGGGTTCGCCACGCTGCTGCGCCGGGCCGGGGGCAAGCTGGTCGCGGTCGGGTACGATGGGCGGGTCAGCTCGCCGATGCTCGAGCATGCACTGATCGAAGGGCTGACCGCGAGCGGGTGCGACGTGCGCCGGATCGGCATGGGTCCGACCCCGATGCTCTATTACGCGGAAGCCTCAGCCGAAGAGGTGGATGGCGGCATTCAGATAACTGGCAGCCACAATCCCGCCAATTATAACGGCTTCAAGATGGTATTTCAGGGGCGTCCGTTCTTCGGCGCCGACATCACCCGGATCGGCCAGATGGCGGCGGCGGGCGCATGGGACGACGGAACCGGCACGGTCGAAAGCCTGGAGGTGATGGACGCCTATATCGGCCGCATGCTCGAGGCGCTCGGCGGAATAGACCAGGACCAGCTTGCCCGGCTGCGGATCGGCTGGGACGCGGGCAACGGTGCCGCCGGACCCGCGCTCGAGGCGCTGACCGCGCGTATGCCGGGCGAGCACCACTTGTTGTTCACCGAAGTCGACGGAAATTTCCCCAACCATCATCCTGATCCCACCGAGGAAAAGAACCTCGCCGATTTGCGCGCCCTGGTCGCCGAGAAGAACCTCGACTTCGGAGTGGCCTTCGATGGCGACGGCGACCGCATCGGCGCGATCGACGGCATGGGCCGGATCATATGGGGCGATCAGCTGCTGATGATCTATGCGGAAGACCTCTTACGTAAACGCCCGGGGTCGATGATCATCGCCGACGTTAAGGCCAGCCGGGCGCTGTTCGAGCGGGTCGCCGAGCTGGGCGGCAAGCCGCTGATGTGGAAGACCGGGCACAGCCTGATTAAATCCAAAATGAAGGAGACTCATGCCCCGCTGGCCGGAGAGATGAGCGGCCATGTGTTTTTCGCCGACGATTACTACGGTTATGATGACGCGCTTTACGCGGCGATTCGCCTGATCGCTGCCTCGGCCCGGCTGGGCAAGACGGTGACCGAGCTCAAGAGCGCGATCCCGCCGATGCTCAATACGCCTGAGCTGCGCTTCCAGGTCGACGAAAGCCGCAAGTTCGCCGCCATCGACGAGGTCAAGCAGCGGCTCAACGGCACCGATGCGCCCCAAGGCATCAGCGTCGACGACACCGACGGGGTAAGAGTCACCACCGCCGACGGGTGGTGGCTGCTGCGCGCGTCCAACACCCAGGACGTGCTCGTTGCCCGCGCGGAAAGCGGCACTCAGCAGGGCCTCGACCGGCTGCTCCACCAGATCGACGACCAGCTGGCCGCCTCGGGTCTGGAGCGGGGGGCGCAAGCCGGGCACTGAGCGCCGGGCACGGCAGGACGGGCCGATGAGCGACGCCGCCGTCCCGCCCGAGATCGCCGCGTGGTTCGCCGGCCGCGGCTGGCGGGTGCGCCGGCATCAGGCGGACATGCTGGCGGCGGATGACGCCGGGCAACACGCGCTGCTGGTGGCCGACACCGGCGCGGGCAAGACTCTGGCCGGGTTCATGCCGACGCTGGCCGATTTCTGCCCTAGCCGGGGCAAGACGCCTCCGGACGGGCTGCACACGCTTTACGTCTCGCCATTGAAGGCGCTGGCGCACGACGTTCAGCGCAATCTGGTGGCGCCGGTCGACGAGATCGGCCTTCCGATCCGGATCGAGACCCGCAGCGGCGATACGCCTTCCGACCGCAAGAAGCGCCAGCGCACCCGCCCGCCGCACATCTTGCTGACCACGCCCGAATCGCTGTCATTGCTGCTCAGTTATCCCGAGAGCCTGGAACTGTTCGCGGGGCTCAAGCGGGTGGTGATCGACGAAGTCCACGCGTTCGCCACCGGCAAGCGCGGCGATCTGCTCGCCCTGGCCCTTAGCCGGTTGCAGGCGATTGCGCCCGCCATGCGCCGCGCCGCGCTGTCGGCCACGCTGGCCGATCCCGAAAGCTTCCGCGCATGGCTCGCGCCGTGGGGCGGCATCGATTCGGTGGCGCTGGTCGTCGGTGAGCCGGGCGCGCCGCCCGAAGTCGAGATCCTTTTGCCCGAGGAAGCGAGCGTGCCGTGGGGCGGCCACGCGGCGATCTGGGCGATCCCGCAGCTTTACCGGATCATCAAGCGCAACCGGACAACGCTGGTGTTCACCAACACGCGGTTCCTGGCCGAATACATCTTCCAGGAACTGTGGAACGCCAATGAGGACACGCTGCCGATCGGCATCCACCATGGATCTCTGAGCAAGGAGGCGCGGCGCAAAGTCGAAGGGGCGATGGCGCGCGGCGAGTTGCGCGCGCTGGTCGCGACCGCTAGCCTCGACCTGGGCGTCGATTGGGGCGACATCGACTGCGTTGTGCAGATGGGCGCGCCCAAGGGCTCGAGCCGCCTGCTGCAGCGGATCGGGCGCGCCAATCACCGGCTCGACCAGCCGAGCCGCGCGATCCTGGTTCCGGGCAACCGATTCGAGTTTCTCGAGGCGGCGGCGGCCAAGGACGCGGTCGACCAGGGCCAGCGCGACGGCGAGGATTTCCGGCCGGGCGGGCTCGACGTGCTCGCCCAGCACGTGATGGCGTGCGCCTGTGCGGCGCCGTTCGACGAAGCCGTGCTGCTCGCCCAAGTGCGCTCGAGCCTGACTTATGCCTGGCTCGACGACACCGTGTGGAACCGGGTGCTCATGTTCGTCGCCACCGGCGGCTACGCGCTCAAGGCCTATGACAAGTTCAAGCGCATCGTGCGCGACGCGGATGGCCTGTGGCGGCTGACCCACCCCGAGCATGCCCAGCGCCACCGGATGAACGCGGGCATCATCGTCGATTCGGAGATGATCGAGATCCGCTTCCGCAACGGCCGTTCGCTCGGCAAAGTCGAGGAGCAGTTCGCCGCCAGCTTGCGCACCGGCGATACCTTCCGCTTCGCCGGCCTCGACCTCGAGGTCGAGGCGTTCCGCGACCTCGACCTGATCGTTCGCGCGGCGCGGCGTGCGGCAGCGATCCCCAGCTACATGGGCCTGCGCCTGCCGCTGACCACGCATTTGGCCGACCGGGTGCGCGCGATGCTGGTCGATCGGGCGGGCTGGGCGCGGTTCCCCGACGACGTGCGCGAATGGCTGGAAGTGCAGGACTGGCGCTCGCAATTGCCGGGGCCGGACAACCTACTGGTCGAAAGCTTCCCGCACGGCGGGCGGCACTACACCGCGTATTACACGTTCGCCGGGTGGAACGCGAACCAGGCGCTGGGCATGCTGATCACCAAGCGAATGGAGGAGCGTGGGCTGCTTCCGGGCGGCTTCGTCGCCAACGACTACTCGCTCGCGGTCTGGGGCCTCAAGCCCGTGACCGATCCGGCCCCGCTGCTTTCGCCCGACATCCTGACTCACGAGTTCGTCGAGTGGGTCACCGAATCGCACTTGCTGCGGCGCGCCTTCCGCGAAGTCGCGGTGATCGGCGGGCTGGTCGAGCGCCAGCATCCGGGTCAGGGGAAGTTCGGGCGCAAGAGCGGCAAGCAAGTCACCTTCTCGACCGACCTGATTTATGACGTGCTGCGCAAATACGAGCCCGACCACCTGCTGATGGAGGCGGCGTGGGCGGATGCCCGCGTGCGCATGACCGACATCGGGCGGCTGGGCGATCTGCTCGACACCGCGGCCGAGCGGCTGGTCCACGTCACGCTCGACCGGGTCAGCCCGCTCGCGGTCCCGGTGATGGTGATGATCGGCCGCGAAAGCTTGCCGCAAGGCGCGGTCGACGAGGAACTGCTGCTCGAAGCCGAAAGCCTGGCCGAGGCGGCGATGCGGGTCGAACCGCAAACTGCCGAAGATGACGACTAGCGTTCCAGCTCGCGCGGCTGGACGATCCATTCGCGATTGAGCTTAGACACGCCAAGCAAACGGACGACCGCCCGAAGTGGTGCCTAAGCCAAAAAAAGGGGCGGATCGCTCCGCCCCCTTTCGAATCACGATAACCGGGGGGTTACTTGGTGAACGAGCGGTACTTCTCGTTGCCGACGAATCCGAACTTGGTCACGCCCGAGCCCTTGATGATATTGAGCACCTTGGACGTGAGATCGTAAGCAGCGTCGGCATCGGGCTCGAACTGCAGTTCGGGCTCGGTCGCCAAGGCGCGCGTCGCCTGGAGGTTGGCGACCAACTGGTTCTGATTGATCGCCATCCCGTTCCACAGAATCTCGTTGGCCGGGGTCAGGATGATCTTGTTCTTGTCCGGCTCGATATTGTTGGTTGGCACGGTCGACGGCGTCGGCAGGTCGATATCGACCGAGTGTGTCGCGACCGGAATGGTAATGATCATCATGACGAGAAGCACGAGCAGGACGTCGATCAACGGCGTCATGTTCATGTCCATCATCGGTGTGCCGTCGTCGGCGCCGCCTGCCATTGCCATGAAATGCTAACTCCTGAAATCTGCGTCTTCGGTTACTCGCAAGGCTAATTAGCCGTTTGGATCGACCGGATTGGAAATGAATCCGACGGTAGGATAACCGGCGGCCTGCACGTTGAAGATCGCACCGGCGACGCAGCGCCACGGCACGTTCTGGTCGGCGCGGATATGCACTTCGGGGATGTCTTCGGGATTCTTCATGATCGCCTCGGGCCCGCCCGCGCGCTGCACGATCGCGTCGAGCCGCTTGAACGCCTGATCGTAGAGTTCCTGCGAGTCGACCAGCGTGGTGTTGTTGATATACACCCGGCACTGGCCGCTGCGGCTGGCGCCGCCGTACGTCCCGCTCCTGACCACGCTCGGAGTGCGGCCGGCATCGTCGGTCGTCATCACCGTCAGCAGCAGGTTCTCGACCTTGTCCTTCGATTCCTGCGACCGGAAGATCGGCACGTGCAGCTTCTCGACCGTCTGGATGGCGACCGGGATCGCAATCAGGAAGATGATCAGCAACACCAGCATCACGTCCACCAGGGGCGTGGTGTTGATGTCGGACATCGGCCGTTCGTTGCCGCCTACCTGAATAGCCATCTGTCGTTTCGTCCTATTTCAAAACTGGAAGGGGCGGGCAACCCGCATGCCGGAACCCGCCCCTTCGTCACTTCGCCTTAGCGCGGTGCCGGGGGGGCGGTCCTCGGCGCGGCCGCCGGAGCAGTCTTGCCGACAGCGGTGAGCAATGCGGGCTTCACGGTACCGCCCGAATTGATGTTAGCCAGCACGTCGGTCGAGAAGCCCGAAAGGTGCTCGGCAATGCGCTTGTTGCGGCTCTGCAGCCAGTTGTAGGCGAGCACGGCCGGAACCGCGACGAGCAGACCGATGGCGGTCATGATCAGCGCTTCACCGACCGGACCCGCGACCTTGTCCATAGACGCCGAGCCGGCGATCGCAATGCTGATCAAGGCGCGGTAGATACCGATAACGGTGCCGAGCAGGCCGACGAACGGAGCGGTCGCGCCGACGGTCGCGAGGAACGGCAGGCCGCTGGCCAGACGGGCGTTGATCGACGCTTCCGAGCGGGCCAGCGAGCCGTGCAGCCAATCGTGCGCTTCGAGGCTGTCGGTCATCTTGGCGTGTTGCGCTTCGGCGGCCAGCCCGTCGTCGACCACCTGGCGCCAGGCACTGTTCTTCGCGAGCTTCGCGGCGCCTTCGGAAAGCGTGTTCGCGCGCCAGAAGTTGCCGCGGACGTTGCGCCACTCGCGCAGGATCTTATTCTGCTCGAGCAGCTTGGTGATCAGGATATAAAACGATCCGACGGACATGATCACCAGCACCACCAGGATGGTGATGGCGATGACGCCGCCCTGTTGAAGGGCCTCGGTGAATCCGAACTGGGTCTGCGGAGCCGCATTCCCTCCGGCCGCGGCGAGGATATCGATAAGCATGCGGGTTAGTCCTCTCTATGTAATCTCGCGAAACCAAGTGTGGTGTCCCCGCCGACTTGGCGGGTTCACAAATCAACGCGGAATTTGCCAACGAATTGAAGTGGTCCATGTACTCGCCACGGGGCTGCCGCCCTGAGTTGCCGGACTGAACCGGCCACGGCGGGTCAGGAGTGTGCACGTGGTCTGATCGAGCTCAGGCGTCCCGCTCGAGCTGGTGATTGAGCAACTGGTGACTCGTCCGTCCGCCCCGACACCGAGGCTCACGCTCGTCACGCCTTGCTTTTCATCGCGCAGTGCGCGCGCCGGATAATCCTCCGTGCTCGCCCAGCTCGACGGATTTCCCTTGGGCGTTGCCCTGCTCGGCGGCGGCGGCGGCGGCGGCGGCGCCGGCGGTGCCGACGGCGGAATGATCACCGCGGGTGGCGCCGGCGGCGGGATGTTCGCCTGAGTCTGAATCTGCGGCGGCGAGACCGCGATGCTGATCGGCGGCGGCGGCGCAACCGGTGGCGGGGGCGCGGTGTCCGGCGGCGGCGGCGGCGGCGGTACGTCCGGCGGCGGCGGCTCCGTGACGTCGACCGTTGTCACGCGCGCGATCACCTGCTTCATCGCCGAATAGGCGAGGCCGGTAACCAGCGCATAGCCGATCGCAACGTGGATAAGGGCAACGATGATGATAGCGACGAGCCTGCTTCGGCTCATCTCTTGGTCAGCGTAAGCCATCCAGTCCCTTCACTCCGAGTGTCAGTATGCCCGGCGGAAGACCGGGCATGGCGGCAGCCGCCGGGATTCGCATCCTGCCAGCCGCCAGAAAGACTTGTCCACCTAAAACCTCGCCGCGAGACCGCCGAAGCGGCTTGAGAAAGGATCCAGGCCGACCTGCTGAGCCCTGTTAATTTTCTGATTATGGGCCCAAACGGGCGGAGCCTTAAACGCGAAGATCGGCCGGAGCAAACGCTTTGTCGGTTAACCAGCGATTCACGCCTCACAGGGTGAAATCGTCCGCTATTATCGAGCGAAATGCCTGCTCTCGTGCCATGCTAGGAGGAAACCCATGTCGGCGAAGTTTGGTTCCGGAGGGCGCCCGCGCGGGGGAATTCGCCGGGCCGCCGTAGCCGCCGCGCTGATGTTGTCATCCGCTGGCGCGGTTGACGGACAACCCTTGCCCCCGGGCGCGGCGCCCGCGACCTACGCCGACATAGCCGACCTGGTCGAAGCCAGCGCCACGATCGCACTGGTCGAAGTTCGCACCCAGGCGCCGGTCGAATCGGCCCGGGCGCCCGGCCTCGCCGCGGGCCACGCGCGGCTGTACATCGAAGGGCGCACGCTGGGCCTGCTGTGGGGCCGTTCTGGTCTGGCTTCGCAAGTCGCCTTCCTCGCCGATGTACCGCTACTGGCGAACGGCAAGGCTCCCAAGCTCAAAAAGCAGCGCTGGCTGGTGTTCGCCGCTCCGGTCCCCGACCGGCCGGGCGTGCTTCAGCTCGCGGCGCCCGATGGCTATATCATCGCCGATCCGGCCAGCGAGCAACTGACCCGCGGCATAATCGCGGCATTTGCCGCGCCCGGCGCGCCGCCGCGGATCCGCCAGATTCGCGAAGCGATGAGCGTCGCCGGCAACCTGACGGGCGAATCGGAAACGCAGTTGTTCGTCGATACTGCCGTTGGCACGCCGGTCTCGCTCAGTGTGGTCCGCCGGCCCGGCCAGGAGCCGCGGTGGGGCGCATCGTGGAGCGAGATCGCGGATGAATCGGCGCGCCCGCCCGAACCCAACTCGGTTGCCTGGTACCGTCTGGCCTGCTTCCTGCCGCGGCAGCTGCCGGCGCGGGCCTACCTGCAGCAAGAGGCCAGCGCGCGGGTGCGGGCCGACGCCGATTACCGGCTGATTCTCCAGCAGCTTGGGCCGTGCCGCCGGACCCGCGCCTGAGCGGGACCCTCCCATCGCGCAAGGCTGCCCCCTAGCCAAGTCCGCGCGCGTTGCCTAACGGGCGCGCGCAGCTTGGAAGGACGCAGGATGGCCGCACCGCTACGCATCGCGCTTGCCGGGCTCGGCACGGTCGGCGCCGGGGTCATCCGGCTGATCGAAACCAATGGGGCGCTGATCGCGCGGCGTGCGGGCCGACCGCTGCAGATCGTCGCCATATGCGCGCGCGACCGGACCAAGGATCGCGGCGTCGATCTGGAGGCCTTTGCCTGGGAAGACGACATGACCCTGCTGGCCGAGCGCGGCGACGTCGACGTCGTCGTTGAACTGGTGGGCGGTTCCGACGGGCCCGCGCTGGCGCTGGCCCGGCGCGCGCTGGCGGCGGGCAAGGGCCTGGTGACCGCCAACAAGGCGATGATCGCGCATCACGGGCTGGAACTTGCCGCCGCCGCCGAAGCGGGCGGCGTGCCACTCAAGTTCGAAGCCGCGGTCGCGGGCGGAATCCCGGTCATCAAGGGATTGCGTGAAGGCGCCGCCGCCAACGAGCTGCTCCGGCTCTACGGAATTCTCAACGGCACCTGCAACTACATCCTCACCACGATGGAGCGCACCCGGCGCGACTTCGCCGACGTGCTCGAGGACGCACAACGGCTCGGCTTCGCCGAAACCGATCCGACGTTCGACGTCGAGGGGATCGACGCCGCGCACAAGCTCGCGATTCTCGCCGCGATCGGGTTCGGCGCGCAGATCGATTTTGCGGCGGTCGAAGTGCAGGGGATCACCCGGCTGCGGGCTGCCGATTTCGCGCAAGCCGCGGCGCTCGGTTACGTCATCCGGCTGATCGGCCTGGCCGATTGCGAATCGGCCAGTGACGACGAAGGGGCCGGCAAGCGGGCGCTGTTCCAGCGCGTCCAGCCCTACCTGGTGCCGCGTGACCATCCGCTGGCGGCGGTTGACGGCGCCACCAACGCGGTCGTTGTGGAAGGCAACTTCTCCGGGCGGCTGCTGTTCCAGGGTGCCGGGGCAGGCGACGGCCCGACCGCCAGCGCGGTCGTTGCCGATCTGATCGATATCGCCCGCGGGCTCACCTCGGCCCCGTTCTCCGTCCCAGCGGCCGAGCTCGAAGCGCTGCCCGCGGCCGATCCGGGGCATCGCCGCAATCGCGCCTATTTGCGCTTTACCGTGACCGACCGCCCGGGCGTGCTGGCGGAGATCAGCGCGGCGATGCGCGATGCCGGGGTCTCGATCGAGAGCCTCATCCAGCAGGGCCGTCCCGAAGAAGGCGGCGAAGTGCTGATCGCGATGGTGACGCACGAAGGACCGGAAAACGCGGTCGCCGCGGCCGTCGCATTGCTCAAGGATTCTCCCAGCCTGACCGAGGCGCCGCTGGTGATGCACTTGCTCGGCTAAGTCTTAGTTCGCCGCTTTCGCGGCCGCTCTTTCGCGCGCGTCGGCATCTTCCTTGAAGCGCGCCGCGTCGGACCCGGGCGGGGCCTCGGGAATCGCCTTGAGATCGATGATCGGCGGCATTTTTCGCGGGCACGGCGGGATGAAGCAGCCCCTGGCGATCACGATCCCGCCCGCGGGAATGCCGAACACATCGGGCGCGCGGGGCATCCCGTCGTTGGTGTTGCGCCCTTCGTCGGTGGAAGACGGGACCCGGAATTTTTGGGGATCCTCCGCACAGACCACAATCTCGTTGCCCTTCGGAGCCTTGCAGAGCTCCGTCCCGCCGGGCGGTTTCAGCGCCTGGCGCAAGCCTTCGGCGATTTGCTCGGCGGTCGCAGGCGGGGCATCCGCCGGGGGTCCTTGCGCGGGGGATTCGCTTTCCTGGGCCCGTGCCGGCGCGGCGCTGAGCGCGGCGAGCGCGGCAGCCATGACAATCGCACTCCGCAGCATGCCCGCTCCACCCGGCCCGCCTGCCACTCAGGCTGGGAGCCGTGAATCGCCGATGAATGCCGGGCCTCGGCAGGTTGCAATCGCGGGGCGCTGGGCTAGAGGCGGGCGGCAAAAGCGGCGGGAGAGCAGCGATGAAACTCATGGCCGGCAACTCCAATCTGCCGCTTGCCCGGGCGATCGCCGACTATCTCGAAACGCCCTTGACCGACGCCAGCGTGCGCCGCTTCGCCGACGAAGAAATCTTCATCGAGATTCACGAGAACGTGCGCGGAGAGGATCTATTCCTGCTCCAGTCGACCAGCTTCCCGGCCAACGACAATCTGATGGAACTGCTGATCGGGATCGACGCCTGCCGGCGCGCCTCGGCCAAGCGGATTACCGCGGTCATCCCATACTTCGGCTATGCCCGGCAGGACCGCAAGCCCGGGCCCCGCACGCCGATCTCGGCCAAGCTGGTCGCCAACCTGATCACCGAGGCGGGCGCCAACCGGGTGCTTTCGGTCGACCTCCACGCCGGGCAGATCCAGGGCTTTTTCGATATCCCGACCGACAATCTCTATGCGGCTCCGGTCATGGCGGCGGACATCCTCGCGCGTTACGCCGGTCAGGACCTGATGGTGGTATCCCCCGACGTTGGCGGCGTGGTCCGCGCCCGCGCCCTGGCCAAGCGGCTCGACAACGCCGCGCTCGCGATTGTCGACAAGCGCCGCGAGCGGGCCGGCGAATCCGAAGTGATGAACATCATCGGCGATGTAAAGGGCCGCACGTGCATCCTGATCGACGACATCATCGATTCGGGCGGAACGCTGTGCAACGCTGCGCGGGCGCTGGTCGATGCGGGGGCAACCAGCGTCGCGGCCTACATTACGCACGGGGTGCTGTCGGGCGGAGCGGTGGCGCGGGTCAACGGTTCGGCCCTGACCGAACTGGTGATCACCGATTCGATCCTGCCAACCGAGGCGACCCGGGACTCCGGCCGGATCCGCATCCTCACCGTCGCGCCGCTGATCGGCGAGGCGGTCCGCCGGATCGCCGACGAGACGAGCGTCAGCTCGCTGTTCGACTGACCGTGAACCTGTCGGTCGAGATCGCGCTAGCCTACCGCCTTGCGGATGCCGCGCGGGCGGCGATCCGGCCGTATTTTCGCCAGCCGCTCGTTGCCGAGCGCAAAAGCGACGCCTCGCCGGTCACGATTGCCGACCGCGCCGCCGAACAAGCGATGCGCCGAATCTTGACGGCCGAAGTGCCGCAGGACGGCGTGCAGGGCGAGGAATTCGGCGTCAGCGCTGGCCGTTCCGGCCGGCAATGGGTGCTCGATCCGATCGACGGGACCACCGCGTTCCTCGCCGGGCGTGCGACCTTCGGCACACTGATCGCGCTCGTGGTGGACGGCTTTCCGGTGCTGGGGGTGATCGACCAGCCCATTTTGGGTGAGCGCTGGCTCGGCGTGGCCGGGCAAGCGACCACCCTCAACGGCCAGCCGGCGGTGACGCGCGCTTGCCGCCACCTTGGCGACGCCACCATTGCCACCACCGGGCCGCAGCATTTCACGCAAGGCGAGGGCGATATGTTCATGGCCCTGGCGCAAGCGACCGACCACAAGCGGATGGTCATGGGCGGCGATTGCTACAACTATGCGCTGCTCGCCACCGGCTTTATCGACGTGGTATGCGAGAGCGGGCTGAAGCTGCACGACTTCGCCGCGCTGGTCCCGGTGGTCGAGGGCGCCGGAGGCCTGATGTGCGACTGGAACGGCGATCCGCTTCACGCCGCCTCGGACGGCCACGTGCTGGCGCTGGGCGATCCGGCGCGGTTGGAGGATGTGCTGGGGGCGCTGGGCGGCTAGCTCGTCTGAGGCCCGCCGATCGACCAAGTGTAGCCGAACGGGTCCTCAACCTGACCGTAACGGTCGCCCCAGAATTGGTTTTCGAGCGGGAATTTCACGGTCGCGCCGGCGGCCACCGCGCGGTTCCAGATCGCGTCGGCGTTGGGCACCTGCAAGTGCAGCGTGGTGCCGCTGGGCGCGGCCGCAGGCCCGCCGCCGCGCATCTCGGGGAAATCGTCGTTGAGCATGAACGAGCCGCCGTTCAGCGTCAGGTGCGCATGCATCAGCCGCTTGCCGTCGTCTGCCAGGTGGCGCGAAACTTCCTCGGCGCCGAACGCGTCGTGGTAGAATTTGACCGCGTCGGCGCCGCGTCCGTCGCGAATGGTGATGTGTGCGGCGATCCCTCCCGCCGGGCTCTGGTTTTCGTCTGCCATCTCGATTCTCCCCGAGTCGACCGGAATTCGGTCTAGCACGGGACGGCGCCAGGCGGCTTGCCTTTCGGCCGCCATTCGCTTAGGGGCGCCGGCTTCACCGACACGCAATTCATCTGCCGGTCTGGCCACAAGGGCTGCCAGGGCTGGTTTGGACGTGTCCTGACTAGGAGACGAAAATGCCCAAGCTGAAGACCAAGAGCGGCGTGAAGAAGCGCTTCAAGCTCACGGCGAGCGGCAAGATCAAGCACGGGGTCGCGGGTAAGCGCCACCGGCTGATTAGCCACAACGCCAAGTACATCCGCCAGAACCGCGGCACCACTGTCCTGTCCGTTGCGGACACCCGGACGGTCAAGTTGTGGGCCCCTTACGGGCTCGGCTGAGCCCGTTTCGGTTCTGACAGCAGGAGACTAGAGCTATGACCCGTATCAAACGCGGCGTTACCACGCACGCCAAGCACAAGCGCATCCTCGACGCCGCCAAGGGCTATCGCGGACGCCGCAAGAACACCATCCGCGTCGCCCGCCAGGCGGTCGAGAAGGCCGGGCAGTACGCCTATCGCGATCGCAAGGTGAAGAAGCGCAGCTTCCGCGGCCTGTGGATCCAGCGGATCAACGCCGCGGTCCGCGCGGAAGGCCTGACGTATTCGCAGTTCATCCACGGCGCCAAGCTGGCCGGCGTGACGCTCGACCGGAAGATCATGGCCGATCTGGCGATGAACGAAGGCGCGATGTTTACCACCGTCATCGCGCAGGCCAAGTCTGCGCTTAACGCCGCCTAGCGGCGGCTTAGGGGCGGCGCTGCCTTCGGCCTGAGTTCGGCACTTTGCCGGAAGAGACAAAAACGCTGCCTGCGGGCGGCGCTTTTTTCTTATGCGCTTTGCCGCTAGCGGCTGTGCCACGGGAACGATGATGGAACTGGACACACTCACCGCCGACAGCCTGGCGCGGGTCGCGCAAGCGGGAACGCTCGCCGAACTCGAGGCGGCGCGCGTCGCGCTGCTGGGCAAGAGCGGGTCGGTGACCGCGCTGCTCAAGACCCTTGGCCAGATGACGCCCGAGCGGCGGCAGGAGCAGGGCCCGCGCCTCAACGGGCTGCGCCAGGCTGTCGCGGCGGCGATCGTCGCCCGCAAGGCCGCACTGGACGCGCGGGAGCTGGAAGCGCGGCTGGCGAGCGAAACGCTCGACCTGACGCTGCCCGCGCCGGAAGCGCCGCGGGGCTCGATCCACCCGGTCAGTCAGGTGATGGACGAACTGGCGGAAATCTTCGCCGACCTCGGCTTCTCGGTTGCGACGGGGCCGGAGATCGAGGACGAGTGGCACAATTTCAGCGCGCTCAACATGCCCGAAAGCCACCCCGCGCGGGCGATGCACGACACGTTCTATTTCCCCGATGCGGGACCCGAAGTTCCTGACGGCCTCAAGCAGCCAAGCGGCAGACCGACAAAAATGCTGCTGCGCACGCACACCAGCCCGGTCCAGGTGCGTACGATGATGAGCCAGGGCGCGCCCTTGCGGATCATCGCCCCGGGGCGCGTCTATCGCTCCGATTCGGACGCCACGCACACGCCGATGTTCCACCAGATCGAAGGGCTGGTGATCGACAAGGGCATCCACCTCGGCCACCTTAAGTGGACGCTCGAGACGTTCCTCAAGGCGTTCTTCGAGCGTGAGGACATCGTGCTGCGGCTGCGCCCGAGCTACTTCCCGTTCACCGAGCCGAGCGTCGAAGTCGACGTCGGCTTCGCGCTCGACAAAGGCCGGCGTGTTCTCGGCGGCAGCGGCGATGCGCCCGGCCACGCGTGGATGGAGCTGCTCGGCAGCGGCATGGTCAACCGCCGGGTGATCGAGCTGAGCGGGCTCGATCCCGACAAGTGGCAGGGCTTCGCGTTCGGGGTCGGCGTCGACCGCTTGGCGATGCTCAAGTACGGGATCAACGATCTGCGCGCGTTCTTCGACGGCGACGTCCGCTGGCTCAAGCATTACGGGTTCTCGTTCCTCGACCAGCCGACGCTCAGCGCCGGGGTGGGGGCGCGCGCATGAAGTTCTCCCTCGAATGGCTGAAGTACTTCCTCGAGACCGAGGCCTCGGCGGCCGAGATCAGCGCCGCGCTGAGCCGCATCGGCCTCGAAGTCGAAGCGCTCGAGGACCCGGCGGACAAGCTCGCCGGCTTCGAGGTCGCCGAAGTGCTTACCGCCCGGCCGCACCCGGATGCAGACAAGCTGCAAGTGCTGACCGTCAGCACCGGCTCGGGCATGCCGGTGCAAGTTGTGTGCGGCGCGCCCAATGCGCGCGCGGGGATGAAGGGCGTGCTGGGCCTCGCGGGCGCAGTGGTGCCCGCCAACGGCATGGTGCTGCGCAAGAGCGCGATCCGCGGGGTCGAATCGAACGGCATGATGTGCTCGGTGCGCGAGCTGCAGCTGGGCGACGAGCACGAAGGCATCATCGAGCTGCCCGCCGATGCGGCGGTCGGGACCAGTTTTGCCGACTATCGCGGCACCAGCCCGGTATTCGACGTCGCGATCACCCCCAACCGGCCCGATTGCATGGGCGTGATGGGGATCGCGCGCGACCTCGCCGCAGCCGGGCTCGGCACGTTCAAGCCGTTCACCGCTGAGCCGGTTGCGGGAAGCTTTCCCTGCCCGGTCGAGATCCGCACCGACGATCCCGAAGGGTGCCCGGCATTCTACGGGCGGGCGATACGCGGAGTCACCAATGGTCCCTCGCCCGATTGGATGCAGCAGCGGCTGATCGCGGCCGGCCAGCGGCCGATCTCGGCGCTGGTGGACGTGACCAATTACCTGATGCTGGCGTTCGGGCGTCCGGCGCATGCCTATGACTTGGCCAAGCTCACCGGCGCGGTCGTCGCTCGTCGCGCGCGCGACGGGGAGCAGGTCGCCGCGCTCAACGACAAGACTTACACGCTCGACGGCGAGATGACCGTGATTGCCGACGACACCGGGGTGCACGACATTGCCGGGATCATGGGCGGCGCGCGGTCGGGCGTCTCCGAGGGCACGACCGATGTGCTGCTCGAGATCGCCTATTTCGAGCCCGAGCGGATCGGCGCCACCGGCCGCCGGCTCGGCCTCACCAGCGACGCGCGCACCCGGTTCGAGCGCGGGGTCGATCCGGACTTTCTCGACGACGGGCTGGAGATACTCACCGGGCTGATCATCAAGATCTGCGGCGGCGAGGCGTCTGAGGTAGTTCGCGCGGGGTCGCCCCCTAACGAGCGCACGGTCGTGTCATACGATCCGGCGCTGGCGGCGCGCCTGGGGGGTGTCGCCATCGACGAGGACGAGCAGCGCCGTACGCTCACGGCGCTCGACTTTGCCGTGTCGCCCGACTGGCAGGTCACCGCGCCGCTGCGGCGCCGCGACATCGAAGGGCCCGCCGACATCGTCGAGGAAGTTGTCCGCATCCACGGCCTCGACAACGTCGCGAGCGTGGCCCTGCCACGCGCGGACGGCGTCGCGCGCCCAACCGCCACCCCCGCCCAGCAGCTCGAGCGCAAGCTGCGCCGTGCTGCAGCTGGCTTGGGTTTTAACGAAGCGATCACGTGGTCGTTCATTTCAGAAGCGGAAGCGGCCAGTGTTGGCGGCGGGACATGGTCGCTGGAAAATCCGATCAGCGAGGACATGAAAGTTATGCGTCCGTCGTTGTTGCCCGGTCTCCTTTCGGCAGTACGGCGCAACTTCGATCGCGGGGCTTCGTCCGTGCGCCTGTTCGAACTCGGGCAGCGTTACCTGGCCGATGGCGAGCATCCGACGCTGGTCCTGGTGCTGGCTGGAGAGCGGACTTCGCGCCAATGGAACACTGGCAAGGCCCAGACCTTTGACGCGTTCGATGCCAAAGCTGTCTGCCTTGGATTGCTGCGCGAAGCAGGGGCGCCGGTCGATAATTTGCAGGTGATGGGTGGTGCTGGTGCGTTCTATCACCCAGGACAGTCGGCCACGCTGCGCCTTGGTTCCAAAGTTCAATTGGCGAGCTTTGGCATGGTCCATCCGACCACGCTCAAGAAGTTCGACATCGGCGTTCCGGTTGCGGTTGCCGGGATTCACCTTGATGCAATTCCCGTGAGGAAGTCCGCCAGCTTCGCCCGCGCGCCTTATGCGCCTCCGGCGCTTCAAGCGGTGGACCGAGACTTTGCTTTTCTTGTCACTGCAGCGCTCCCTGCGGGCGATCTGGTTCGCACAGTTCAGGGTGCCGACAAGGCCAACATCGTCGCGGTGCGGCTGTTCGACGAGTTCCGCGGTCCCGGCGTGCCCGAGGGGCACAAGTCGCTCGCGCTCGAAGTCACGCTCCAGCCCGCCGACAAGAGCTATACCGACGAGGATCTGAAGGCGATTTCCGAACGGATAACCGCTGCGGCCGCGAAACTCGGAGCGGTGCTGCGGAGTTAGCAGGCGGTGGACCTGATCGCGATCGCCTCTGCGGACTTGTCAGCCACCATCAACCCGCTCGGGGCGGAGCTGTGGTCGCTGACCGACGCGCAAGGCCGCGACTACCTGACCGATGCCGATCCGGCGTTCTGGACCGGGCACGCACCAGTGCTGTTCCCGATTGTCGGCCGGCTGCGTGAAGACCGATATCGGCTCGGCGATCGGGCCTTCACCCTGCCCAAGCACGGCTTTGCCCGCACCAGCCGGTTCGAGCTAGCGGAGCACGAGGGCAACCGCGCGCGCTTCCACTTGACCGACAGCCCCGAGACGCGCGTCGCCTACCCTTTCGCATTCGCGTTGGAGTTGGACTTCGCGATTACCGGGCTCACCCTCGCCATGCGCGCGACCGTGACCAATCCCGCCGATGAGCCGCTGCCGTTCAGCTTCGGCTTCCACCCGGCGTTTGCGTGGCCGCTTCCCGGCGGCGCGGCCAAGGACGCACACCGCGTGGTGTTCGAACGGCCCGAGCCGGAGCCGGTGCGGCGGATCGACCCGGTCGCCGCCTTGCTGCTGCCCGACCCTGAGCCCACCCCCGTTGAAGGCGACACGCTGATCCCGCGCGCGGCGCAGTTCGAGGCGGATGCGCTTATCTGGGACCGGCTTTCGAGCCGCGCGCTGCGGTTCGGCGCGGACGGCGGGGCGTGGCTCGAGATCGCGTTTCCCGACAGCCCCAACCTGGGAATCTGGCAGAAGCCGGGCGCGCCGTTCCTGGCGATCGAGCCGTGGCAGGGGTTCAACGATCCGGCCGGATTCGCCGGCGATTTCCGCGACAAGCCGGGAGTCGTCGAGCTGGCCGCGGGCGCCAGCCGCAGCTTCCGCATGGACGTGACGGTGCGCCTCGGCCATTCTGGTTGAACCTGATTCACGCCACCGGCGTACAGCGCGAAGCGCTTCCCCCTCAGGCGATCAGGCTCTAAGGCCGCGCGCCATGTCCAGCCCGACCAATTCCCGCCGTACTTTCGCGATCATCTCGCACCCGGACGCGGGCAAGACCACGCTGACCGAGAAGCTGTTGCTGCAAGGCGGCGCGATCCACCTTGCGGGCGAGGTCAAGGCGCGCGGGCAGGCGCGGCGGGCACGCTCGGACTGGATGAAAATCGAACAGCAGCGCGGGATTTCGGTGACCAGCTCGGTGATGACTTTCGAGCGTGACGGGATTACCTTCAACTTGCTCGACACGCCCGGCCATGAGGACTTTTCCGAGGACACCTACCGCACCCTGACCGCGGTCGATTCGGCGGTCATGGTGATCGATGCGGCCAAGGGCATCGAGCCGCAGACCCGCAAGCTGTTCGAAGTGTGCCGGCTGCGCAGCGTGCCGATCATCACCTTCATCAACAAGGTCGACCGCGAAGGCCGCCCGGTGTTCGACCTGCTGGACGAGGTTTCCGAGATGCTCGCGCTCGATGTCAGCCCGCAAGGGTGGCCGGTGGGCATGGGCGGGATGTTCGAGGGAGTACTCGATTTTGCCAGTGGCGAAGTAAGCCGCCCGGAAGGTCCGAGCAAAGAGTTCCTCGGCAAGCGCGATGCCGCCGCCGTGCTACCGCGCGAGATCGCGGACGAGGTCGACCTGGCCCGCGGCGGCTATTCCGAGCTCGACCTCGAAGCGTTCCGCAACGGCGACCTGACGCCGGTCTATTTCGGCTCCGCGCTCAAGAACTTCAGCATCGCCGAATTGATCGACGCAATCGCCCGCTATGCCCCGCCGCCGCGCCCGCAGCCGTCCGATGCGGGGCCGATCGAGCCGGGCCGCGACGAAGTGACCGGGTTCGTGTTCAAGGTTCAGGCCAACATGGACCCGCAGCACCGCGACCGTATCGCATTCATGCGGATGGTCTCGGGGACGTTCAAGCGCGGCATGAAGCTCATTCCTTCGGGCTCGGGCAAGTCGATCGCGGTCCACTCGCCGATCCTGTTTTTCGCGCAGGACCGCGAGCTGGCCGATACCGCGGAGGCCGGCGACATCATCGGCATCCCCAACCACGGCACGTTGCGAGTGGGCGACAGCCTGAGCGAGCGCAACGAGGTACGCTTCACCGGCCTGCCCAACTTCGCGCCCGAAATTCTCCGCCGGGTGCAGCTGCGCGATCCGACCAAGACCAAGCAGCTCAGGAAGGCGCTCGACGACCTGAGCGAAGAGGGCGTGATCCAGGTGTTCTACCCCGAGATCGGCAGCCAGTGGATCGTCGGGGTGGTCGGCCAGCTCCAGCTCGACGTGCTGGTGAGCCGTCTCGCGGCCGAGTACAAAGTCGAGGCGGGATTGGAGCCGGCGCCGTTCGCAACCGCGCGCTGGCTCAAAGGTCCCGACGCGGCGCTCAAAACCTTTGCCGAGTTCAACCGCGCCAACCTGGCGCACGACCGAGATCGCGATCCGGTGTTCCTGGCCCGCTCGGCGTGGGACGTCGGCTATCAGCAGGACAAGAACCCCGAGCTCGCGTTCAGCGCGACCAAGGAGCGCTGACTTGCGGGCGCTCGCCCGCTCGCATAGCGAAGCGTCATGGCCGACTTTTTCGATGCCCTGACCGAGAGCCACGTGGCGATGATCGCGGCGCAGCCGGTGTTCTTCGTCGCCACCGCGGCCCCCGAGGCGCGCATAAACTTGTCGCCCAAAGGTCTCGACACGCTGCGGGTGTTGTCGCCGACCCGCGTCGCCTATCTCGACCTTGGCGGGTCGGGCAACGAGACCAATGCTCAGTTGCTGGCCGATGGCCGGATCACGCTGATGGTGTGCAACTTCCGCCAGCCGGCGCTGATCCTGCGCATCTACGGACAAGGCCGACCAGTGCTGCCGTGGGAGCGCGACTGGGATCAGCTGGCGGCGCATTTTACGTTGCTGCCGGGCACGCGGCAGATCTTCGATATCGCGATCGAAAGCGTGCAGACCAGCTGCGGGTGGGGCGTGCCGCTGATGCAGCTCGAGGCGGAACGGGCGACTTTGGTCAAGGCCCACGCCCGGGCAGACCCTCAAGAATGGGCGGGCAAGCACAAGCGTCGCCGAACCTCGATCGACGGCTTGCCCACGCGCGTTACCGACCGTTACATCGCCGGCGATCCCGAAGCCTGGCCGGACTGACATGCGGCTGACTTTTGCCAGCTACAACATCCACAAGGGGGTGGGGCTTGACCGGCGCCGTGATCCCGACCGGATCCTGGCGGTGCTGCACGAGCTCGATGCCGACGTGGTCGCGCTGCAGGAAGCGGACATGCGCTTCGGCAGCCGCGCGGCGGTGCTGCCGCGGCGGATGCTCGATGAACGGCACTGGCATGTCGCGGCGCTGGCGATGCGGCCCGCCGGGATGGCGTGGCACGGGAACGCGATCCTGGTCCGGCGGGGCATCGAGATTCTTGGGGCCGAACCGATCGCGTTGCCGGTGCTCGAGCCGCGCGGCGCGGTGTGCGCGCGGCTGCGGCTGCAGGGGCGCGAGTTCATGGTCGCGGGGATGCATCTCGACTTGTCGGGCCTGCTCCGCCGTCAGCAGGTCCGCGCCATTTGCGCGCAGATGGCCCGCCACGCTGCGCCGACCGTGCTGATGGGCGACTTCAACGAATGGTCGGTGCGCGGGGGAGCGCTGAAAGCATTCGGCCCGGCGTGGAACGTGCTGCATCCCGGGCGCAGCTTTCCCAGCCGCAGCCCGCTCGCCCAGCTCGACCGAATCGTGCACACCCGCGAATGGAGCTGCGATCACGCCGGCGTTCACCACAGCGCACTGGCCTCGGTTGCCTCGGATCACCTCCCCGTGCGCGCGGCGCTCACCTTGTCTGCCTGATTTTTAGGCACCTTGCCCAAGAATCAAGCGTGGGCGTGAGCCGCGGCGTTTCCTCGCAGAGGTGAACCGTCCCTCTCAAGGACTGGCACGGTTATTGCACAGCTGACTTCCGGCCGGGGATCGTCCGGTGCGACAGAGGGGTCAGTGATGAAATTCATCATCGCCATCATCAAACCATTCAAGCTCGATGAGGTTCGTGAAGCGCTCGGCGCCATCGGCATCGCCGGGATGACCGTGTCCGAGGTCAAAGGTTTCGGGCGGCAAAAGGGGCAGACCGAGATCTACCGCGGCGCGGAGTACTCGACCAACATGCTGCCCAAAGTGAAGATCGAGATCGCGGCCAGCGACGCGCTGGCCGCGCAAGTGGTCGAGACCATCCAGCAGACCGCCAGCACCGATTCTATCGGCGACGGCAAGATCTTCGTGCTCGACCTCGCGTCGACCACCCGCATCCGCACCGGCGAAACCGGCGACAACGCGCTCTGAGCGCCAGCCTTGGACATGAGGGGTAACAGTATGATCCGAAAAATCATGTACGGCGCCGGCGGGCTTGGAGCTTCGCTGTTCGCCGCCACCGCGGCCTTCGCGCAAGACGCTGCCGCGGCCGTTTCGACAGCGGCAGCCGACACAGCGGCAGCCGCGGCTCCCGTCGTGGCGGCAGTTGCCGCTCCGGCCACGACGATGATCAAGGCGCCGACGACCGAGCAGATGGCGACGATGGTCAACAAGGGCGATACCGGCTGGATGCTGGTCTGCTCGGCCCTGGTGCTGATGATGAGCGTCCCCGGGCTCGCGCTGTTCTACGGCGGCCTGGTGCGTACCAAGAACATGCTCAGCGTGCTGATGCAGGTGTTCATGATCGTCTCGGTGGTCGGCATCATCTGGTGCTGCTGGGGCTATTCGGAATCCTTCTCCAGCGGGGCCGGCTGGGAAATCATGGGCCATCAGTTCTTCGGCGGCTTCTCGAAGGCGTTCCTGATCGGGGTCTCGGGGTCGACGTACGCCGCGACCTTCTCGAACAACGTCTATATCCCCGAGTTGTCATTTGTCGTCTTTCAGATGACTTTCGCGATGATCACCCCGGCGCTGATCGTCGGCAGCTTCGCCGAGCGCGTGCGGTTCACGCCGCTGATGATCTTCATCGTGCTGTGGATGACCTTGGTCTATTTCCCGATCGCGCACATGGTGTGGTACTTCGCCGGGCCCGATTTCCTGCCCGACGCGAAGACCGACAGCGGTTTCCTGTGGGGCAAGGGCGCGCTCGATTTCGCCGGCGGAACCGTGGTTCACATCAACGCGGGCATCGCCGGCCTGGTCGGCTGCCTGATGATCGGCAAGCGCCTCGGCTTCGGGAAAGAAGCGACCCCGCCTCACTCGCTGACCATGACGATGATCGGGGCCTCGTTGCTGTGGGTGGGATGGTTCGGGTTCAACGCCGGCTCCAACCTTGAGGCCAACGGGGTCACCGCGGTCGCCTTTATCAACACCATGGTTGCGACTTGCGCGGCCGCTGTCAGCTGGACGCTGGTCGAACAGTTCCACCATGGCAAGCCGTCGATGCTGGGCGGGGCGACCGGCGCGGTCGCCGGGCTCGTCGCGATCACTCCCGCCTCGGGCTTCGCTGCACCGATGACGGCAATCGTCCTTGGCTTTGCAGTGTCGCCGATCTGCTACTTCTTCGTCAGCTACGTGAAGAACAAGTTCAAGTACGACGACACGCTCGATGTCTTTGGGGTCCACTGCATCGGGGGAATAACCGGCGCGCTGGGCACGGCGATCGTCGCGGCGCCTTCCCTCGGCGGGCAAGGCTACTTCGACTACACGGTGTTCCCCGCCGTCGCCGTTACTTCGGAAGGCTACAGCATCGTCAGTCAGTTGTGGGTTCAGCTGCAGGCGGTGGTCTTGACTCTGCTGTGGTCGGGCATTGGCTCGGCAATCCTGTTCTTCGTTGTCGACAAGCTGTTCGGGCTCCGCCCGACCGAGGACGCCGAGCTCGAAGGGCTCGACATCCGCGAGCACGGAGAGCGCGCCTACAACTACTGATCATCAAGCTTGGCGGGGCCGGGTTTCCACTTCCCGGTCCCGCCTCACCGCGTTCCTCCTGCGAACGCAACTTGGATGGGCCGGAGCTACTTGCTCCGGCCCCTTTTTCGGCCAAATGCGGTGTATCTTTTGCGCCACATTGAGGATCAAATCGCCCATGACGATAAGCATTTGCACAAGGTAGCAAGGGCGTCCATGGAACGAAATAACCGGGCGGTCCTTGCTAGCGAGACCGCGCGGGGCCGATACCGCGGTCAAAAGGGGCAGTAAGCGCTGATCGGTTCTGGTTGCCAGTTATTGAAGCTGGACTTAGAAGACGGCCGCGCAGGTTCAAAGGGGAAGTAATATGCGAAAGATAGCGCTGGGAATGGCCGTCGCCGCTGCGGCGATTTCCGCTCCCGCAATGGCCCGGGATGGCCAAGGGTATTTCGGGGCCGATCTGGGCGTGAGCCAGATGCAGGACGTTGACATCAATATCAGGGGCGTCAACGCCGTGAAGGTCAACCACGAGATGGGTTACGAGCTCGGGACTTTCCTGGGCTACGACTTCGGCATGTTGCGCATCGAAGGCGACATTGCTTACAAGGAGTATGAACCCGATACGATCATCGCGTCGTCGCCGGGCATTCCCCAGTTCTCAACCACGACTGGCTTCAAGACCGGCACGATCAACCCCGTCCAGGGCGAGCTGCAGGTCGTCACCGCGATGGCCAATGCGCTGCTCGATTTCGGCGGCAACGACGGCGTCGGTTTCTCGGTCGGTGTTGGTGCCGGTCACGCCTGGGTCGATGCCGACTACACGATCGGCGTCGACGGCCGCACGGGCGTCGGGGTGGGTTACCTGCGCGATCACGATCACAACTGGGCGTGGCAGGGCATTGCCCAAGTGCGCATCCCGGTAACCGACGAAGCCGAGATCGGCCTCAAGTACCGCTATTTGAACACCATGCGGATGAACCTGGTCGACACCGCCGGCCGCCCCAACTCATTCGAGCTGGAGAGCCATTCGGCGCTGGTGAGCTTCCTGGCCAACTTCGGTGGCCGGGCAGCGCCGCCGCCGCCTCCTCCGCCGCCGCCACCTCCCCCACCGCCCCCGCCCCCGCCGCCTCCGCCGCCTCCGCCGCCGGTGGTGCAGTGCAACCAGGGGCCGTACATCGTGTTCTTCGACTGGGATAAGTCGGATATCACGCCCGAGGCCGGAACGATCCTCGACAGTGCGGTCACCGCGTACGGCAACTGCGGCTCCGCCGCGATCATGCTGGCCGGCCACGCCGACCGGTCGGGTTCGACTCAGTACAACGTCGGGTTGTCCGAACGCCGGAACGCCGCGGTGCGCAGCTACCTGACCGGGCGCGGAATTCCGGATACCCGGATTTCGAGCCAGGCCTTCGGTGAAAGCATGCCGCGCGTGCCGACTGCCGACGGAGTGCGCGAGCCGCAGAACCGCCGGGTGGAAATCACTTACGGTCCGGGTTCAGGCAACTAACGCCCACTTCGAATCGAAATGGGAATTGGGCCGGGGGAGCGATCCCTCGGCCCTTTTCTATTGGCGATTGTGCTTGGGAGCCGCGATGCGCCGTCAATCGTCCGTGCGCGCGGCCAGTCTCGCCAGCAAGGCCGCTATCGGCGTAACGTCGTAGCCTGCCCCGGCAGCTTCGCGGGCGATTTCGCGGGGATCTCGCCGGTTTCGGGCCTGCGCCAGCGACCACAGCAAGGTCGAACGCGTCCCCGATCGGCAATAGGCCAGGACCGGCCCTTGCGCGCCGTTCAGCGCAGCGACCATTGCGTCCACTTGTTGCTCCGTAAACCCGCCGGGCGTCACGGGGATCGCACAGTAGTCGATTCCGGCGGCCTGCGCGGCCCCTGCGATGGCAGCCCCCGCGGCCTGGTCGTCCGATTCGCCTTCGGGGCGGTTGTTGACGATCAGCGCGATGCCCTGGCGCCGCGCTTGCTCGACATCCGCGAGCGTGATCTGGGGGCTGGCCCAGAAGCTCTCGGTGACGCGCCTGAAATCGCTCATTCGCTGTCCTTCCCGGTCTTCGATCAGCGCACCATACGCGGCACAGTTGGGCCGGCTCCGCCAGTTTATTCGTTCGCACAATGGATTTTTCTTCGCTATAGGCGAAACTTCTAAGTGGCGCCGCTTTGCGACGTTGCGTCCGGCGCGGGCGTGCTGCGTACGGAAAGCTGGGGCTGGTGAGGTAAGTTCGGTTCATGGGTTACGATAGAGGGCGTCGCGGCCGGGGACGCGACAAACGGGACGGTTTCGGTGAAGAAGGTTTCGACCCATTCGCGGACAGCAGCCCGCCGGGTGGCGGGGACGCCTGGCGCGGAGGCGGAGACCGCTTAGGCGGCGGCGGGGGCGGCTTTAACGGTCCGCGTACCGGCGGCGCACCTGGTGGCGGCAGTAGCTTCAGTGGACCGCGTGGTCCCCGGCCTGGCGGCGGTGCTGGCGGCGCCGGCATGCCCGCTCAGGTGGTCGGCACCGGCCAGGGCAAGGTCAAGTTCTTCAACACCGAAAAGGGCTTCGGCTTCATCCAGCGCGATGAAGGCGGGGAAGACATATTCGTCCACATCAGCCAAGTCGAGCGGGCTGGGCTCGCGGGGCTCGCCGAAGGGCAGGAGCTGCAGTTCAACCTGGTCGACCGGGGCGGCAAGGTTTCGGCCGCCGACCTGCAAGTGGTGGGCGATGTGATCGCGGTCGCGGAGAAGGCGGCCAGCCCGCAGCGCGAGCTGACCGGCGATAAGGCGACCGGCACGGTCAAGTTCTTCAACGCCATGAAGGGCTTCGGCTTCATCACCCGCGACGACGGCAAGGAAGACGCTTTCGTACACATCAGCGCGGTCGAGCGTTCGGGCCTGCCCGGCATCAACGAAGGCGACCGCTATCAGTTCGATCTCGAAGTCGACCGACGAGGAAAGTTCTCGGCGGTCAACCTTGTGCCCGTTCAGGGCTGATCGTTAACAGGCAAGCGCCTACCCGGAGCGGGTTTGACCGGCCCCGGACCCGACCATAAAACGGATGCAAGCCAGCGGCCCCTCGGGGCCGCCATTTGTCGTTCCGGCGCCTGAGCGCCCCGAAGGAAATAGCCATGTCGATCACCCCGCTTATGCCCGTGTACCCCCGGTGCGGCGTTCGGCCGGTGCGCGGCGAGCACTGCCACCTGATCTCCGAGGACGGCACTCGCTACCTCGATTTCGCCGCCGGGATCGCGGTCAATATCCTCGGCCATTCGCACCCCGGCCTGATCGGCGCGATCCAGCGGCAGGCGGCCACGCTGATGCACGTCTCCAACCTATACGGCAGTCCGCAAGGCGAGGCGCTCGCGCAGCGCCTGGTGGACCTGACATTCGCGGACACGGTGTTCTTCACCAATTCGGGGGCCGAGGCGATGGAGTGCGCGATCAAGACCGCGCGGTCCTATCACCAGTCAGCCGGCGCACAGGACCGGTTCGAGCTGATCACCTTCAACAACGCCTTTCACGGGCGGACGATGGCCACGATCAGTGCCTCCAGCCAGGAGAAGATGCACAAGGGCTTTGCCCCGCTGCTGCCGGGCTTCAAATATGTCGAATTCAACGACCTTGCGGGCGTGCAGGCGGCGATCGGCCCGCACACGGCGGGTTTCCTGGTCGAACCGATCCAGGGCGAAGGCGGCATTCGCGAAGGCACGGACGAATTTCTTCGCGGGCTGCGCAAGCTGGCCGACGAACACGACCTGATGCTGGTGTTCGACGAAGTGCAGACCGGCGTGGCGCGCACCGGAACGCTCTATGCTTACGAACAATATGGGATCGAACCTGACATCCTGGCGACGGCCAAGGGCATCGGCGGCGGATTCCCGCTTGGGGCCTGCCTGGCGACAGAAAAGGCTGCGCGGGGCATGACCATCGGCACGCACGGCTCGACATATGGCGGCAATCCGCTGGCCATGGCAGCGGCGATGGCGGTGCTGGATGTGGTCGCCAACGACGACTTTCTCGCCGAAGTTCGTGCGAAAGGCGAGCGGGTGCGGGCCGGGCTCGAACAGTTCATCGGCAATTACCCTGAGCTGTTCGAAAGCGTGCGCGGCAGGGGCCTGATGCTCGGGCTCAAGATGAAGGTCGATCCGCGCCCGTTCATGCAGCACTTGCGCGATTCGCACCGGCTGCTGACCGTCTCTTCCGGCGATAACACGCTGCGGCTGGTCCCGCCGCTGGTCATCGGCGATGCCGAGATCGACGAGTTCTTCGACAAGCTCTCGGCCGGGGCGGCGGACTACTCCGCGGCGGAGGCAGCGTGATGGCCCAGCAGCATTTTCTCGAGCTGTCCGACGCGGGCGGTGACGCGATCGCCGCGATGATCGCCGATGCGATCGACCGCAAAGCGGCGCGCACGGGCTGGCCCAAGGGCGAGGCGGATCCGGACCGGCCACTCGCCGGGCGGGTGCTGGCGATGATCTTCGAGAAAAGCTCGACCCGCACGCGCGTCAGCTTCGACATCGCAATGCGCCAGCTGGGGGGCACCGTGCTGATCCTCGACAATGCCACCAGCCAGCTCGGCCGGGGGGAAACGATCGCGGACACCGCGCGGGTGCTCAGCCGGATGGTCGATGCGATCATGATCCGGACCGATGATCCCGCCAAGGCCGAGGAACTGGCACGCCATGCCACAGTGCCGGTGATCAACGGCCTGACGGATCGTTCGCACCCGTGCCAGATCGTCGCCGATCTGCTGACCGTGGTCGAACACGGCAAGCCGCTGCCGGGGTTGCAGGTCGCGTGGCTGGGCGATTGCAACAACGTACTCCACTCGATCATCGAGGCGGCGGGGCTGATGAAGTTCGACGTGAGGGTGGGGACGCCGGCCGGCTATGCGCCCGACGAGCCGTTGCTCGCCGCCGTCCGGGCGCAAGGGGCGCGCGTCACGATCACTCAGGACGCGGCCGAGGCCGCCGCCGGTGCGGATGTGGTGGTCACCGATACCTGGGTGTCAATGGGACAGGCGCAGGCGGCAGACAAGCTCGCGGCGCTGGCGCCGTTTCAGGTCAATGAGGCGTTGATGAGCCGCGCGAAGGCCGACGCGCTGTTTCTCCATTGCCTGCCTGCGCACATCGGTGAAGAAGTCACCGCGGCGGTGTTCGAGGGACCGAGTTCGGCGGTGTTCGACGAAGCCGAGAATCGCATCCACGCCCAGAAATCGGTGCTGTTGTGGTGCTTCGGCCAGCTCGCGCGGGGTTAACTCTCGCCGCGACGCTCCCCATCTGGCGCGCGTGACGAACGATGCAAACCCCGCCACCGGCTTCGACCGGCTGCTCGGCTTCACCCTGCCCGGCCGCAATGCCCGCGGCCGGGCCGTGCGGCTTGGCCCCACGCTCGACCGGGTCCTGGCGGCCCATGACTACCCGCCCGCGATCAAGCAGCTGCTGGCCGAAGCACTGGTGCTGACCGCGTTGATGGGCGGACTGCTGAAGGATCCGGGGAGCCAGCTGACACTGCAGGCGCAGTCCAGCGAGGGCATCGTCGAGCTGCTGGTGTGCGATTATCTGGGCGGCGCGGTGCGCGGCTATATCAAGCACGACGCGGGCCGGATCGACGAACTGGGCGTCAACCCCGCGCTGCCGGCCCTGTTCGGCGACGGTTCGCTGGCGATCACCTTCGACCTCACCGGCACGCGCGAACGCTATCAGGGCGTGGTCCCGCTGGAAGGCGCTTCGCTGACGGCGTCGGTGGAAAGCTACTTCGCGCTCAGCGAGCAAGTCCCCACGCTGATCCGCACCGCCGTTTCGGCGACCGGTCAGCGCTGCATCGCCGGCGGTCTGCTGCTGCAGCACCTGGCCGAAGGCGAAGAGGGCGGCGAGCGGCTGCTCGTGCGCGAAACCAGCCGCGACTGGGAGCATGTCGAGATTCTCGGCGCGACGATCTCGGCCGAAGAACTGGTCGATCCCGCGCTCTCGCTCGAAGCGATCGTCTGGCGGCTGTTTCACGAGGAGCGCGAAGTGCGCGCGCAGCCCGGCGCGCTGCTGTCGCGCGGCTGCCGCTGCACGATCGAGCATTTCGAAGAAGTGCTCTCCCGGTTTTCGAAGGAAGACCGCCGCGAGATGCGCGACGAGACCGGCGTGATCCTGGTCGACTGCGCGTTCTGCTCGCGCGAGTTTCCGATCCAGGATTGATCGCGCTTGCCGCGAGGCCGCGCGCTGCCTAGCCCACCGGTTATGCCAGGGGCGCCCAAGAAAGCTGTCGTGCTGCTCTCGGGCGGGCTCGATTCAATGGTCGCCGCGGGGCTGGCGCGCGAACGCGGCTTCGAGGTCCATGCGCTGACGATCGACTATAACCAGCGCCACCGGCGAGAGATTGCCGCGGCCGTTCAGATCGCCGCCGCGCTGCCCGCCGCGCAGCACCGCGTGCTGCCGCTGGATTTGCGCGCGTTCGGGGGATCGGCGCTGACCGACGACTTGGCGGTGCCGAAGGACGGTGTGGGGGACGACATTCCGATCACGTATGTGCCCGCGCGCAACCTTATCTTCCTCGCGCTGACGCTGGGCTGGGCCGAACCGCTGGGGGCGCACGACGTGTTCATCGGCGCCAACGCGCTCGACTATTCAGGCTATCCCGACTGCCGGCCCGAATTCATCGCGTCTTTCGCCGAGACTGCGCGGCTCGCGACCAAGGAGGGGATCGAAGGCCGCCCGTTCACGATCCATGCGCCGCTCCAGCACTGGGGCAAGGCGCAGATCGTCCGCGAAGCCGTGCGGCTCGGGCTCGATCCGGCGATGACCTGGTCGTGCTATGATCCCACCGAGCAGGACCTCGCCTGCGGGCTGTGCGACAGTTGCCGCTTGCGCCGCCAGGGCTTCATCGACGCGGGCGTGGCGGATCCGACGCCCTACGCCGCTACGGAGGCGAGCCCATGACCGAGATGTCAGCCAGCACGCGCGCGCCGGCCTATAGCTGGTATGCTCTGGGAGTGCTGTTCGTAGTCTACCTGGTCAATTTCGTCGATCGCCAGCTACTCTCGATCCTCGCCAACGACATCAAGGCCGATCTTGGCCTGACCGACGCGCAGCTGGGGTTCCTTTACGGCACCGCGTTTGCGATATTCTATGCCTTGTTCGGGATCCCGCTCGGGAGGCTGGCCGATAGCTGGAGCCGGACCCGCTTGCTCGCGCTGGGGCTGACGTTGTGGTCGGCGATGACCATGCTTTCGGGTCTGGCGCGCGGACCGGCGCTGTTGGCCGCGGCGCGGGTCGGTGTGGGAGTGGGCGAGGCAACCGCGAGCCCGTGCGCCTATTCGCTGATTTCCGACTGGTTTCCCGGGCGCCTGCGCGCGACCGCGCTGGCGATCTATTCCTCCGGCCTGTTCATGGGCAGCGGGCTGTCGCTGCTGTTCGGCGGGGCGATCGTGGGAACGTGGAACGGCGCCTGGCCGCACGGAGGGCCGCTCGGTCTGGTAGGCTGGCAAGCGGCGTTCATCATCGTCGGGCTGCCCGGGCTGATCCTTGCGCTGTGGGTGCTGTCGCTGCGCGAACCTGTGCGCGGCGGGGAGCAAGGCACTGCCGGGCTCGCAGCCAAGCCATGGCGCACTTTCTTCGGCCAGGTCGCGCTTATCGTGCCGCCGTTCACGCTGATCGGAGCGGCGCGGTCGGGGGTTCGCGGGTTTGGGCTCAACCTGGCCGCCGCAGTGCTGTTGGGGCTCGCAGCGTGGGGGCTGGCCCGAGCAACCGGCAACTGGGCGCAATTCGCTTTTCTCGCGGTCGGGATCTACAGCGTGATCACCTGGGCCATGGCGCTGCGCCGTGACGATTTGCCGACCTTCCGGCTGACATTCGGCACGCCCGCGTTCGTCGCGCTGGTGATCTCTTACGGCGTCGTGTGCTTCACGGGTTACACGGTGTCGTATTGGGCCGCGCCGTTTGCCGAACGCACTTTCGGGTTGAGCAAGGTCGAGCTGGGGTGGATGATCGGCGCGCCCGCCGCGCTTGGCGGATTCCTCGGGGTGATCATCGGCGGCTGGTCGGCCGACCACCTCCAGCGGCGATGGGCGACGGGCCGGCTGTGGGTGATTTTTTGCGCGCTGCTCGCGCCGATACCCCTCAACCTGATTGGCTATCGGAGCGACAATTTGATGACGTTTCTGGTGTGCGCATTCCTGGCGCAACTGACGACATCGTCAGCGCTGGGGGCGGCGGCGGCGGCCACGCAGGCGCTGGTCCTGCCGCGAATGAAGGGCACCGCCACGGCGATATTTTTTCTGGGCGCCGCGCTGATCGGGCTGGCGCTCGGACCCTATCTCGCGGGGCTGGTGTCGGAGCGGAGCGGGAGTCTAGGCACTGGCGTGATCGCCAATCTCGCGATCGTGCCGGCGGGCCTCGCCGCACTCGCCTTCGCGATCGCGCGCTATGCGCGGTCCGCCGACAGCGCGCCCGCGCGGGCGGCGGCCTAGACCCGCGTCAACACGCCGCAGGCGATCCGCGCGCCGGAATTACCCGATGGATCGGTGCGGTAATCGTCGGGGCCAGCGTGGACCACGATGGCGGTCCCGTCGGCGTCGAACAGGTTCGCCAGAATCTCTTGCGGCGTTCCTTGCAGCGTGGCGCTGACCGTGCCCGCCCCGGCCGCGCCGGTGGTCACGTTAGGCAAGTCGCCGAGGTGCGCCCCCGCCGGATTTTCGTGCCCATGCTGGCGGCCCGCGGGATTGAGATGGCCGCCGGCGGTGGTGAAGGCGGGCGCGTCGCACCGGCCGGTCATGTGAAGGTGAACCCCGTGCGTCCCTGCCGGGATACCGGCCAGCGCAATCGAGATGGTCACTTCCGATCCGTTGCTGAACAGCTGGGCGGTGCCGGCCGGCAGTCCGCTCGCCTGCCTCAGCGTCGCTTGGGCGAGGCGCTGGTTCGGCAGTTCGTCGATGGTCTGGCAGCTGGCCAGGGCGCCAAGGCACGACAGGGTGAGGAACACAGTGCGCTTCATGGCGGCGAATCCTTCAGCTTTCAGCGGCGAACCCAAAGCACACCTAAGGCGCTTTTCTAGCTCTCGGCAAGAATTCCGCCGGCAATCAGCGCCGTCACCAACTGTGCGATCGCAGTACGGGCTTCGCTGTCAACACTCGCGCCGCCGGTCGGAACCGCCGGCCTGGCAGGTCGCTGCCACCCGCCGCGATAGCACAGCACTTGCCCGGTCGACTTGTCGGTCACCCGCAGACCCTCGCGCGGGGGGACGTAAAGCCACGTTCCCGTCTGGCGGCAGGCCAGTTGCCCGGTCTTGCCCGTCCACGCGCCGCTCGCGGCCGAGCCGATCAGCCAGCATTCGCCATCGACCGGAGCCGTAGGGGGGGCGGCGCGCTCGCCCTCGATTGCGCAATGGAGCAGCGCGTCGACCAGCGCATGCGCTTCGTTGACCGAGAATTCCTTTTGCGACTGGCCGGCAAACAGGAACGGCAGCCCGAAGCGGGCGCTGGCGGAAGTGAAGGTGACGGGATCGGGCATGGGCTCAGGCTTTCGTTGGAATGGGTCAGGCAAGCATGGTCAAGAGCAGCGCGGGTGACGTGCCGAAGCTGCCCACCTGGCGCACCCACAGCGGTTGCCCGGGGTGGGCGGCGGACAAGTCGGCCAGCAAGGCGGCCGGCACGTCGAGGCGTGGCTCGGTCAAGTCCCAGCGGACTGCCGGCGCATCGACATTGCCGATCCCTGCGAGATAGCGTTCGGCTTCCTCACCCAGCGGCGCGTCGATTCCGTCGGGCCAGGTCCACGCGCCCCGCGCTCGCCGCGTCCAGCCGAGCGTGAGCGTGCCGTCGGCCGCCGCAGCGCGCGCCGGATGGACCGGCGTAAGCGGCCGGGTAGAAGCGCCCGCTGCGATGAGCAGTGCCGCAACCGGCTCGGCGTCGGCCAGTCCCAGGGCGGACAGGACTGCCTCGCCGGTGCGCCCGAGCAGCGCGGGATCGAGCGGTACCGGCGCTCCGTCGAGCAGCACGAACGGGGTTCCCGCGTCGTGCCCGGACTTCGCGGCGGATTCGGTCCCGCCCCGGCCCCTGAGCAGGCCCGTCAGCCGCCAGTGCCCGCCGGCGATCCGAACGGCGCCGGCGAACTGGATCAGTTCTTCGCCAAGGACCGCGCGGTTGGCGCCCTGGGCCAGGCCCTCGGCGGTCGCGTCGGTCAGCTGGAAGTCGGGCGACAGCAAGGTCACGTCGATCGCGGCCGAGCGCTCGATCAGCACGGCGCACGATCCGGGGGCCGGGCTCGCCAGCTCGCCGATCACGCTGCGGCGCGACCCACTGGCGCCGAGGGGAACGAGCTCGCCGGCCTGGTCCAGATAGAGCGCCGCGCCGGGCCAGCCCGCGGCGGCGGAGGACACGGCGGCATAGGCCTGGCGGCTGTCGCCCGCGCCCATCCCATCCCACGGCAGCTCGAACGCGACCAGCGCGGTGGGGCCCGCGACCAGATCGGGCTTGGGCAGCGATTCGCCGGGCTCGGCGGGCAGCGAGCCGGCGCTGGTTGCAGGCAGGCGGCGGAGCTCGAGCTCGATACCGCGCTCGCGCCATTCCCAGCTCTCGATTCGCCACAAGCCAGATTGGTCGGGCACGCGCACGACCGATCCCGGCACCACCGCCGGGTCGAGCTCGCTGACCCGCCAGGCAAGCGTTTCGCGGGCCCACCCGGCGCGTTCGGCGGCGGCGTTGACCAGCGCGCGCGCGGTCCCGGCGGCGAAAGCCCCGGCGAACTCGATCGTCTGATTGCGGCCCGGCCGCGCGCGACCTTCGGCGTGCTGGACACCGGCCTGGTAATCGCGGTCGATGTCGTAGAACCGCAACGCCTGCGGGATCTCGCCTGCGTTGGCGACTCGCTTGCTCAGCTTGCCGGCGGCGGCGCCGAAGCTGCCGTCGCTTTCATCGACGGTTGCGGGCGGAAGCGTGACCGGCGCACCGGGCACCACTTCGGCCGACGCGATAGACAGGGCGGTCCCGCCGGCATCGCAGGCGAGCGGATAGAGCTGGTCGATCGCCGCCAGGGTCCCGGCCAGCGGGCCGCCCTCGTCGCTCAGCCCGACAAGACCGGCGAGCGGGCGAGTGGCATCGACCGGTTCGTCGAGCGGGGCGAGGACTTGGGCGAGCGTGATCGTGCCGCCGTCGGCGGTCACTTCGAAACTCAGCGCGGGGATGCGATTGCCGAAATCCGCCAGCTGGAGCGATTCGAACACGCAATAGGCAAACCCGCGGAAGCCCGGGCATGTGCCGCCCCGCGCGGAGGCTATCAGCGGGTCGGCCGGCTGGTCGCCGTGGCCGGTGTAAAGCCGCAGCTTGCCGCCCGCCTTGAGATCGCCGGCCGCGCCGCGCAGCAAGTTGCCGTCGGCCCAGATCCGGCCCAGCGACTGGATCGGGCGGCTCGCCAGCGCGACCGCGAACGAGGCCGAATAACTGTAGGTCTTGGTCGAAGGCGAGCCCTTGTGGCCGCCGGTTTTTTCGCTGCTCTCGACGATATCGGTCGCCCAGATGATCGTCCCGGGCACGCGCATGGTCCCGAACTGCCGCGCCACGGGCATGCCGTAGCTCGAGGTGGTGATGGCAAGTTCCTTGAGGCGCGGCCCCTCGCGCTTGCCGCCGCCGATCACCGCGCGGTCGAGCTGGTTGCCGATCAGCGCGCCGACCGCGCCGCCGAGCGGCCCGCCGATCGCCGTACCTAGAGCCGTGAAGACCAATGTTGCCATTTAGGTTACTCGTCTAGGCGCCAGTGGCGCAGGATCGGCCATTGCAGCGGGGGCGGCGCATGGACCACCCGGCGCAGGCCGGCGTGCGCGTGAATGAAACCGCCGCTGCTGCCGGCCACCAGCAGATGGTGCTGTGCCGGGCCGGGCCGAACCAGCAGCAGGTCGCCCGGCGAAATGGATCCGCTCGCCGGTGCGAACGCGTTGTGCTCCGCGGTGTGCAAGTGGCCGCCGACGTCGCACTGCCGTAAAGCGTAGCCGCTCGGAACAACGGGATCGCGGCCGATGGCCTGGAGGGCGGCGGCGATGACCCCAACGCAATCGAGTCCCGTCGCCGGGTCACGGCCATGGAGCCGAAACGGCGCCCCAATGAACTGCTCGGCGGCGCACGCGAGCGCCGCTCCGACCGCGCTCACGGGCTGGACGAGGTCGGATAGCGGGCCAGGAAGTCGTTGCCGGGCAAGAACGGCTCGCCGCGAAAGTTAACCGTATTGGCAAATCGGTCAGTGCACGTCTGAAACGTGTAGTCGCATCCTTCGCGAAGCTGTGCCCGGGTTCCCGGCGCGAGAGCTTGGTCGAGCGGCTGCGCCAGCGTCAATCCAGTGAGGTCGGTCGCGACCACGTCCATCGTTAGGCCCGCCTGCGGTCCGCCGAGCCAGCGCACCCAGCCGCTGCGCAGCAGCGCCGGATCGGGACCGTCCGCGAATGCGACCCGGTTGGCGGCGAAATCGACGCTCGCGACGATCGCCTCGTGCGTGAAACGCGCGGCGCTGAGCGTGCAACCGGGCCCGCAAAACTGCGCCCGGCAGGTCGGGCTGGTGCGGGGGACGCAGTCGGTCTCCAGCGCCGCCTTCGCCGAGCGGACCTCTGCCTCGAACCCGCCCGCTTCCTGCGACACGTCGCCGATCTCGCCCCGATAGAGCACCGCGTGATCGAGCGTCTCCCAGTCGACGACGCCGATTTCCACCCGCGCCCGGTCGAACCGCCCCGCGGCGAGGTCGGCGGCGGACAAGCTGTCGTGAGTCAGTGCGCCTTTGACTTCGGCGCTGTCGGGTGAGAGGTCGGCGCCGCGCCGGATCGCGCTCGGGACCATGCCGGGCGAGGCGCGGTGGAGCACGCCGCCGAACCACAAGTCGCGGTCATGTCCGGTCAGGCCGAGAGTGACCCCGTCGGTGCGGCGAATACGCCAGAACGTCGCGCTCGCCTCGAGCGGTTGGGCGAAGAACACCCGGCTCATGTCGCCTCGCGCACTTCGATCAGCGGCACCGAGGGGGCCTCGCCGGCGGCAAAAGTCGCCGCGTTGACGTCAAGCCGGTCGCTGGCGAAGCGCACCGGCACGTCGAACACAAACCCCGCGCGCACTTCGGCTCCGGCGGCCGGGGCGGCGTCAAGCACCACCACCTCGCCCGCGTCCAGATGCCAGCCGCCCACCGCCGCGCCGGCGACGCTGACCACCACGCTGCTCGCGCGCGGGCGGGTGATCGGCCGCACCTGGGCGTCTGGCCCGGCATAGCGCTTGACCAGGGGGAAGCGCACCGCCAGCCCATCGCCAGTCCCGAGCAGCTGGTCTTGCGCGGTCGGCGCGCCGGTCAGCCCGTTGGAGCTGAAATCGAACGGATCGCGCAGCCGGAACCCGCGCGCCGCGCCGCGGCGGGCGCGGAAGAAGGCGATGAGGGTGCCCAGCTCTTCTTCCGAGCGCACCCCCGGTCCGACATCGAAGTGGAGCCGCGCATCGCTCCAGTGGCTCGAGCGGCGCTCATGCCCCGAGGCGGTGATCGAGACCGAAGTCGAGAATTCCGCGCTCACCCCGGCATCGCGCCCGAGCGCGAGCGGATAGAGGACATCGTCGAAAGCTTGCATGGCGTCATCCTGGGTTGGCGCGAGGCGCGTGTATCCGTCGCGGGCGACTTGCGGCAGCGCCCACACGAAGCGGCGGGCAATCCCGCGCCCGGCGGCGTCGTCGAGCCCGGCGTCGATCCGCCGCCACCCAGCGTCGGCCTGCGCCGGATCGGGCACGAACCCGGCGAGATAGTCCTGCTGGGCGGGCAGGTAAGTGAGCCGCGCGTCGAGCGCGCGATAGGCCGCCAGTCGCGCGCCTTCGTGGCCGCCGGTCAGCCAGTCGTAGTCTTCGATCTGCAGCCGGTCGTAAGCTGGATAAGCCCACCCTGCGGGCAAGTTGGCGCGCCGCAGCTCGGGCATGGCCGGGTCGAAAATCGCCGGGGTGAACACCAGCAGCATCACGTCGGCCGCGCCGCCCGCGGCGGTCCGCACCGCGGCGGCAAGCGCAGCGGTCGAGGCAGCGAGCGCGGTGCCCGCCTGGTCGAGCAGCGCCAGCTCGGCGCTCGCCAGCGGCTGGCGCAAGTCGGCGATGGCCGGCGGGCTGCCGCCAAACGCGGCGCGCGCGGCATCGTCATAGAGCGCGATCCGGCCGGCGGCGGTCGTCCACCACCACGGTTCGCCGATCTGGAACGCGGCCGGCGCGCCCGATTCCACCATCAGCGCGACAAACCGAGCCGCGACCCGGCGGAGGAAATCCATCGCTTGCGTGTGGGCGGGCGACAGCAGCGCCGATGGCGGCACCCATCCGGTCCGCGCGGGCGAGGCGTCGGCGAAGCGTTGCTGCCAGGCGGGCGGGCAGTGCTCGGCCAGCAGTTCGTACGATAGCGACGCGATCGGAGCAAAACCCTGGGCCGCGGCGCGCGCGAAGTAATCGCGGTGCCAGCTTTCGGCCGGAGCGCACAGCGCTTCGCTCCCGCCGGCCAGCAGCGCGCCGCCGGCACCGGGCGCGAGCCGGTAATAATGGCTCATGCCGAGGTAATGGAGCAGCGGTCCGCGATAGCCGAGCCCACACGCCGTGCGCAGCAGCCGCGCCGGGGTCAGGTTGTAGGCATCGTCGTAAGCGGTCGCCATGTGCACGTCGTGCGGCGGCACCATGACATCGCCGATCCGCACCAGCGGCCGGTCGCCCTCGCAGGCGATCGCGCTCACTTCCGCCCACCCGTCGGCGCGCGCGGATAGCGCGGCGGGATCGCCGGCGGCGTAGCCGGGCGGGACCAGCGAGATGAACATCCGCTCGATCGCCGCGGGATTGACCGGATCGTCCGCGAACCAGCCTCCGGACAGCGCCGAAAACGGCAGGGCGATCGCCGCATCCTCGGGCGTGCCCTGGGCATAGTTCCACAGCCGCACGTACCACGCGCGCGCCGCTCCGCTCGTATCGCGGCCCTCGATCGTCAGCGTCGGGCCGTTGGCTGCATCGAGCGGGACAATCCCGCCCGACCGCCAGTGGAACTTCAACGTGGTGCGCGAATAATCGCGGTCGGTATCGTAGGCGAGCAGCGGGTGATCGTAAGTATCCGCGCTCCACCAGATCAGTCCGGCCAGCGCATCGCGGTGATGGAACTCCAGCTCGACCCGTAGCGAGTCCGGGCCGGTGGTGACCACCGAGGCCATCATCGGGCGCGGGAAATCGACCGTCCAGAACCGCGGATCGAACCGCTGGATCCAGTCGCTGTCCTGCCCGTCGCGCTTGGCCGCGAGCCAGAATGCCATGTCGCTAATCCTCTCAGAAGTCGCGCAGCGAGCGGCGGATCGAACTGGCGATCTGGCGCGACGATCGCTGCAGCGCCGTGGGCGCATCGGTCCCGCGCGGTGCGGCGAGCTGGATTGACACGCGTACGTCGCGCGCGCCGCGGCTGGCGGCGCCGGTCTCGACCCGCCCGGCCGCGGTCGGCACGAACAGTTCGGGTCCGCGCTCGCCGACAAGGTAGGGCTGGCCCGGCGAAACCGGTCCGCCGGTCGCGCGCCCGGGCAAGCCGAACAGCGATCCGATTGCGCCGGTCAGGATGCCGGCAATGCCGCTCCCGCTCGATGATCGCGCCGGACCGAGCAGGCTGCCGATCCCCGATCTGAGCGCTTGCGAGGCAATCTCGCCGAGCGCCTGCAGCGCCACGCGCTTCAGGTCGTCGAAACCCAGGGTGCCGCGGCGGATTGCCGTCAGCAGCCCGTGCTCGAGCACCGAGCCGGCGCGGGCAAAGCCGTCGACCAGCGACGTATCGACCGCGTCGCGCATCGTCTCGATGTCGCTGCGAAAGCCGGCGGTGCTGGCGCGGACGTCGACCAACAGCGTTTCGATTGGCTCATCCATCGCCTTCGCGCTCCATCAGCGAATTGAACTCGGTGCGGCTGAGCGGGGCTGGATCACCCCCGTCCTCGGCCGCGAAGATCGCCGCCAGCTCGGCCGGGGTTGCGTCCCAGAACTCGGCCGGACGCCAGCCGAGCGCGCGCGGCACCAGCCCGGCGAGGCGCGCCGCGACACCGGCGAACGCCATGCTCATCCCGGCTCTGCGGCGGGCCGGCCTTGTAGGATCTGCCCCAGCAGCACGCGCAGCGGCGCGGCGCAGCCCGCCAGGCCGAGCGCCATGACCGCCTCGCCCAAGTCGTCGCGGGTCAGGCCCTCACGCTCGGCCAGGCAGTGCCAGAACAGCGCCGCCAGTTCGCTCAGCCGCAGCTGGCCCGCGCCGGCCCGCTCGACCAGCGCGAACAGCGGGCCGAGCTCGTCCTCGGCCGCGACCAGCGCGGCGAAAGTCGGGCGCAGGCGGCGCGTGCTGCCGGCGACCGGCAACGCGGCCTCCCCCCGAACGGGGTTGGCCGGTTCATCCTGAGCTTGTCGAAGCGTCACGCTGGCACCACCGCACCGCTGCTTTCGAGGTGCAGCGTGTAATTGCGCTCGCCGTTGAAATCGCCGGCGTAGTCGAGCCGCTGGACCAGGAACCGGCCGCGCAGCTTCTCGCCGTCCTCGAACGACAGCTCGTACTGGTCGGTGATCCCGGCCAGCGCATTGGTGCGAATGCGCGCCTCGGCGCTGCTGCCGAGGAATATTCCGGCGGCGCTGACCGAAACCGAGCGCGTTCCCGCGCCCGACAGCAGCTCGCGCCAGCCGCCCGATTCCTTGTGCGTGACGACGACGGTGTCGCCGTTGATCGACATCTGCGTCGTGCGCAGGCCGGCGACGGTCTGGTAGGCGGGCGGCTGCGCGCCGTCGCCGATCTTGAGGAGGAAGGCGGAGCCTTTCTGGGCGGTCATGTCAGTTCTCCGTTGAAAGCAGGCGGAAGAGGTATTCGATCAGCGTGGCGCGGGTATTGCCCGGGCGCTGTTCGGCGCGGGCGCGCAGGAACGTGACGGTGGCGACCGAAAACGCCGCCTGCGTGCGCGGCAGCGCCTCGATCCG
>JBDSDC010000036.1:0-6839 GCA_039920725.1 Croceibacterium sp. | reverse complement strand
TTCGTCCGCTTCTGCGATGCGTTCTCGATTCCGATCGTGACCTTCGTCGACGTCCCCGGCTTTTTGCCAGGCACCGCGCAGGAGCACGGCGGGATTATCAAGCACGGCGCCAAGCTGCTGTTCGCCTATGCCGAGGCGACCGTGCCCAAGATCACTGTGATCACCCGCAAGGCCTATGGCGGGGCCTACGACGTCATGGCCTCCAAACACTTACGCGGCGACCTCAACTACGCGTGGCCGACCGCGGAGATTGCCGTGATGGGAGCGAAAGGCGCGGTCGAGATCATCTTCCGCGGGCTCAGCCCCGAGGAGATCGCGGAGAAGACACGCGAGTACGAGGAGCGCTTCGCCAACCCGTTCGTGGCCGCCTCACGCGGGTACATCGACGAGGTGATCTATCCGCACTCGACTCGGCGGCGGATTGCGCTGGGGCTCAGGAAGTTGCGGAACAAGCGGCTCGAAAACCCGTGGAAGAAGCATGATAATTTGCCGTTGTGAGGTGAGCCATGTTTAGACAGGTAATTGTATTCTTCGCTGCCGTACTCACCGCCGTTCCGGCTCCCGCAAGCGCCGACCAGTTCGATACAGGAAACAGCGTGCTAGCCCTTTGCACAGCCGACCAACCAGACGAACTGGCTGACGTAAAGAGAATAACTTGTATATCGTTCCTTTCCGGTGCGGTGAAGGCGCTCCAGATTGCCGCGGAACGCAGTGACAAGAGGGATTTTTGCCTTACCAGCAGTGTGAGTGGCCAAGTGATTGTCGCCAATTACGTTGCCTACCTGAGGCGCTTTCCAGACCTCGGTAATTATAGCCCGATCTTCGCGTTGCTTGGTTCTTTATCTGAGAGATTTCCCTGCGCGAGCCATTAGTCGACGGTCCAATGCCCACCTTCTTCACGATCGGGTACAAGCAGGCAACGCAGGCGGCGGTCGTCTCGGCGTTGCGAGAGCGAGCGTCGAGGTGCCGGCGGACGTGCGCTACTGCCGCCTGCCCTTCAATCGTCACCATGAACTTGTTTCAGGGTCCATCACGCCACCCGCGATGTCGGTGCGGGCCGAAGGATGGATGCTGAAACAAGTTCAGCATGACGGGATTGGGGAGGGATGACAGCGAAAATCTTCACCAGCGGCTACGAGCGCGATTTCGCGGAGTGCCACCGCGCGCTGCTGTTCGACGCGCTGTTCGCCGATTTCGCGCGGGTGGACCTTAAGCCATCCCTTCTTCCTTGGGGAGAAGGATAGCGCAGCTTGCTCGCTGCAAGCGAGCTAGCGAAGCTCGGATGAGGGTGTCCGGACTGCGAGTGCAGAGCACCCTCACCCAACTACGGCTAGGCTGCAGAGCCGCCAAGCCTGCGTAACCCTCTCCCTCAAAGGAGAGGGAATCAAGCCATCGCCGCGTCGCCCGCTCGTGCCTTGTCGGCAAACAGCCCGCTGCCGAACAGCTTGAACAGTAGGAAGAATACGAACCCTGCCACCGCCGCGCCGACGTGAATCAGCCAGAACGGCCCGATCGCCATGGTCGAGTACCACCCGCCGACTTCGCCGACGATCTTGTTGGCGAGGAAGAACGACAGGTAATAAAGGCCCACCGAAGTCGCGGTTAGCTTGCGCGGGGCGAGCTTGGAGACCAGCGCCAGGCTCACCGGCAGCGTATGGCCGAAGCCGAGGTCGTTGAGGATGTGGAACATCGCCGGCCAGAACAGGCCGATCTTGCCCGATCCCTGGGTTATCGCCGCGATGTAGAGGCACAGCGCGCCGGCGATGGTGAATACGCTGCCGATCAGCAGCTTGCCGAGTTCGTCGGGCTCCCACTTGCCGCGGTCGCTGCGCCACTTCCAGAACCAGGTAATGCCGACGAGGGTGATGAAGCTGACGATCGAATCGAACGACACCAGCCAGGTCGTCGGCATGCGAAATCCAGCGAAGGTCAGCTCGAAGTGCTGGTCCGCCCAGACCATGTAGGCGTTGCCCATTTCCTGGTTGGGCAGCAGCGAGACGGCAATTGCCGGGATCAGCAGGATCAGGGCGAACAGGCGCAAGCCGTCGCCCGGCTCCAATCGCTTGATCTTCTCGCCCTTTTTGGCCCGCTGTAGCTTGTCGGGCGGCAGGTAGGGCCCGGCCTTGAGGTAGATCAGCAGCCCGATCACCATGACCACGCCGGCCGCGCCGAAGCCATAGTGCCAGCCGACCTTCTCGCCCAGTGTGCCGGAGATCAGCGGAGCGGCGATGACCGAGAGCTGGATGGCGATGTAGAAGATCTGGAACGCCATCGCCCGGCGCAGGTCGTTGGGCTTGTAGAGCTCGCCCACCTGGCTGGCGATGTTGCCCTTGAACAGGCCGACGCCGACGATCAGGCAGACGAGCGCCAGCAGGAACGCGGGCTGGACCGCCATCAGGAAGTGCCCGAGCGACATGATCAGCCCGCCGGCGATTAGCGCTCCCCGCCGGCCGAGAAACCGGTCGGCAATCCACCCGCCAGCGATCGGCGTCAGGTAAACCAGCGCGGTGTAATTGCCGTAGATGTCGGACGCGAGCGGCTGCCCGGTCTTGCCGCCTGCCAGGTGCTGCTGGACCCAGCCGAGGCCCCACACCGAATCGAAATGCGCCGGGGTCAGCAGGTAGTTGACCATGTACAGCGTCAGCAGCGTCTGCATCGAGTAGTAGCTGAACCGCTCGCACCCCTCGACCACGGCGAGGAAGCCGAGGCCCTTGGGCTGGCCGAGGAATGCGCGGTCGTGGCGCTCGGTAACGACGTCGAGCCGTTCGGGCTCAGCTTCGGCTATGGTCATGCGGCTCTCCCAGCCGGTTTCGGATGCAACGGGTTAGTGCGCCTGAAGCTCCCCGTCGAGGAACTCGGCGACGTCTTCCAGAGACACCTGCTTGTCGAGGAACGCGGCGCCGATGCCGCGCAGCAGCACGAACGGCAGCGTGCCGGCGTCCATTTTCTTGTCGTGGAGCATGTGCGCGGCGAGCGCCGGGCCGTCAGCCGTTAGGCCCAGCTCGGCCAGCTTGCTCGGCAGGCCGGCGGCGGCAATCGCGGCGGCGATCCGCTCGGCATCGGCGGCCGCAAGGTACCCGCGCCGCGCCGAGTAACGCGCCGCCAGCGCCATCCCCAGCGCAACCGCCTCGCCGTGGAGCAGGTCCTCGCCAAACCCGGTCTCGGCCTCGAGCGCGTGGCCGAACGTATGGCCGAGGTTGAGCAGCGCGCGCTGGCCGCTCGTCTCGCGCTCGTCGGCGGCGACGATGCGGGCCTTGGCCGTGACGCTTTCCGTGACCGCGTAGGCTTGCGCCGCGCGGTCGCCGGCGAGCAGCGCCGGGCCGTTGGCCTCGCACCAGGCGAAGAACGCGGGATCGCCCAGGATCCCGTACTTGATCACTTCGGCATAGCCCGCGCGCATCTCGCGCGGCGGCAGCGTGGCCAGGGTGTCGAGGTCCGCCAGCACCAGGCTCGGCTGGTGGAAGGCCCCGACCAGGTTCTTGCCCGCGGCGGTGTTGATCGCGGTCTTGCCCCCGACGCTGCTGTCGACCTGGGCGAGCAGGGTGGTCGGCAGCTGGATGAACCCGCACCCGCGCTTGAGCACCGCGGCCGCGAACCCGGTCAGGTCGCCGATCACCCCGCCGCCGAGCGCTACGACGTGGTCGCCGCGCTCGACTTCCTCGGCCAGCAACCAGTCGAGCACGCGTTCGAGGCCGGCCCAGCTCTTGGCGCCTTCGCCGGGATCGAGCACCAGCCAGCGCGGCGCGAACCCCGCGCCCGCCAGTGCCGCCTCGACCGGCCCGCGCCAGAACTCGGCGACATTGGCGTCAGTGACAATCGGCACGCGCGGCTTGCGCAGCAGCGCGCCGCACTGCGCCGGCAGATCGGCGAGCAGGCCCGCGCCGACCCGCACTTCGTAAGCGCGGCCGGCCAGTTCGACGGGGATCACGGCCATTGCTGAAGCGCCTCGAGGATGCTGTCGACCGCGTCGCTTTGCGGCCCGACGTCGCTGGTCACGTGGATCGGCGCCTGGGCATAAGCGGCCTCGCGTTCGGCCTTGAGCTGGCCGAGGATCTCGCGCGGGTCGCCATGGCGCAGAAGCGGACGGGTATCCTTGCGGCTGACCCGGGCGACGAGCGTATCCAGATCGCTGTCGAGCCACACCGCGATGCCGTGCTCGATGATCAGCGCGCGCGTCTCGGGCTGGACGAAGGCGCCGCCCCCGGTGGCGAGCACGCCTGGTCCGGCGTCCAGCAGGCGCGCGATCACGCGCCGCTCGCCGTCGCGGAAATAGGCTTCGCCGAACCGCTCGAAGATTTCGGCGACCTTGAGCTGGGCCGCCGCCTCGATCGCCTCGTCGGCATCGGCAAACGGCAGGCCGAGCCGGTGCGCCAGCTTGCGCCCGACGGTCGACTTGCCCACGCCCATCATCCCGACCAGCACCACGGGCCGGTCGATCCGCGCGGCCAGCGCGCGAATCTCGGCATCGGTCGGGCTGCGCACGGTGATGGTCATTGCCGCCAGCGCTATAGTTGGGCTACCCGGACGCGCAAGTTTGCTAAGGGTCATGCAGATCGGTGGCGATGCGCCTGAACAAGACGGGTAAGACGGTGCTGGTGCTGCTGGTCCTCATTTGCCTTTACGCCTGGATCGATGGCGGGCGCGAGCAGCCGCGGCTGATCCGTCAGCCGGTCGTGCTGTCGGGAGCGGCGAAGTGAAGCGCCGGTTGTGGCTCACTGCCGCGGCGCTGGCGGTCACCTCGACTTTGGCGCTGGCCGCGCCCGAATCGCTGTTGCCGCCGAGCTTCGATCGTCCGGCGCCAGGCCCCGCTCCGCGGCCGGCCGCGACACCGGCCCCGCCGGCTGGCACGTCGGCGGTGGTCCAGCCACTGCCGTCGCGCGGGGCGAACCCCGGTGACGAAGCGCAGCTGCCGGTCAAGCTGCCGGGCAACCTCCCCTCGCTGGGCGAGCTCGAGAAGATGGATCCCGACCAGCTCGACGCGCTGTTCGGGCTCAAGCCCAAGTTCGATGTACCGCCCGGCGCGCGCCGGGCCATGCAGGACGTCGGCGTGCTCAGCGAAGCCGAGGGCGGGTTCCCCGAGATGTCGCTCGCCAACCAGCCCGCCGCACTGGTCCGCGCGATCCTCTCCGGGACCAAGCGCCCGCTGTTGTCGCGCTGGGGCCACATCCTGGTGCGCCGCGCGCTGGCGAGCCGGCTCGACGCGCCGCAGGGCATGGACCCGGTGGAGTTCGCGGGCCTGCGCGCCGCGCTGCTCAATCGCCTCGGCGAAGCGGCGACCGCGCGGGCGTTGGTGCAGGATGTCGATTCGGCCAACTACGATGCGGCGCTCGCCGCGGCCGCGCTCGACGCGTACCTCGCCACCGGCGATCTGCTCGGGGCGTGCCCGGTCGCGCAGCTCAAGGCGGATCTGCTCAAGACACCGACATGGCAGATGACCAAGTCGATTTGCCGCGCGTTCGCGGGCAGTGGGCGCGACGCGGACCGTGAGCTCGACCGGGCGCTGTTTTACGGCTTGGCGCCGCGCATCGACGTGCTGCTGGCCCAGCGTTTCGCCGGCGCCGCGGGCGAGACCCGGCGCGAGATCAACATCGAGTGGCAAGGAGTCAACGAGCTCAATCCGTGGCGGGTATCGCTCGCCCGCGCGCTCGGCGTGGATATTCCAGACCCGCTGCGCCAAGCGGCGCCACAGTACGACTTTTCCGATGTCGCGATCCCGGCGGTTTCGCTCACCGATCGGGTGACCGCGGCGGACCGGGCCGGGGCAAGGGGTGTGCTGTCGTCGCAGGCGATGGTCGACCTCTATTCCCAGCTGTGGGCCGACCCTTCGGCCGACGATACCGACAAGACCCGCGCCGGGACTTTGCGCGACGCCTATGCCGCCCGCGACACGGCGGACCGGGTCGCCGCGCTGCGCACGTTGTGGGGCACTGGCGGCGGGGATTACGGCGCTCAGGTCTTGACCGCTTACGCCGCGGCCCGGCTCCCGGTGAGCCAGGATCTGGCCGGCGACGCCCCGCAAATCGTCGCCTCGATGCTGGCGGCCGGGCTTGATCGTAACGCGCTCCAGTGGGGCCGGGTGGTCGCCGAGGGCAGCGCGGCGTGGGGTTTGCTGGCTTTGGCTCAGCCGAACCGCGCGACGACCGTGTCGAGCGGCGCGGTCAGCAAGTACATCGATCAAGATGCAAGCGAGGCGCAACGCAAGTCCAAGTTTCTGGTTGCGGGCTTGGCCGGCCTGGGCCGGCTCGATGCCGGAACCACCGCGGGTCTCGCCGGCGATCTGAAGATCAACCTTGCGCGCGAAAGCGTGTGGAGCCGCAAGATCGACCGCGCGGCTGCGCTTAACGATGGTGCGCTGGTGGCGTTGCTCGCGGGCCTGGGGATGCAGGGCGAAGGGTGGGACAAGATGACCCCCCGCCACCTGTTTCACATCGTTCGGTCGCTGACCCAAGTAGGGCTCGAAGCCGAAGCCAGGATGATCGCGGCCGAGGCGGTCGCACGGGCCTAGGGCCGCGCCAGCGTCGCCTTGCGCGCCTCGTCGGCGGCGAGACCGTTGCGGCGAAGCGGCCAAAGCACCAGATCGGCGAGCGTTTCGGGACGCATTTCAAGGCCGGTCGGCGGATACCCGTCGGGGCGGCGATAGGAACCGGCGATGACGTCGAAAATCGGAAACAGGGCGGCGAAATTGCTGCCGTAGTGCTCGGGGTCCGATGAATGATGGCGCCGATGGTAGGCAGGGCTGTTGAGCAACCACGACCCGCGCCCGAAATCCAGTCTGATGCCCGCGTGGCTGACGTAGTTCCACAACGACAGCCCGATATAGACCGCCAGTGCCACTGGCG
>JBDSDC010000035.1:0-6195 GCA_039920725.1 Croceibacterium sp. | reverse complement strand
TCGAGCGGCGCATGGCCGAGCGGCCGGGGTGGCTGCTGAGTTATTTTCAGGCGAGCGGCCTTCCGGCGGACGAGCTGGCCCGGCGGGCGACGGTTCTGACCGAGCTGGCAAGCACGGGGACCCGCCTCGGATGCAAGGCCGTCGAACCGTTCGTTGCGGGTGCGCTGACCGCCGGAGCCCGGCGGCCGGCGGAGCAAGTATGGCTGGCCCACTGCCCGGGCGCCGCGCTGGCGGGCGGTCTTGCGGACCCCGGCTTTGACCAGCTGGGGACCGAGCGGGTGTCGCCGTTCGGGTGGCAAGTTCCGCCTTCGGGCGACGTCACGGTCGAACCGGTCGGCGGACCGGGCGCCGGGCGCCGCGTGCAGCTGGTCAACCGGGCATCGGTCAGTCGGCTGGTGCTGGTTCAGGCGCTCGCGCTGCCGCCCGGGCGCTATCGGCTTACGGCCCAAGTGCCGGCCGGGCGGCTGACGGCTTCGTTCGCCTGCGGGCCGACGCCGCCGCTCCCGCACTTCATCAGCGGCGATCCCGGCGCGGCCGGGCAAGTGCTCGACATTCCCGCGTGCGAGCAACTGACAATGGGACTGTGGTTGCGCCCCACCACCGATCCGGTCGCGCTCGACGACGTTGCGTTGGTGCGCTTCTAGGCGTCGCCGAAGCGGCGTTCCTTGAGGGGCTGGGCGGGATTGCCGCGATAGACGGTCATCGCCGCGGCATCTTCGAACAGCGCCCCGCGCGCCGCCACCACCGCCCCGTCGCCCATCGTCACGCCGGGCCCGACGAACGCCTCCGCCGCGATCCAGCAGCCGCGGCCAATCTCGATCGGGCCGGGGACCAGCTCGAACAGTGGATCGGACAAGCGGTGGCTGCTGGCGCACAGGAACGCCCGCTGGCTGATCACCGAATGGGGCCCGACGGAAATCCGGCCCTGGTCGTATAGCTCGACTCCGCCGGCGATGAGCGCGCCCTCGCCGATCGCCAGGTTGCGCGGCAGCCAAACCCGCACGCTACCGTAAACCCGCGCGCCGCGCCCGATCCGCGCGCCGAACAGGCGCAGCAGCATCGCCCGCCAGGCATGCAATGGCGGCGGCGTGAACCGCGCCAGCAGCAGCCAGGCGACCCGGAAAGCGATCCGCTCGAGCTTGTTGGCGCGGGTAAAGGACGCCCCGCGGCCCAGCGGGCGGAATGCGTCCGCGGGTCCGCTCATCCGCCGGAGCCCGCGGCCAGCGCGCGATAGACCTCGTTCCACCGGCGCGCGATCGTCGGCGCCGAGAACGGGCCGCCGGCAAGGCCGAGCGCGGCGACCGACATGGCGCGCCAGGCACCCTCGTCGAGCGCCAGCGCGCGCTCGAGAGCTTCGCGTACCGAGGTGGTCGCGGGCGTACATTCGATGGCCGCACCGGCCGCGAAACCTTCGGGCAAATGGCACGCGGGGGTCATGATCGTCGGCGTGCCCGCGGCCCAGGCTTCGAGAACCGTCATCGGCAAGCCCTCGCTGTGCGACGGCAGCACCAGGAAGCGCGCGTCGGCGAGCAGGCGCGCCTTGGCCTCGCCGTGAACCGGACCGAGGAAGCGGATACTGCCGTCGCCGGCCTCGGCCAGCAGCGCCTCAAGCGCGGCCACGTCGCGGGCATCGCCCCACCCGGCAATGGCCAACTCGGCATTCTCGGGCCGGCGGGCGGCGCGCCACGCGGCGACCAGCGCGGGCAGGTTCTTCTTCGGGTGGATGCGGCCGAGATAGACCACCAGCGGGCGGCGGGTGCCGCGGCCCTGGCTGATGGTCGCGGGCCCGGCGTTGGGGATGACGCGAATTTCGGAGCGCCCCGCCTGGCGGCGGATGTCGGCCGCTTCGTCCGCGGTCAGCGCGTGGAACGCAGTGGCGCGGCGCCAGCTGGCCCGCTCATATCCGGCGCGGGCGAGGGCCTTCTTCCATCGGCCCCGCGCGGTGATCCACGGGTCGAGCATGCCGTGCGGCGAGATCAGGTAAGGCTTGCCGGTGCGCGCCGCCCACCGCGCGCCCGCCCGCGACGGATACATCCAGATGCCGTGGAGGTGGACCATGTCGGGCGAGGCCCGGCGAAGCAGACCCGCGAGCGCGGGCGCGAAGCCGATCGCCCGCGGCCCGATGACCGGCGCGGTCAGCAGTTCGCCTGCGCCCAGCAGCGCCCGGTCGGCGGGCGAGAATTCGTCTTCCAGCGCGATCACGGTGGCGCGCCCGCCAGCGCCGCGAATCATCTCCGCTTGCGCGTGGACCGCGCTCGCCACCCCGCCGCCGAGACGCGAGGCGGAGGCTGTCAGCAGGGCGATGTGCAATCCTTCGAGCGACAGGGCCGCGGCTCAGCGCTGCTGCGGCACCGAGAAGGTCCCGCTGACCCGCCCGTCGGAGCCGCCCTGAACGCCCGGGGCGCCCGACCGGCCATCGACGCTCGATAAGCCCGAATTGAGATCGATCGTCAGGCGCCCGCCGTTGAGCGTGTCGCCGCTGCGGCGCAGCTTGACCCCGCCGGCGAGGACGATGACCCGGCGGTTGAAATCGTACACTCCGGCCGACCCTTCGGCGCGCTCGCTGCCGCGCGTGATGACCACCCCGCCGGTGGCGTCGATCCGCTGGATCTTGAGGCTGCCGGCATCGGTATAGGCGACTGTGGTGCGCGCCGCGGTCAGCCGCAAGTCGCCCTGAGTGATCACCACCCCGCCCGACAGGACCACTCGGTTCTGCTTGTCCTGCAGCTCGATCCGGTCGGCGGCATAGTTGACCGGCTGGTTCGAGTTGAACCCGGCAATCGCCTGGGCCTGGGCCAGCGAGCCGTAACCGAGCGCGACGGCGCCGGCAGCGAGGAAGGCGCCAGCGAACGCGCGAAGCGCGAGCGCGGCGAGCGAGGTGCGGGTGTCGGCCATCGGTTCGGTCCTTAAGCCTGCCGCAAGCCGGTGGAAAGCCTTGCTCATGGCAGCTTCATCTTGCCGGGGACCATCCGCAGCCGCGCATGGCCGGCGAGCGTCACCACCCGGGCTTCGAGATCGGCCTGGATGCTGTCGGCCGAAAAGGTCCCCGCCGGGATCGCGCCCGACACCCCGCCCGCGCCGACCAGGCGGCGGCCGGGCAAGTCGAGCGACACTCCAATGGCGGTCATGCGGTAGCCGTCGGCGGCGGCGAAGCTCAGCGCGCCGGGTATGGCCACTTGCTGGGCATCGATGTTGTAGGATCCCGCCGCCGCGCTCAGCACCGCCGGGCCTTCGCTCATTTGCAAGCGGGCGGTCAGGTCCTGCATCTGCACCACCGGCTGGCTGGCGGACGCTTGCACCGCGTTGCCGGCGGACAGCGCGAACGGGCGCCCCTTGTTGTCGTCGCCGCGATAGACCGCCTCGGCCACGCGCAAGCGGTCGTTGGCGATTGCGACTTTGTTGCGGTCGAGCACGAAGCTGATCTCGCCGCGCGGCTTGAGCGGCGCGATCAGCATCGTCGCGGCGACCGCGCCGACCAGCGCCGGCAGCCCGATCGCGAGCACCTTGACAGTGCGGTCGAGCGGTCCGCCGGGGGCGGCGAAATGCTGGCGCTTGGTGCGAATCTGGTCGGCCTGGAGGCTCATCGCTTGCGCTCAGTCGTGTGTGAAAATGTCGCGCTCGGCCCACCCGGCAAGGTCGAGCCGGGCGCGCGTGGGCAGGAACTCGAAGCAGGCTTGCGCTATCGCGGTGCGTCCCTCGCGCTCGAGCCGGGTGACGAAGACATCGTGCAACCGGTGGAGGAAGCGCACGTCGGACGCGGCATAGTCGCATTGCGCCGCGCTCAGCTCGGGCGCGCCCCAGTCGCTCGACTGCTGCTGCTTGGAGATGTCCTCGCCGAGCAGCTCGTTGACCAGCTGCTTGAGGCCGTGGCGGTCGGTGTACGTACGCGTCAGCTTGCTGGCGATCTTGGTGCAGAACACCGGCGCCGCGACGACCCCGAGATAGTGCTCGATCGCCGCCAGGTCGAAGCGCGCGAAGTGATAGAGCTTGAGCCGCGCAGGATCGGCCAGCACCGCGGCCAGGTTGGGCGCGTGATAGCCGGTGCCGGGGGCGAAGCGCACCAGGTGCTCGTCGCCCTGACCGTCGCTGATCTGGACCAGGCACAGCCGGTCGCGCGCAGTCACCAGTCCCATCGTCTCGGTATCGACGGCCACCGGGCCGGGCGCGAGCACGCCCGAAGGGAGGTCTTCTTGGTGAAAGTGCACTGTCATTTGGCCGTGTCTCTAGGGGGATTGGGGATTGAGGGGAAGGGCCGGTGGCCCGCCCGCGCCCGGCGGAGTAGCCTAGCTGCGATGAACGATTGCATTCCCCCCGCGTGGCGCGAAGCGCTGGCGCCGGCGCTCGGCACCCCCGAGGCGCGCCGGCTGGGCGGCTGGCTGCAGCGCGAGGAACAGGCGGGCAAGCCGGTCTATCCGCCGCGCGGGCAGCGGCTGCGCGCGCTCGAGCTGACCCCGCTCGATGCGGTCAAAGTGGTGATCCTCGGGCAGGACCCCTATCACGGCCCAGGCCAGGCGCACGGCCTGGCGTTCTCGGTGCCCGACGGGGTGCGCGTGCCACCGTCGCTGGCCAATATCTACAAGGAACTGCGAACCGACCTCGGGGTCGAGCCGCCCGCCGCGGGCAATCTCGAGCATTGGGCGCGGCAAGGCGTGCTGCTGCTCAACACTTGCCTGACGGTGGAGGGCGGATGTGCCGGGAGCCACGCCGGCAAGGGCTGGGAGGCGATCACCGACGCGGTCGTCGCCGCCGTTGCCGCCCGGGAGGAGCCGGCGGTGTTCGTCCTGTGGGGCAACCATGCGCGCGGCAAGGCGCTCAAAGTGCCCGAACTGGCCCACAACCCGCGCCATCTGGTGCTGACCTCGCCGCACCCCAGCCCGCTGTCGGCGCACGCCGGGTTCTTCGGGTCGAAGCCGTTCAGCCAGGCCAACGCGTTCCTGACCGCGAACGGTCGCGGCGCGATCGACTGGTAGCTAGGCGGCCAGGCCCATCCACTCATACGCGCTGGTCTCGGGACCGCTCTCGTTGATCGTGGTGCGGCGCATGTCGCGGCGGTATGCGTTGGTCAGCAGCGGGGTTGCGGCGTGCATCGTGCAGCGGTTGTCCCAGATCACCAGGTCGTGCACCTGCCATGTGTGACGGTAGATGTACTGCTCGTGCGTCGTGTGGCGGTAGAGCGCCTCGACCAGCTCGCGGCCCTCGTCCGCATCCATTCCGACCACGCCGATGCAATGCCCGCCGACATAGAGCGCCTTGCGGCCCGAAGGCATGGTCCGGACCAGCGGATGCGCCACCGGGTCGAACGGGATGATCCGGCGCATCTCGGGCGTGATTTCGCCCTGCAGCCCGGCGCGGCGGCGGCCTTCCCAGAAATCGTGGATCCCGCTCAGCGGCGCGATCCGCTCCCGGGTCGCCGGATCGAGGTCGTCGTAGGCCGCGCGCGCGTCGGCGAACAGCGTATCGCCGCCGGCCTCGGGCGGGGGCGTCTCGTGGCCCAGCAGCAGCGACCATTTGGTCGGCATCGCGTGGAACGAACTGTCGGTGTGGAACCGCTCGGCTCCCTGGGCCAGCTTGTAGCCTTCTGAACCGTAAACGATGATCTCGCCGTCATGGTCGAGATTGCCGGCGTAGAACAAGTCGGGGTCGGTCACTCGCTTGCCGTGCGGCCGCGCGGCGCCGGGGACGCGGCTGGGCAGCTCGAGTGGGCCGAATGCGCGGCTGAAACGCTTGTGCTCGGCATTGGAGACGTGGGCCCCGCGCACCACCAGCACGCCGTAGCGCGCCATCGCCTGTTCGACCGTCTCGACCAGCTCGGCGGTCGGCGACGCGGACAAGTCGGCGCCGATCAGCTCGGCCGCGAACAGCGGATGGAGCGGCCTGACTTGCACTTTCGGGTCTCCTTGCGGTTGGCAAAATAGTTTATCGAGCGAACCGTTGCAAAATGTTCCGGCCGCTGCAACGCGTGCCCTGTGGCACGGGGGAAACGCGGCGAGCTCGATTGGGGCATCCTGGCCGGATCGGTCGGCCCGCGCGTGCGGCTGCTGCGCAACGCGCTGGGTGCGCGCTCGATCGCCGCCTCGCAGCCGCACGGCCTGCCGACCGGATCGCTCACCGTGCTGGCGCTGATCGCCGCCAATCCGGGCAGCTCGCAAACCGGGCTCGCGCGGCGCGCGGGGATCAACAAGTCGGCCCTGGTCG
>JBDSDC010000034.1:0-8428 GCA_039920725.1 Croceibacterium sp. | reverse complement strand
CTTCGTTTACCCGGGTGAGCAGCCTGCGGTCCGGCGGTCCCCCTCCCATCGCAAGTCGATGAGGAGGAATCTACAACCGCCCGCTTTTCCACACGACGCGGCCGAGCAGTTCCACTTCGGGCAGCGGCACTTCGAGCGGGGGGTAGGCGGCGTTTTCGCTGATCAGGCGGAGGTGGCCGGGCTGGCCGGCCTGGACGCGCTTGACGTTGAGCACTTCGCCGCGGCGGAGCACGTGCACACCGTCGCGGAAGGCGCGCGGGGTGCGGTCGACGAGGATCTCGTCGCCGTCGCGCAGCAGCGGGTCCATCGAATCGCCGAGCACCCGGATCGACGACAGCAGCGCCGGCTCGAGCCCCTGTTCGCGCAGCCACCGGCGCGAGAAGCGGAACGCGTCGAAGGGAATTTCCGCCGCGCCCAGCGCACCCGGCCCGGCCGAAGCCTCGAGCGGCAGGCGCGGCACTTCGACCCACTCGGGCGACGTGGGTCCGGCGTCCTCGCGCCCGCCCAGCTCGCTCTCCGCTACCCCGAAGAATTCCGCGAGCCGCCGCCGGTCGTGCTCCTCCAGCCGCCGCGGGCTGCCCTTGGTTATGTATTGCTGCAAATAACTGCCGTTGCGCCCGAGCAACCGCGAAAGCTTCGCCAGGCTGGTGGTGCGCTCGTGCGCCAGGGCGGCGAGTCGCTCGCGCGGGTCCATGGCCATTTCCTGCGGTTTCATCGCTGCGCATCCTACACGTAGGATTTTTCCTAGACAAGTAGGATTTGACGGGCAATTCACACTCCCCTGTCGAGTCGCCAGGCGCTCGGAACGCGAGAAGAGGAAGAACCCCGATGTTGATCCGCAAGATCGAGGTGTTTCTCCGCCGCACCGGGATGCCCGCGACCAAGTTCGGCCGCCTGGCGGCGCGCGACCCGCGCTTCGTGCTCGACTTGCGCAACGGCCGCACCCCGCGCCCCCACACCGAGCAACAAGTGGAACATTTCATGAACATTTACTGGGAGCAGCGTCATGCGTGTTGAGCCTTCGATCCTCGCTGCGCGCGCGACGCGCGGCACCGCCGGGCGCTTGCGCGAGGCGTTGGTGGCGCTCGCGGGCGGGCTCGCGACGATCGTCAACCACAGCGAGAAGAGCTGGGCGAGCATCACCTTTGCGGGCACCCGCCACCGGCTCGAGCTGGCCTTCGCGGGCGACGCTCCGATCGCCGCGGGCGAGCTGTTCATCGCCTTCCTGCCCGAGCACGAATTCGCCCTGCCCGGCCAGCTGGTCGCCGACGCCGCGATAACCGCGGTCGATCACACTCTGATGCCCGAGCCGCGCCTAAGGGTCCGCGTCGAGCTGCTGCTGCTCGACGAAAGTTGACGCCCAGCTCCGGAACAGCGCCTGCCCGCCCCTACAGCGTGGGTTAACGCGAGAGCGCGCTTGTTCGCCGAAAGAATTTCGCTAGGCGGTTTCGCGTGAAACCGCTTTTCGCGGCATCAGAAGGGTTCGCACATGATTAAGCCTATGCTGGCCGGGGTGGCTATGGCCGCGCTATTGTCCGCCTGCACGACGACGGAGACTGCCTTGTCCACTGCTCCTGTAACCGCAGCCCTCCCCATGGGCGGCGGGATTTTCGCGCAGCCGAGCGCGCTGCCGTTCCACGCCCCCGACTTCGCGCGGATCAAGGACGCCGACTACCAGCCCGCATACGAGCAAGGCATGGCGATCAAGCAGAGCGAACTGTCAGCGATCGCCGACAATCCCGCGGTGCCGACGTTCGCCAATACGCTGGTAGCGATCGAGCGCTCGGGCCAGATGCTCAAGCGGGTTCGCGCCGTCATGAGCCAGGTGCAGGGCGCCAATACCAACGATACGATCGATGCAGTCGATACCGCAATGGCGCCCAAGCTCGCCGCGCTCGACGATGCGATGTACCTCAACCCCCGGCTGTTCGCGCGGGTCAAGGCGGTCCACGAGCGGCGCGCGGCGCTGAACCTCGACGCCGAGGACGCGATGCTGCTCGACCAGACTTACGCCGATTTCGTCCATGCGGGCGCGCAGCTGACGCCCGACCAGAAAGAACAGCTCAAGACGATGAACGCGCGCATCGCGGAGCTGGAAACCGCGTTCTCGCAAAAGCTGACCGACGCCACCGCGGCCCGCTCGCCGGTGTTCGAAACCCGCGCCGAGCTCGCCGGACTGACCGGCAGCCAGATCGACGCCGCGACCAAGCTGGCCGAAAAGACCGGCCATGCGGGCAAGTTCGTGCTGGCGCTGGTCAACACCACCCAGCAGCCGATGCTGACCAGCCTGACCAACCGCGAGACCCGCCGCAAGCTGCTTGAGGCGAGCCTCAACCGCACCTCCGGCGGCGGCGCCAGCGACCTGACCGCCACGGTCTCCGAACTGGCCGAGCTGCGCGCGCGCAAGGCGGCGCTGCTGGGGCTGCCCAATTACGCGACTTACGCGATGTACGACCGGATGGTGAAGGACCCGGCGCAAGCGATCAAGTTCATGACCGACTTCGTTCCCGCGGTCGCTGCGACCCAGGCCCGCGAGCTCGGCATGCTGCGGGCGATGGCGCGGTCCGAAGGAATGACCGAACCGCTGCAGGCGTGGGACTGGAGCTACTACGCCGAGAAAGTGCGCAAGGCGCGCTACGATCTCGACGAGAACCAGGTGAAGCCGTATTTCGAGCTGTATGACACGCTCGAAATCGGCGTGTTCTATGCGGCGACCCAGATGTACGGGCTGACTTTCAAGCGCCGCGCCGACATCCCGACTTATCACCCCGATATGCGGGTCTACACCGTTTACGACAAGGATGGCAGCGAGCTGGCGCTGTTTTACTTCGACCCCTTCGCGCGTCCCAACAAGCAGGGCGGCGCGTGGATGAACAATTTCGTCGAACAATCGAACCTGCTCGGCAACAAGCCGGTGATTTCGAACACGCTCAACGTGCCAAAGCCCGAAGCGGGCCAGCCAGCGCTGCTGACTTTCGACGAAACGACCACGATGTTCCACGAATTCGGCCACGGGCTGCACGGGATGTTCGCGCACCAGCAATACGCGTCGCTCTCGGGCACCAACACCGCCAACGATTTCGTCGAGTTCCCGAGCCAGTTCAACGAGAACCTGGCAACCGAGCCGACGATCCTTGGTCACTACGCCAGGCATTACCAGACCGGCCAGCCGATCCCCGCCGCGCTGGTGGGCAAGATCGAGGCCGCGGGCACCTTCAACCAGGGGCTCGACTTCGGCGAGCTGCTGTCGGCCGCGCTGCTCGACATGAAGTGGCACGCGCTCGGGGCCGCCGACGGCAAACAGGACGTGAGCGCCTACGAGGCGCGCGCGCTGCAGTCGGTCGCGCTCAACAGTGCGCTGATCCCGCCGCGCTATCGCTCGGCGTACTTCCGCCACATCTGGGGCAACGGCTACGCCGCCGGGTACTACAGCTACATCTGGACCGAGATGCTGTCGCACGACGCGTGGGACTGGGTCGAAACGCACGGCGGGCCGACGCGCGCCAACGGCGACCATATCCGCGCGGCCTTCCTCGGCCAGGGGCACACCAAGGACTACGCGGTGATGTATCGCGACTTTGCCGGGCACGATCCGCAAGTCGCCGCGATGCTCAAGGCGCGAGGCCTGGTCGGCGGCGCCAACTGACGGCGGATTAGCGGGTCGCCAGCGCGCGCGCGCCCGGCTCCCCCAGCCAACGCGCGCGGACCCCCCACACCCGCGCGATGACCGCCTCGGCAAGCGCCTGCTGCGGAGGGCCGTCGGCCGCGAGTCGCCCGCCCTCGAGCACCAGCACGCGGTCGGCGTGGTTCATCGCCAGCGCCAGGTCGTGGACCACCACGATCACGCCGGTCCCGCGCTCGGCCGCCGCCCGCAAGTGCGTGAGCAGCGCCAGCTGATGCGCCAGGTCGAGCGCGGCGAGCGGCTCGTCGGCGAGAATCCAGCGCGGCTCCCCCGCCATGACTCGCGCCAGCAGCGCCCGCGCCCGCTCGCCGCCCGACAGGGTCGAGACCGGGCGGCCGGCGAGTTCGGTGAGGTCGAGCGCGGCGAGCGCGGCGGCCACGTGCGCCTCGCCCCGGTCGCCATGCGGCAGGCGGCCGAGCGCGACCAGGCCCGCGACGCTGAGATCCCACGCGATCTCGCCGGTCTGCGGCAAGTAACCGATTGCCCGCGCCCGCTGCCGCGGAGCGAGGCGCGCAATCGGGGCGCCTTCGAGCGTGGCTTCGCCCGCAGCGGGCGTGAGCAAGCCGGCGAGGACTTGCAGCAAGCTCGACTTGCCCGCCCCGTTGGGCCCGCAGATCGCGGTGATAGAACCGGCGCACAGCGCGGCAGAGACGCCATTCAGCCGGCCCGAGAGCGCGACATCGGCGGCCGCGAGCGTCACAGCCACCCCCGCCGCATCCTCAGCAGCAGCGCCAGGAAAAACGGCGACCCGAGCAGGCTGAGCGCGATCCCCAGTCGCAGCTCGGTCACCGTCGGTAGCACCCGGCACAAGCAATCGGCGATCAGCACCAGCAGCGCCCCGGCCAGCGCGCTGGGAGCGATCAGCGAGCTGGGGCGCCGGTCGGTCAAGGGGCGCACCAGATGCGGGACCATCAGCCCGACAAAGCCGATCACGCCCGCCACCGCCACTCCGCTGCCGACGGTCAATGCGGTGCCTGCGACCATGAGCCAGCGCAGCCGCGCCGGATCGACCCCGAGCGTGCGCGCCGCGTCCTCTCCCAAGGTCAAGGCATCCAGGCCCCGTCCGGCAAGGCCGAGCACCGCGATACCCACCAGCGTCAGCGGCGCCGCTAGCGCGACGTCGCTCCACCCCCGGTCGGTCAGCGCGCCCATCAGCCAGGTCACGATCTCGCTCATCGCGAAGGCGTTGGGCGCGAGGCTGATCATCAGGCTGGTGAGCGCGCCGGCGAGGCTGGCGATCATCATCCCCGCGAGCGTGAACAGCGCCGTGCCCGCTCCGCGCCCGGCGATCAGCGCCAGCAGCGCCATCGCCCCGCCTGCTCCCGCAAGCGCGAACAGCGGCAGGAGCCAGGCCGATGCGGCATAGCCGAACACCAGGCTGGCGACCGCGCCGAGCGCCGCGCCCGGGGCGATCCCGAACAAGCCCGGATCGGCCAGCGGATTGCGCAAGTACCCCTGCATCGCCGCTCCCGCCGCGCCCAACCCGGCCCCGATCATGACCGCCAGCAGCGCGCGCGGCAGGCGCAATTCGGCCAGGATCACCACGGCGTTGGGCGTGGCCCACGGATCGAGCCACACCCGCCCGGCCAGGAGCGAGAGCGGGACCGCGACGAGCAGGGCCGCCGAGAGCCAAAGCGCCAGACGGGTCATGTCGCGGCCCGCCTGATTTCCGCCAGCCGCGCCGACGCCCGGATGATCGTCGGCCCGCCGCAGTAGAGCAGCGCGGGATCGAGCCGGGCGTAGGCCGCGCCGGCGAGGTGGCGCAGCGCCGGGTGCGTCAGCATCCGCTCGCCGCCCGCCGCCACGATCACTTGGGGCGGATCGGCCAAGACCTGTTCGAGCGGCAGGTAAGCGCCCTGCCCCAGCCCGCGCGCGGCCGAGTGGCTGGCAAAGCCGGTGTGACGCAGCAGCTGGGCGATCAGCGAATCCGGGCCGGGCACCAGGCCGCCTTCCTGCCACACGAGCGCCGTGACCGGCGGCGCAGCGGAACGGCTGGCGGCCATTGCTGCTTCGATCCGGGCAACCAGCGCCTCGCCCCGTTCGGGATGCCCGGCGAGCGCGCTCAGCCGCCGCACTTGCGCTTCGCTTTCCGCCACGGTCGGGGCAACGCCGAACGCTTCGATCCGCACCCCCAGCCGGGCGAACGCCTGCGCGGTTGCGGGCGGCAAGTAAGTGCTGGCGACGACAAGGTCGGGATCGAGCGCGAGCACTTCCTCCGCGCTGTCGCCGACCGCCGGGTAGCGCCGCGCGACCGCCAGCGGCAGCGAAGTGGCGCGCGGATCGTGGCTGAAATGCGAGATCGCCAGAACTTGCGCCGGGTCGGCCACTTCGGCGAGGATCGCGTCGGTGCACGGATTGAGCGAGACGATCGTCGGATGCTCGGTCCGCGAACGCGGCGGAGATCCCGCGCAGCCGGCCAGCAACAAGGCGGCCAGCAGCGCCGCGGACCTCAAAACCGCGCCCTCGCGCCCAGGTAAGCGCCGCGTCCGGCGGTCGCATAACCGGCGGCGGTCTGGTAATGGTCGTCGAACAAGTTCTCGACCCGGCCAAAGAGCGTGACCGCCCGGCTCGCGTCCCACTCGCCGCGCACGGTGGCAACCGCGTAGCCCGCCAGCGCCGCGGTGTTCGCGGCATCGTCGAAGCTGGCGGAGACTACGCGCAAGTCCGCCCCCAGCCTGATCCGGCCGGCGCCCCAGTCGCCTGACAGAGTGAGGGCATGGCGCGGCCGGCGAGCAAGGTCGCGGCCCGCGTTGGGCGAACCGGCGGTGCGGTCGGCCGCCTCGAGATATGTGTAAGCCGCGCGCAGCGACAGGCCGCGCGGCAAGCTGGCCGCGCCGGACAGTTCCACGCCCTGCGCGCCGGCCTGGCCGACATTGTCGTAAGTGCCGTACGGGCGGCCGGCGCAAATCCCGGTCGGCATCCCGAAACAGCTGACGAATCCGATCTGGGCGCGCGTATCGCGCCGGAACGCCGTCAGCGCCAGCGTGACCGGCCCGGCGTAGACCGCGCCGATATCGTAGCTGCGCGCGCGCTCGGGCTGAAGCGCACTATTGCCGTAATCGGAATGGAGCTGGAACAGGGTCGGCGCCTTGAATCCCTCGCCGTAGGAGGCGGTGACGCGCCACCGGCGGCCCAGGCGGTAGGCCGCATCGGCGCCCACGCTCCACGCCCCGCCGAAATCGCGATGCAAGTCGCGCCGAAGCCCTGCGGCCAGGTGGAGCGGGCCGCGGTCACGCTCCAGCTGCGCGTAGAAACCGGTGATCGCGGTCTCGTGCCGGGCGTCGTACAACGTCGCGAAGCGGGACCATTCGCGCATCCCGCCGAACGCCAGCGCGTAGGTATCGGCAAGCTGCCAGCGCCCGCGCACTTCGGCCTGATCGCTGACCCCGTTCGCGGTAAACGTGGGACTCGTGCCGAATGCCGGATCGTAATTGGCCCGCTCGGTATGGGCCGAAGCGAACGACGCCCGAAGTTGCACGGCGTCACCGCTGTATGCGAGTCCGCTCGCACCCGAATACTGGCGCGTGGTCTGATACTCGTTGGTATCGGCCAGCGTGTACGAGGGTGCCGGGAAACTGTCAGTGTCGAGCCGTCCATAGGCGTAGCGGCCGCTGGCGAAGCCCTGCAGCCCGCGCGCGAGCTCAATGGCAAGGTGGCCGGCGGCCTCGCTTTGCCGGAAGCCGTCCGGCTCGGTCCCCGCGGCCGCGGCGGAGAACCCGTCGCTGGTGAAATGGCTCGCCCGAAGGTCGAATTTCGCGGGCCCCGCCGCGAACCGCGTTCCGGCGGACGCCGACACCATGCCGCGCGCGCCGGCTTCCGCCGAGGCAGCAAGGCCCGGCTCGCTGCCCAGCGTCACCGCCAGCACCCCGCCCAGCGCCTGGCTGCCCCAGATCGTGCTGTTGGAGCTGCGCTGGAGCTCGACCCGTGCCGCGTTGCCCATCAGCAAGTTGCCGAGATCGAACCCGCCGCCGGGCGACGCGGGATCGGCCACGCGAACGCCGTCGATCAGCACCAGCAGCTGGTCCCCCTCGGCGCCGCGAACGCGCAGCGCGGTGAAGGCGCCCGGCCCGCCGTTGCGGCTGAAGGTTACACCGGGCGCGCGTTCGAGGAGGCGGGTCAGGTCCGCGCCCTGGACCTGCTCGATGTCGCGCCGATCGAACACGGTGACCGATTGCCCCGTCGCAGCGGTCGGTTGGCTCAAACCGTTGGCCAGGACGGTGATCGCGGATGTCCCGGCATCCTGCGCTGCCGCGGGTGCCGCCAGGCTCAAACAAGCCGCGCATAAATACAAGTTACGCAATATACCCTCCCGCCACGAACGAACACGCCGTTCAAGGCGGGAGCGGGCGCACGAACGCGCCGCTCCGCTGGCTTGCCGGTGCTCCCCGCCCGGCGCCGAACGACCGTCCACGGACAGGTCTCCTGGCTCGCCGGATCGCCAGCCCGCCCCGCCTTCCCGGAACCAGGACAAACCTGGCGGCCAGTGGCTTGTGGAGCGCGCCTCCCCGGTCACAGTTGCGGGGGCAGCCCGGGTATTCCACCCGGTTCCCTCGGCAAGTTCGCACTTGCCGGCCCGGCCTCCCGGGCATCCGTGACGATGACGCCGCTTTAACCGCGTCCGCGGCGCTGTCCAGCCTTGGCGCGCGCGGCTGGGATGCGCCGCGGCGCGCGCAAAAGGTAAACGCCTGTTGCGATTTGAGAAACCATTCGTCCCAACGCTTGCTTAGGCGGACCGGCGCTAACGGG
>JBDSDC010000033.1:0-9948 GCA_039920725.1 Croceibacterium sp. | reverse complement strand
CGAGCAAGTCGAACAGCGGTTCCCACCGCGTGTCCTCGAGCCGCGGCTCGGCGACCGCGATCTGCAGATTGGCCTGGCGCACGCCGCCGCGCCGGGCGAGCCGCGTGAGCTCCTCGAACGCGGCTTCGGGGTAGGGAGGGAGCATCGCGACGCCGATCAGCCGGTCGGGCGCGGCGGAGCAGAAGTCCTCATGCAGCCAGTCGTTGTAAGCGGCGTAGCAGGCCTTCATGAACGCCTCGTCGGGCGTCTTGATGCTGGTTACCGGGCCGAACACCACGTGGCCCCACACGTGGTCGCGATCCATGTCCTGGAGGCGAAGCTGCGGGTTGCCCGCGCGCAGCTCGGTCAGGTCGTCGATCCCGCCGCGGTCGTAGGCGGTGTGGATCGGCTTGGGCCCGGGGCCGAACGGATTGCCCTTCTTGCCCGACCACGTGCCCCACCGTTCGCCATCGGCGACCCAGATCGCGAGGCCGCCCTCGGGTGCCTCGATATGCGGCGCGCGATCGCCCCACGCGGCGGCCATGCGCTTCTGCCACACGTCGGCCGGCAGCATGTTGAGGTCGAGGTGGTCGTCGCAAGAGACGAGGGCGGCTTCGAGCATGGCACCTCTCCAAGGGGCGGAATCGTTAGCGAGCGAACCTTTTGCCAGCCGGCCCGTCCGACTGCAACGCAAAACCGGCGCGCCGCCAGCCCGTTCGGCTCAGCCGAGCGCGGCCTGCTTCTCTGCCGCCAGCTTGTCGAGCTCGGCGCGGCTCTTCTTCGCCGCGGACGTCTTGAGCTGGCCGCAGGCGGCGTCGATGTCGCGCCCGCGCGGGGTCCGCACCGGGGCGGAAATGCCGCCTTCGAACACGATCTCGGAGAACCGCCGCACCCGCTCGGGCGTCGAGCATTCGTAAGGCGCGCCGGGCCACGGGTTGAACGGGATCAGGTTGACCTTGGCGGGCAGCCGGTAGTGCTTGATCAGCCTGACAAGCTCGCGCGCATCCTCGTCGCTGTCGTTCTTGTCTCTCAGCATCACGTATTCGAGCGTGATGCGCCGCGCATTGCTGGCGCCGGGATAGGCGGCGCAGGCGGTGAGCAGTTCGTCGATCCCGTACTTGCGGTTGAGCGGGACGATCTCATCGCGGGTTTCCTTGTTGGTCGCGTGGAGGCTGACCGCCAGGTTGACCCCGATCTCGGCGCCGGCGCGCGCCATCATCGGGACCACCCCGCTGGTCGAGAGGGTGATGCGCCGCTTGCTCAGCGCGAGGCCGTCGCCGTCCATCACGATCTTGAGCGCGTCGCGTACGTTTTCGAAATTGTACAGCGGTTCGCCCATGCCCATCATCACGATGTTGGTCAGCAGGCGCCCGTCGGAGGTGTAGTCGCCGGCTTCGTCGTCATCATAATCGTGAGTCCCCGCGAAGGCGGGGATCTGAGGAGATGGAGCGCTAGATTGCCCGGGGTCCCCGCCTTCGCGGGGACTGACCGACGATTTCGGCCATTCGCCCAGCGCGTCGCGCGCGAGCATGACCTGGCCGACGATCTCGCCGGGCGTCAGGTTGCGCACCAGCCGCATCGTGCCGGTGTGGCAGAACCGGCAGTTGAGTGTGCACCCGACCTGGCTGGAGACGCATAGCGTCCCGCGCGTCTCGTCGGGAATGAACACCATCTCGAAGTCGTGTCCGTCGTCGGTGCGCAGCAGCCACTTGCGGGTGCCGTCGGTGGAGTGCTGGGCCTCGACCACTTCGGGCCGGCCGATCACGAACCGCTCCGCCAGCCACGGGCGCATCGGCTTGGCGATGTCGGTCATCGCCGCGAACCCGGTCACGCCGCGGTGATACAGCCAATGGTACACCTGCTTGGCGCGCAGCCTGGCCTGGTTTGAGTCGAGGCCTGCGCCGGCGAACAGCGCGGCGATCTGCTGCCGCGTGAGGCCCATGACATCCACGCGCCCATCGCCGCGCGGAGTGATCTCGCGCGCGACGGTGACCGGATTCAGCGGTCCGGGGATCGGCATCAGGGCGGTGTCGGGCATGGAAGGCGGCGATATAGGGCGAAAGCGCGCGGTTTGCTAGCGCAGCCGTGCACAGCCAACCGTGGCTGCGTCCAGCGCGGTCGCTGCGCCTTCGAGGCTGTAACGGTCGGTGAACCGGCGCCCGTTATGGTCGACCCCGCTGACCGACATCGCCGGGGCCGAGCGCATCGCTACTGTCGCGGTGGCGTCCATCCGCCGGTCCTGCGCCCACGCGTCGGCGCCCCCGCCGGTCAGCACGAACCGCTGCGCGCCGAGCGCCAGGCGGATCGGCGAGCGCGGGGCCAGCGTGCGCGACAGGCGCACGTGCAGCTGCCCGCGCACTTGCCCGCGCGGCCATGTCCCGACGCTGACGAAGGCGGCATGCTCGCGGTGGCGCGCGGCTCGGTTCGTCCGCGGTTCGCTTTGGGCCGAAGCAATGGCATAGCACCGCGGCACGTCGGGATCGCGGAACGCGCCCCACTGGCCGAACACGCCGAGGCTGTCGCGCGCCATTGCGGGAGCAGCGAGGGCCAGCAGGGCGAGGGTCAACAGGCGGCGCATCGGCGGCTTGCTAACCCCCGGGATAAGCTATCTCCAGCACTTCCCATTCCTTCTCCCCGGCGGGAAGCCGGACGGTTCGCAGATCGCCGACCGCTGCACCGCGCAACGCGTGGGCGATCGGCGCGCTCCACCCGATGCGGCCGGCCGCGGCGTCCTGCTCGTCGTCGCCGACTAGGATGACGGTGCGTTCGTTGTCGTCGTGGTCGGAGATTTTGACCGTCGCACCGAACCAGGCGTGCGAACGGTCCGGAGCCTGCGCCGGGTCGATCACTTTGGCGGCTTTCATCCGCCGCGCGAGATGGGCCAGCTCGCGGTCGATCTCGCGCATCCGCTTGCGGCCGTAGATGTAGTCGCCGTTCTCGCTGCGGTCGCCGTTGCCCGCCGCCCAGCTGACAATCTCGACGATCCGGGGCCGCTCGTCCCCGAGCAAGTGGTCGTAGCGCTCCCTCAGCGCCGCCAGGCCGGCGGGCGTGATCGGGTTTTCGAGCGGATTCAGCGCAGCAGCTCGCTCATCGAACGGCCGCGGAGGTAAGGCGATTTGTCCGGATAGAGCGCTTCGTAGACCACCGCGTTCTCGAGCACCCGCTGGACATAGTTGCGCGTCTCCGAGATCGGGATGCGCTCGATCCAGTCGATCCACCCGATCGCGCCGGTGCGCGGGTCGCCGTTGGCCGCGAGCCACTTGTTCACGTTGCCGGGCCCGGCATTATAGGCCGCGATGGCCAGCGGATAGCTGCCGTAACGCGCATACATCCGCTCGATATAGTTGTTGCCCAGCTGGACGTTGTAGCTCGGGTCGTTGACCAATGATGCGGACATATAGGCGATGCCCGCCTTGCCCGCTTCTTCGCGAGCGGTGCCGGGCATCAACTGCATCAACCCGCTAGCCCCGGCGTGGCTGATGGCATTTTGCGCAAACTGGCTTTCCTGCCGGGCGATCGCGTGAACCAACGTCCAGTTGGTGCCGGCGGGCGTGACCAGCGTCGGATAGCCGATCCGGGTCAGGCTGAGGATTCCGTCCTCGCCGGCGAAGTCGGACAAGTTGACCGCCAGGTCGCGGCGCCCGATCTGGCGCGCGTAGTCCGCCACCAGCAAGTGCTCGCCGAGCGTCTTCGCCTGGCTCGCCATCGCCCGATAGAAGCGGATCCCGGTCGACCATGGCGCGTCGCGCGCGACCTCGGCCACGGCTGCGGTCAGCGGTGCGGACAGAAAGCGGGCGCGTTCCTCGGGGGTCGGCTGGGCCACCGGCACCGGGCCATAGCTGGGCGTGCGGCCAAGCCGCTCGAGCGCCAGCAAGCCATAGAACCGGTCGGCATATTGCGCGGCCATTTCGTAGTAGCGCTGCGCGTTGGCGGTATCGCCGCCTTGCGCGGCCGCGCGCCCGGCCCAGAAGAAGCCCTTGGAGCGCGTCTGCGGCGTGCGCGCCGCCGCGCCGTAGCGATAAAACAGCGCTGCGGCGGTGCGGGCATCGCCCAATTCCCACAAGGCGCGCGTTCCGCCGAGCCAGGTCAGCGAAGTGTAATCGTCGCGCACCCCGTAGCTCAGCTGCGAAATGTCGGCCCCTGCGGCGAACGCCTCATCGAGCCGCCCGGCAATCGTCACGGCAGAGCCCGCATCGCCCATTTTGGCGACGCTGAGCTGTTCGTCGAGCCACGCATCCGGATCGAGCGGCAGCCGGGTGAGCGGGGGCCGCGCCGACAGCAGCGCCACCACTTCGGCCCGGCGCCCCTCCGCGCGGAGCTCGCGGCTGCGGTTGTACAGATAGCCCGGGTCGCCGTTGGCGCTGTAATCGCTAGTCGCCCCGTCACTGCCCTGGAGGATCGCCAGCCGGGCCGCATAGACCCCGGCCTTGCCCGGCGGGACGTAAGCCAGCTGGCGCTCGGCCCCGGCGCGGTCGCGGGCCCACAGCAGCGCGTCCATCCGCGCGTCGTGGTCAGCCGGCGTGAAAGTGGCCCAATACGCCGCGATCAGCGCGGCAAACGCGGCATCGCTCATCGATCCGCCGCGCCACGCCTCGCGCGCCAGCGCCGCCGCCTGGGTTGGACGCTGCGCCATCAGCGCCAGCGCGTATTGCGCCTTGGCCGGGTTGGTGAGCGGCGGATTGCGGTCGAAGAACGCGATCAGCTGCGCCGGATTGGCGTACTCGCTTGCCAGCCGCTTCTCGGCAAAGCCGCGCAGCTTGTCCTCGTCGGGGAAGCCCGGAAAGGCGAGCACGAAGGCCGCATAGTCGCCGAAGCTGTAGTTGGGATTGGCGGTCAGCTGTTCCCACCGGCTGACCGCCTGGGCCATCGGGCCGGGCTCGCGCGCGACCAGATTGGCGCGGGCGTTGTCCCACTCCTGCGCCTCCTGCGCGGCCGCAGGCAGCGCGATCAGGGTAGCGCCGGCAAGCAGGACAGCGGACAGCGGGCGACGAACCATGCTGGACATTGTGCAGGCCGGCTCCTTATCAGACGGTGAACGACGGGCCCCGGGGCGCCGGCGCCCCCGCGCCGACCGCTCACGGCCTACAGGACCAAGGCGAAGCGAAGCAATGTTTTCAGGCTCGATTCCGGCACTTGTCACCCCGTTTCGCGGCGGCGCGGTGGACGAGGCGGCGTTCCGCCGGCTGGTCGACTGGCAGATCGACAGCGGCTCGTCGGCGCTGGTCCCGTGCGGGACGACCGGCGAATCCGCCACGCTCGACCATGACGAGCATCACCGGCTGATCGAGGTCTGCGTCGCGCAGGCCGCGGGCCGGGTGCCGGTGATCGCCGGGTGCGGCAGCAACGATACCAAGACCGCGCTGTGGCACATGCAAGTGGCGAAGGACCTCGGTGCCGATGCCGCGCTGTGCGTCGCGCCGTATTACAACCGGCCGAGCCAGGCGGGGCTGGTGGCGCACTTCGCCCACCTGGCCGAGAACTGCGATTTGCAGATCGTGCTCTACAACGTGCCCGGCCGCACGGTGACCGACCTGTTGCCCGAGACGGTGGTCGAACTGGCCCGGCGCTATCCCGAGCGGATCGTCGGGATCAAGGACGCCAGCGGCGATCTCCAGCGGGTGGTGCTGCACCGCGTGGGCGCGGGGGAGGGCTTCTGCCAGCTATCGGGCGACGATCCGCTGGCGCTCGGCGGATATGCCTATGGTCAAGTCGGGTGCATCTCGGTCACCGCCAACGTCGCGCCCAGTCTGTGCGCCGAATTTCACTCCGCCGCGGGGGCGGGCGATTACGCGGCGGCAAGAGCACTCAACGAACGGCTGTTTCCGCTCCACAAGGCGTTGTTCGCCGACGCCAGCCCCGCGCCGACCAAGTACGCGCTGGCCAAGCTGCACGACTGGCTGACCGCCGAAACCCGCCTCCCGATCGTGCCGGCGAGCGACGCGGCAAAGCAGGCGGTCGACGCGGCGCTGGCAGGGCTCGGGCTTCGCTAACTCCTGCTTCCGTCGGTGATGACGAAAATTGGGTGACAGCGAGCCTCAATAAAGCGGCGAGGGATGGTCCTGTCCCAGCATCATCGCACCGTATGTCTCCACCGCCGGCTGGGCGATGATCATGTGTTGGTTGAGCGTCAGCGCGTCGCGCGCAAGCCGCTCCAGCACCGAACCGTGGAAGATCACGTTGGCACCGATAAGGTCGAACAGCTGGCGCGTGACTTCGGCCGCCATGCGGAATGCGTTGACGTTGGCGAGGGCGAGGCAGCCCTTGGTTTCGAGCGCGGGCGTGCCAGCTTCGAGCTCGGCCCAGAATTCCCCGGCCGCTCGGTAGAGGAAGGCGTGGGCGGCGCCCCACGCCGTCTCGGCCCTGGCGATCGCTTCGCGCGCCTGAACGGTTTCGGCCATCGGCCGCGGCGGGATGCCCGCCTTGCGCTTGGCGACGAGCGCCTTGGCCTCGTCGAGCGCGCGGCGGGCGGTGCCGAGCGGGACCGCGGCCATCGTCGTCACCCAGTTGAAACCGCTCGAGTAGAGCGGCTCGCGGTTGGCGAACATTGCCTGCTCGATGCGCAGCGCCTGGTCCTCGGGGATGAACACGCCGTCCGCGCGGTAGTGCGTGCTGCCGCTGCCGCGCAGCCCGTGGGTATGCCAGGTGTCCTCGATCACCAACTGGTCGGCGCGGCAGAATGCGAGCCGGCCTTCGGGGATACCGCTGGGGCCGACCACAGGTGCGCCGCGGTCGGTCAGCGCGCCTCCGCTCATGACCACGTCGGCATGGGTGACGCCGCTGCCGAACGGGAAGCGGCCGGTAAGGCGATAGCCGCCCTCGACTCGCTCGAGCGTGCCGTGTGCGGTGGTGAACTGGCCCGCCGTGATCATGTCCGGCTCGGGAAGAAGGCGGGCCGAAGCGACCGGCGGGAGGAATTCGGCGAGCAGCCCGCTGTCGGTGCCGATCTTGACGCACCAGCCGACCGAGGGATCGGCGTGGGCGAGCACTTCGATGACTTCGAGGTGCTCGGGCAGCGAGATCTGCGGCCCGCCCTTGGCCCGGCTCCGGCCCATGCGGAAGAAGCCCGCAGCGCGCAGATCGGCGACGAGATCGGCGGGCAGGCGGCGCAGCGCCTCGATCTCCTCCGACCGCGCGGCGATCGCCGGCGCCATCGCTCGGGCATTGGCGAGGATCTGCGCGGCACCGGGTGACCCTTCGGTGGGTTCGACGGAACTTACCACAGTTGCCATTGCACCCCCTCGGCCGGCGTTGGTACCTCGCACGCATTTAGGTACCAGCCGCCGCGCGCGTCCAGCCCGTTGAGGAATGCAAACCGGCATTATGTAGCAAACGCACCAATGCGGTAGGCGTCGGCCTGCGCAGGTGATGGCGGGTGTCATCGTGTGCGGTGCGTCTCCGGCCCTAGGTCATACTGTTACCAGCGGGACAACTGGCAGTCGGCGTGCCGGTGGCGCGCGTGTTGGTATTATGGTACCACTGGAAGCGCGTTTCCTGCCCGGTGCCGAAGATGTCTCGATATTTAATGACGCCGTGAACGAGGATTGTGAAGTCCCCTGTCAGGGTCTCTCCACTCGTGTGTCCCGTGATCTCAGTTATGTGCGAGATTTGTTGTTCAAGGCCCGCACCCAGCACCGTCTTGCTGGGACTGCCTTCAATCGGATGTTCGACGACAGGCATTTGCTCCAAGAAGGAACCGGCCGCCACGGCAATCCAGAGGCTAGCCTCAAGATCGATCGCGGGCGTCTGCCCCGTGTTCTTAAAGTTGGCGGTCGCCTGAAGTTTGTGGGGGTTGGCGCCGTTCGCTGGCCCAATCTCAACGCCGTTGATGCTGACGTACGCTCTCAGTTCACGCTTGGCGGTATCTCTCGCGATCCAATTGGAATGGAAGGCCAGGCCGATGGCGGCAATTACGCCAAGGAAGCTGAGGCCGCTAAACCATCCGGAAAACCCTGCCCACCAGGCGGAGTTAGCGGCTGCGTCCGCCGCTTTCCATTGGGCGCACAGATCGGAATCTCGCTGGTCATCGCCGCGCTCGCACTTGCGACTTACGGGAGAGCTTTCCGCCCCTTTGGCCTGCTGGTCATAGGACGTCGCGATGTGTTCCAGAGCGCTGGCGCTGCGCTCTTGGGGAGCCCTTTGCTGTGGTTGAGCTTCCGCGTGTGGATGATGGGCGGCTAGGACTAGTCCGACAAGCGCAACGACGATGCTCCGATAGCCTCTAAGCATTGCAGGAATAACACCGCCGTGAATTTGCCCCGGCTGATCTTGTTCCTGATGTTGGGCTCAGAGTCCATCACCCCGAGCCGCCATTTCCGACCAGTTCGGCATAGGTGACGCCCCGGCGGAGCTGTCTTTGTCCCTTGATCAATCCCACCACGGCAATTTGCAGCCCACTCGGCGAAATCGCCGCATCCTCGACTGCCGGCAGTTGGCCGTAGGCCTCCAGCGGCGGCGGCTCCGCAGCCCTTGCCGCGAGCGGTGCGGCGAGCACGAGGGCGAAGCAGACAAGCCGCCCCATGCTTCTGAAAACGTTTGCCATGTGCCCGCTCCTGTTGCGGCAGGTATGTTTGCAGTCGGCTTCCGATTGCGCAAGCCGGCGTGGGGCCCGGCGTGCGAAGGGGGTTCCGCTCGCGTTCGCCGCGCCTTACATGCGCCAGCCCATGGTTCGCCCGACACCTGCCGCTTTCGACAAGGTCAAGACCGTCGCCGAGAACCGGCGGGCGCGGTTCGATTACTTCATCGAGGACAAGTTCGAGGCAGGGATCGCGCTCAGCGGGACCGAGGTCAAAAGCCTGCGCTTCGGCGAAGGCTCGATCGCCGAGGCCTATGCCCAGGTCCATGACGGCGAGGCGTGGCTGATCAACGCCAACATCCCCGAGTTCAGCCACGGCAACCGCTACAACCACGAGCCCAAGCGCCCGCGCAAGCTGCTGCTCCACGAGCGCGAGATCGAAAAGATGATCGGCGCGGTTGAGCGCAAGGGCATGACGCTGATCCCGCTGTCGGTCTATTTCAACGGCCGCGGGCGGGCCAAGGTGGAGCTGGCGCTGGCCAAGGGCAAGCAGACCCACGACAAGCGCGCGACGATCAAGGACCGCGACTGGAAGCGCGACAAAGCGCGCCTGTTGCGCGAGCGGGGGTAAGTCCCGCTCTCGCCTTGCGCCGCAACCCTCCGTAAGAACGGTCCCATCATGCCAAACCGCATCATCCTCTGGGCGCAGCGCCACTTACCCACGCGCGAGCAGCTGGAGCGCAACCGCTTTATTCGCCCGTTCGCCCACCGCGTGCTGCGCTCGGACTTGTGGCGCTTCACCCGCCGCTCGGTCCCGCGGGGAGTCGCGCTGGGGTTGTTCGTGGGGGTGATGATCCCTCTCGCGCATTTCGTGGTGGCGGCGTTCCTGGCGGTGTTCGTGCGCGCCAATATCCCCGCCGCGCTGGCGGCGACGTTCATCGGCTTTCCGGTGGTCTACGTGTTCATCGTCGCGCTCGCCTACCGGATCGGCGAATGGTTGCTGCATCTCGACGCCGCGACCACGATGCAGCCGATTTCCGGAACCATGCAGGCGACCCAGACCGGCGACTTGCTCCAGCGGATCACCGGTGCGGGCATGCAGACCGCGTTCGGGCTGCTGGTGATCGCCACGGTGCTGGCGGTCGTCGGCTATCTGGCCACGGGGTTCTTCTGGCGGCTGCGGATCGCGGCCAAGCGCCGCCACCGCCTGGCCGAGGCGCGCGCGCGGCGCGCGGCGGCAGTCGCATGACAATGCTCGCCCAGCGGGATCCCGGGCGGCTGGGCGACAGCCTGGCGGTGGCCGCCGCCGCGCTCGCCAGCGTGGCGCTGATCCAGCTGGTGACCGGCAGCGGCACCGTCACCGCCGCTTATGCCGGCGCGCTGGTGGTTCTGGCGCTGGTGGCGTTCACCGCCGCCCGCCGGCGGCCGGCCGGCGCGATGCTGGACGAGCCCGCGGT
>JBDSDC010000032.1:0-9201 GCA_039920725.1 Croceibacterium sp. | reverse complement strand
GGCGCTGAACCAGAATACTGGAAGGACTGCCCGATGTCGCTGCTCGACGAGGCCCTGCGCCGAATGCTCAAGCGGGGCGAGCTGACGATCGTCGGCGCGGACGGATCGCGGCGCAGCTTCGGCGCGCCCGAAGCAGGGCGCGAGCCGGTGGTGATCCGGCTCACCGACGGCCGCATCGCGGGCGAGCTGGCGCGCAATCCCCGGCTCAAGCTCGGCGAAGGCTACATGGACGGCCGCATCGCGTTCGAGCGCGGCGACATCCTCGCGCTGATCGACCTGGTCACCGCCAACGGCCGGTGGGAAGACGGGCACATCGGCGGCACGTTCATCCGCGACCGCTGGAACGTGGCCCGCCAGTGGCTCGCCGCGCGCAATCACGAGGCGCGCGCCAAGGCCAACGTCGCGCATCATTACGACCTCGGCAACGAACTCTACCGGCTGTTTCTCGACGAGGACATGCAATACTCCTGCGCCTATTACTTGCGCGCCGACGACACGCTCGAGCAGGCGCAGCGAAACAAGCTGGCGCACATCGCCGCCAAGCTCGACCTCAAGCCGGGCATGACAGTGCTCGACATCGGCTGCGGCTGGGGCGGCCTCGCGCTGTACCTCAACCGGGTCGCGGGGGTCGATGTGACCGGGGTCACGCTGTCGCAGCAGCAACTGGCGCTGGCGCGCAAGCGCGCCGCGGCGGCGGGCGTGGCGGGCCAGGTGCGGTTCGAGCTGACCGATTACCGCCGGCTGACGCAGACTTACGACCGGATCGTCTCGGTCGGGATGTTCGAGCACGTCGGGGCCAAGCATTACCGCGAGTTCTTCGCCAAGTGCCGCGCGCTGCTCAAGCCCGATGGGGTCATGCTGCTTCACACCGTCGGCCGGTTCGACGAGCCGAGCGCGGGCGATCCTTTCGCCGACAAGTACATCTTCCCCGGTTACCACTTACCCAACTTGTCGCAGCTGGTCCGCGGGGTCGAGCAGAGCCGGCTGATCGTCAGCGACGTCGAGACGCTGCGGCTGCATTACGCGCTGACCTTGCGCGAATGGCTGAAGCGGACGCGGGCCGAGAAGGACGCGCTGGCGCGGCTCCACGACGAGAAATTCGTCCGCATGTGGGAATACTACCTGGCCGGCGCGATCTCGATGTTCGAGAACGGCAGCGGGTGCAATTTCCAGGTCCAGCTCGTCCGCGATCGCCGCGCCCTTCCCCTGGCGCGCGACTGGATGGCCGAAGCGGAGGCGCGCTACCGCACGGCGGATGTGGGGGCGCCAAAAGTCCTCGCGGCGGCGGAGTAGCGCGTCACTCCCAGAAAGCGAGTGACCTGACTTCGATGCTCTCGCGCACGTTGGCGGGCGCGAAGCTGGGGTCGCGGAACGCGGTGTGGGGGCAGCGCCAAGTGCGCGAATGGTCGCTGTCGTGGAACTTGAACAGCAGGGCGTCGTCGCGCGTCATGTTGGAGAAATACCACCACCGCATCTGGGGCGAATGGCTGAAGATCGAGGCGGCGATCATCGTGTCCTCGTCCGCGACCGGCGCGGTCAGCGCCTCGCCCTCGGGAAACTCGTCGACGACGAACAGCGTGTTCGACTTCTCCTCGCCGGCAAAGCTGCTGCGCCCGTCGCAGATTGCCAGCGGCACGTCCTGCGGCGGGGGCGAGAACGTGCGCCAGTAGCTGCTGACCAGGAACCGCTTGTAGCCCGGTCCGCCCGGGAAATGCTTGTTGTACGTCGCCGCCGCCATGCGGTTGGCGGTCGCGGTGTTGAGATCGACGTGCGCCTCGCCCGCGGGCGGCTGCACCCCGCCGGTGTGCTGGTAGTTCTCGGTTTTCTCCTGCGCGATCTCGGCGAGGTCGGCGCTGGTGCGGATCATCCAACCGCGCGCGACCACCTGGTCGGCCCCGGTCAGCGCCTGGACGTGACGCTCGACCTCGCGCTCGTAGACCCGCTCGACTTCGGCCTTGTCGTGGAAATCGGCCACCGCGGTCGGCTGCACGGCAATCCGGAAGCCGTGGACGTCGAGCTCGAAATGGTCGCGGATTGGCATCGCGTCGCGCACGATCACCCGGTGGTCGGAGTACGTCCCGGTGTTGATCTCGGCCCCCGCGCGGACATAGCGGCGGGTCACGAAATCGCCCGGATCGACGAACCGGATCATCGTCTCGACCTGGCGGGCGCGCTCTTCGAGATCGTCGAAGCCGAGCGTTGCGGCGGTAGCCATGGAAGCCTCTCCAGCTAACGTTTGTTACGATGTGCCACGAGACGATTTGCCCTGTCGAGAGGCGATCGCAGCCGCGGTCACGCCGGTTCGGCCTCGGCGCGATCGCTGACCTCCAGCCTCGGCTCGACTTCCAGCCACCGCGCCAGCGCCTTGAGATCGGACAATACCTGGTCGGACGCGAGTTGCGCGCGGGTCGGGTGAATCCACAGCACCAATTCGTTCGCGTCCAGCCGCAACTGGCTGGTCAGTAGCGAGACGCGCGAACCCGCGCCCAGCCGGCGGCACAAGCGGATCGCCAACCCCCAGCCGGTCGCTTCGCGCAATTGGTCCGCGCTCGCCAGCCGCTCGAGCTCCGCCGGCGGGGAAGTCTTGCCCCCCGCGCCCAGCAGCGCCGCGGCGAGCCGCGCGCGGTCCGCGGCATCGAGCCCGACCCAGCGCTTGTCCATCGCCCATTCGTAAGCATGCCGCGCGCGCATGTTGGGCTCGACGTGCGCCGCCGCCAGCGCCAGCGTGGTCGCCGCCAGGCGCAACCGCTCGCCGTCCGGTCCCCCAGCGGGCAGCGCGTTGGCGGTCCACGCGGCAATCATCGCCGCTTGCGCGGGGGGCCCGCCGCGCGGCCCCGCAAAGCGGCCGACCGCGGCGAGCAGCGGGTCCTGGCGGCGCACCTCGCGCGGCATCCGTTGGAACAGCAGCCCTTCGCGCAGTCCCCAGGACGAGAACACTACCCCGTCGGGCTTCAGCTCGGCGAGCATCAGCTGGAGCAGCGCGGCGGCATCGGGCAGCCCAGCCGCGCGCGCGGCCGAGACGCCCGGGATCGCGGCCAGCTTGGCGGGCGCGGTTTGCGAGACCACCTCGGCGATCCGGGCGGCCTCGGGGCTCGCGAGGTGGAAGGCGTGCGGATCGGTCAGCGGAAAGCCGGCCTCGCGCATCGCGTAGACCGCCAGCGCGCGCCACGTGCCGCCGACCATGTACAGCGGCCCCGGATGCGCCGCCGCCCAGCCCGCCTTGTCCATGTCCTCGACGATCGCCGCGCGAAACGCCGCCGCGCCTTGCGCGCGCAGAGCCGGCAGGCGCAGCGTGCCGAGCGGCAGGCTGACCCCGTCATGGCACTCGTCGTGCTCGATCATCACCAGCTCGAGGCTGCCGCCGCCGAGGTCCGCCACGGTCCCGCGCGCGCCGGGAAAGGCGCCGATCACGCCGAACGCCGAGCCGAACGCTTCCTCCTCGCCCGACAGCAGGCGCGGGGCCAGACCGAGCGCGCGCACCCGGTCGAGGAACGCCGGGCCGTTGGCGGCGTCGCGCACCGCGGCGGTGGCGACCGCCTGGACATCCTCGATGCCGAGGTCCTCGACGATGGCGGCATAGCGCGCGAGCGCCGCCAGCGCCGCATCGACCGCCTTGTCGGGCATCAGCCCGGTGGCCGCGAGGTCGCGCCCGAGCTTGGCGCTGACGCGTTCGTTGAGCCACACTTCGGGCGCGCGGCGCGAGCCGCAATAGGCCACCAGCCGGACCGTGTTCGACCCGATATCGATCACCGCCCGGTCAGGCGGCGCACCCCCGCCGTAACGCCGCGCCGGGCGGGCGGTCACAGCCCCGCGCTCTTGCGCAGCGCCAGCGTCGGCACCCGGCTGTCCGCGAGCGCCTCGCCCCGGCCCGACAGCGACGGGTTGGTCATGAAGTATTCGTGGCAATTGAAGCCCCCAGCCTCGTTCGCGGGCATCGCCTCGACCCGCTCCCACTGCCCGTCGTCGCCGCCGAGCAGCCAGCTTTGCTCGGTATCGAGTAGATTGGCCAGCAGCACTTGGTCGAGCACCTGGTCGTGGACCGTGGGGTTGAGGATTGGGACCAGCACTTCGACCCGCCGGTTGAGGTTGCGGCTCATCGCGTCGGCGCTGGAGATGAACAGGCGCGCGCGGTCGTTGGGCAGCGCCTCGCCGCCTCCGAACGCCCACACCCGGCTGTGCTCGAGGAAGCGGCCGACGATCGACTTGACCGCGATGTTGTCCGACAGGCCGGGCACCCCCGGGCGCAAGCAGCAGATGCCGCGCACCACCAGCGCGATCTGCACCCCCGCCTCGCCCGCTGTGTACAGCCGGTCGATCATCCCGCGCTCGGTCAGCGCGTTGAGCTTGCCCCAGATCGCCGCCGGACGCCCAGCCTGCGCATGGGCGATCTCGCGGTCGATCAGGTCATACAGCGTCTCGCGCATGTCGAGCGGCGAGATCGCCAGCCGCTCCATGTCCTGCGGCTCGACATAGCCGGTGACGAAATTGAACAACTTGGCCGCATCGCGCCCCAATGCCGGATCGGCGGTGAAGAAGCTGAGGTCGGTATAGATCCGCGCGGTCACCGGGTGGTAATTGCCGGTCCCGAAATGGCAGTAAGTGCGATAGCCCGCGCCGTCCGCCAGATCGTCCTCGCGCCGCACCACCATCGAGACCTTGGCGTGAGTCTTCCACTCGACGAAGCCGTAGATCACCTGGACCCCGGCCTGTTCCAGCTCGCTCGCCCACTTGAGGTTCTGCTCTTCGTCGAACCGCGCCTTGAGCTCGACCACCGCGGTCACCGACTTGCCGGCATAGGCCGCCTCGATCAGCGCGGCGACCACCGGGCTCTGGTTGCCCGCGCGGTACAGCGTCTGCTTGATCGACACGACCGCCGGATCGGCCGCCGCCTGGCGCAGGAAATCGACCACCACCTCGAAGCTTTCGTACGGGTGGTGGATGACGATGTCCTTGTCGCGGATGGCGGCGAAGCAGTCGCCGTCGTGCTCCAGGATGCGCTCCGGGTAACGCGGCACATATGCCGCGAACTTGAGGTCGGGGCGGTCCTCCGCGCACACTTCCGCGAGCCCGCCGATGCCGAGCATGCCGAGCGTCTTGGTCACACTGGCCTGTTCGAGGCCGAGCTTCTCGCGCAGCAGCTGCTCGGCGGCCGGATCGAAGCTCTCGTCGAGCTCGAGCAAGATCACCTTGCCGCGGCGGCGGCGCTGGATCGCGGTGCGGAAGTACCGCACTAGGTCCTCGGCCTCCTCCTCGATCTCGATGTCGCTGTCGCGCAGCACCCGGAACACCCCGTCGCCCTCGATCCGGAAACCGGGGAACAGCAGCGCGGCATAGCGCGTGACGACCCGCTCGAGCGCGATGTAGTTGGGCACCTCGCCCGGAATGCGCACGAACCGCGGCAAGGCGCCCGGGATCAGGACCATTTCGACCAGCCGGCTGCCGTCTGCCATCCGGCACAGGTCGAACAGCGCGCCGATCCCCTGGTTGGCGACGAACGGGAACGGGTGCGCCGGGTCGATCGCCTGCGGGGTGATCACCGGCAGGATGTGATCGAGAAAGTACTGCCGCAGCCATGCCTCGGCCTCAGCGTCGATCCGGGCGTAAGCGGCAATCTCGACGCCGTGCGCGGCGAGCAGCGCGGTCAGGTCCGCCAGCGTCTTCTGCTGGCCGATTTCCAGCTCGCGGACCTTGTTCAGGACCGCGGCGATCTGCTGCGCGGGGGTCTTGCCGTCGATCGACAGGCTGGCGACTTCGCGCCGCACCTGGGCGGCCAGCCCGGCCACGCGGATCATCATGAACTCGTCGAGATTGCTGCCCGAAATCGACAGGAACCGCAGCCGCTCGAGCATTGGGTAACTGGCGTTGCACGCCTCGGCCAGCACGCGTTCGTTGAACGCCAGCCAGCTCAGCTCGCGGTTGAAATAGCGCGCTCCGGCAGGGCTCGGCTCAGGCGTGCTCGGCACAGTCGCGACGGTCTCCATCATCCCCCCACCCGCTTGGCCCAGACGCTTGGCGAGCGGTGTGCGCGGCGTGTTACAGATGTGTGACGACGCGCGGAAGGGGCGGCGGTTCACAGGGCGGAGAGAAGCGCCTACAACGCGATTCTGGACAGCGCATGAGGACCGGATCGATGGGGAACAGGAGTCGGGAGCGCGTAATAGGTATATTGTCCCAGGAATTACCGAAATTGCTGTCCCCGAAATTACTGTCCCCGAAATTGCTGTCATCGGGAGCCGATTGATGTACCGGGACTCGCCAGCGTGGTAGACGTTCCGGTCAACGGTCGTGTTCTCGAATGGGCGAGAACCGAGCGCCATTTGACGCCGGAAGCTGCTGCTGAAATCTTGCAGATCGACGAGGACGAATTGCTCGCGCTTGAGCGCGGCGACCACCCTCCGTCTATCGGGCGGCTTCGAGATATGGCTGCCAAATACAAGCTGCCTTTCGCGTCTCTGATGATGCCGGAACCTCTGCCACAGACGGCAAGGCCGAAAGTCGACGACTACCGAACATTCGAGGGGAAGGCGCCCGAACTTTCCTTCAAACTGCAGCGCGTGCTCGATGATGTGTGGGAGCAGATCGACGCATTGGTGGACGTGCGGGACAACGCACCTGATCTGTTCCGGCTCGCCGGCGAGCTGCCGCACGTCACGCTCAATGCGGACCCGGAAAAGATCGCCGCAACCGAGCGAGAGCGGATCGGCTTTAGCATTGATGCCCAACTGGGGCTTGAGAAGGCCCGCGAAGCCTTTCTGCGCTGGCGCGCCGTGCTGGAGAAACAGGGCGTTTTCGTGCGCATCGAAAACTTGGGCAACCAAGACAATTGCCGTGGGTTCGCGGTATACGATGACCGCCAGATTCCCCTTATCTTTCTAAACAGCGACGACTCCGACGAAGACGCCGACTATCGAGCGCGAACGTTCAGTCTGCTCCACGAATACTATCACCTGCTGCTGCGCCAGACCGCTCTCAGCGATCATAAGCGCAGCAATAAGATTGAGGCCATCTGCAACCAGTTCGCCGCGTTCTTCCTAATGCCACGCGAGCGCTTCCTACTTGAGTGCCAGCGGCTCCACGTTCAGCAAGGCAACATAACCGAAGCGAATGTGAAAAAGCTCGCCGAGAAGTTCCACACCTCCATGAGTTCCGTTGCTATCCATCTGGAGCGGGTCGGTATCGCAAAGCCAGGTCTCTACGAAACGTTGCTGGAGGATTGGAAAAAGCGGACCCGCCGCAAGAGCACTGGGCGAGCCAACCACGAGGAAAGGCTGGCGAACAAGCTCGGGGTCGGCTTCCTCAATCTCGTTCTGAGGGCTGCGGATCGCGGGCTGCTGAACAAGCTCGACGTCTACGAGATGACCGCCGTCAAGCCTAAGTATCTCGACTCCGTCACGGCCGAAGTGACCGCGAGAATCGCCGCGTATGGCGGAGCATAGGGGCGTCTACATCGTGGACACGTCTAGCTGGCTGCAAATCGAAGAGCACCCAGACCGGAACCGGATTCTTGATGCCCTCGGCAGGCTACTGGAGCGAGGACAAATCAAAGCGCCGCCCGAGGTTTTCAAGGAATTGAAAAGGGTCGGGGTGGTCGAAGGCTGGGTCAAGCTTCACCAGTCCGAGATCGAGCTGAACCGCAACAATGACCTCGACTACCTACGCAAGGTCGGCGAGGTGACGCACAAGTTTCCTGGGATGGTGGCGGCCCGTTCGAACAAAGAGAAGGCGGATCCCTATGTTGTCGCATTGGCAGCTTGCGGAACCCCCAATCCCGGCCCGTGGATTGTGGTCGCAGACGAGACGTTGAAGAAGCGAGCGGGGCGCAAAATACCCACAGCGTGCAAGGCATTTGGTGTCGACTGTTTTGGCTTCGCCGACATGTTGCGGCAGGAGTTCCCCAACGACGGATGGTGACAAGGCTCAAGGCGAGCGCTTCATGCGCTAGCGTCCGCTACCTTTCAGCCGCCGCTGTCCCGATCAGCCAGGCCGGCCTTACGCCGGCTTGGCGAAACCGCACTGCGCCTGCTCCATCGCAAGGTCCTTGGTGATGCGGCTGGCGTTCTGTGAGTAGGCGTCCGTCACGGAGCCATGATTGACAGTCTTGCCACGCAGCGGGCTCACGCGGTCGCAGATGTGGAACACATGCGGCGTGGCAGCCGTCTTGGCTCCGTTCTCAGGAGCGATCCAGTACACCACATCTTGACCGGCCGGGTTTGCCGCGCTCTTGGTCGCCGCCGCCACCGTTTGGGAGTCCTTGGCGATGGCCTGCGCCTGAGTGGCGACCTCGGGTGAACACGCCGTGGTGGGCTGACCGGCCTTGATCTGGGCCGCGCAGGTGTTCATGTCCTCGGTATATTTCTCGACCGATGGCGGGTTGTAGCTCACCCCGGCCAGCGTGGCGACGATCGCCAGCACTGCCCCGACCCCGCCGGCAATCTTCTTGTTCTTTGGATCCATGTCCTTGTCCATGAAGATCAGCACGATCAGCGGGAGGAAGGCGATCAGCGTGATGATCGCGCCCAGCTGGTTTTGGACGAAGAACTTGAACGGCTCGGACGCGCGGGCCGGATCGTGCTTGTTGGCCGCTTTCCACATCTGGCTTCCGGCAATCGCGAACACCGCGATCCCCACCAGCAGGCCGATGAGGAGCGCAAGGTTGCCGTGGTCGAACGTGTGCTTGTAAAGCAGGACAATCCCGGCGATCTCGGCGGCAATAGCCACGGCCCACGCAAGCGCGGCGAAAATGCGCAGTCGCGTGGCGGCAGCCGCCTGGCCTTGCGTCGCCCGCCATTCTTTGGTGACATCTACCTCTGGAGCCGGGTTATTGTCGGGCATATTCTGATCTTTCCCTATTGAAGCTGCCGCACGGCGGAATCCGAACAGGAACCTTGACTCGCCGAGCGTAGCGTCAGTGTGCGAACGTCCTCGCAAGCCTGCCAACCGACCCAGCAAAATGCGCGCACCAGCGCAGAGGGCCGATCACCGGATATGCTATCCGGCAGTTGCAAAAAATACCAGACTGCATTCGCGAGCGTACGGTGCGTTTGAAATAACGTCCTTCCGGGGACCGCCTCGAATCGAACCACGCAAGTATCGGTTCACTGAACCTTCGCGGGCTGATACTATGCGCGCCTGCCGATCTGGGGAGAGTGGCATGAACAAGCTCGCACTCGTGTTCGCCGTGATCGCGGTTCCGGCCGCGGC
>JBDSDC010000031.1:0-14364 GCA_039920725.1 Croceibacterium sp. | reverse complement strand
GTCGCGGGGCGCGTGTTGCGCAATACGGAAGATGGATGACGACCCCTGTTTGTCGAGCCGGTCCCTTGCCAAACCCGTTTCCAATGTGACAAAGTTGACTTGATGTCCGTCAAGCGCTCATCCTTGGCCGAATTCCTGCCCTACCAGCTGTCCGTCGCGTCCAACGCGGTCAGCGGGCGGATCGCGCTCGAATATCGCCAGCGCTTCGGCCTCAGCATTCCCGAATGGCGGGTCATGGCGGTGCTGGGCGATTCCGGCCCCCGCACCCAGCGCGAACTGACCCGGCTGACCCTGATGGATAAAGTGGCGGTCAACCGCGCCTGCAAGGTGCTCGAGGAGCGCGGGCTGGTGGCGCGTGAGCCCAACGCCCAGGACGGACGGTCGCACTTGCTGCAACTGACCGCGAGCGGACTGGCGATGCGCGGCCAGATCATGCCCTTGGCGCTGGAAATGGAGCGGCGGCTGTTTGCCGGGTTCGCGGCCGACGAGCTGGCCCGGTTCCGCGATGTGCTGGCGCGGGTCCGCAAGGAAGTCGACGATCTCGATGCCGAGGATATCGGCCGCGGCAACTTCGGCGTGAAGTAGCTCGCAGGCCAGACGGCCGGCCCGCGAGCTACCGGATCATTTGCCGATATGGGCTCCACCGCCCGGCGCGAACGCATCGGCGATCGAGCAGGCCGCCGGGCCGAGAATGACGATGAACAGCACCGGCAGGATGAACAGGATCAGCGGAATGGTCATGATCGCCGGCAGCCGCGCGGCTTTCTCCTCGGCGCGCATCATTCGCTCGTTGCGGAATTCGGCCGACAGCATGCGCAGCGCCGACGCCAGGGGCGTGCCGTAGCGTTCGGTCTGGATCATCGTCGTAACCACGCCCTTCACCGCTTCGAGATTGACGCGGTAGGCGAAGTTCTCGAATGCTTGGCGCCGCTCGGTCAGAAACGACAATTCGATCGCGGTCAGGGCGAATTCGTCGCCCAGCTCCGGATAGGCGCGGCCGAGTTCCTTGGCGACGCGGTTGAACGCCGCGTCGACGGTCAGGCCGGCCTCCGCGCAGATGACCAGTAGGTCGAGCGCGTCGGGCAGGCCCTTGCGGATCGCGTCGGTGCGCTTCTTGGACTTGTTCTTGAGGTACAGCTCGGGCGCCTTGTAGCCCCCGATGACCAGCACCGCGAAGCCCGCGAAGCGTTTGAAGCTGCCCCAGGCGGGGAAAAAGTCGATCCAGTAGATCACCACCACCGCGAGGAAACCTAGCGCGATCGGCAGGACCATGCGCGCGAAAATGACCGCGACCGCGAGCTCCTTGTTGCGGAAGCCGGCTTGCGCCAGCTTCTGCTGGATGACCTTTACCTGGCTGTCCTGGAGCACCTTCATCGAGGCGAGGGTGTCTTTCAGCTTGTCGGTCGTGTCATTGCGCCGGAGGAGGCTCTGGCGCTTGCGCGCGCCCTGCTTGATGATGCCGGCCTTGAGCTCCTCGCGGCGCGCATTCAGCGCCTTGACGCGCTTGCTCATCGGATCCCTGACCGTGACCGCGGCGTAGATCGCGAATACCATCGCGGCCGCGGCGATGCCGGCCAGGATGGTGGCGACGAAGATGACGTCGACGCCCAGGAGCGTGGGTCCGTGCGGGGTGATCATGGCGATTGGACCCTCAAATCTCGAAGCTGACCATCTTGGCCATGATGAAGGCCCCGATGCTCATCCACGTGAGGCCGCCGAGGCCGGCGATGATCAGTCGGTCGTCCACGAAGAAGTTGGCCAGGTATTTGGGATTGGCCCACCAGACCAACCCGAACACGGCGAACGGCAGCGACCCGACGATGTAGGCCGAGGCTTTCGATTCCGAGCTCATGGCCCTTATTTTGAGCTTCATCTGGGCCCGCTTGCGCAGCACATCGGACAAGTTCGACAAAGTCTCCGCCAGATTGCCGCCGGTCTCGCGCTGGATCGCCAAGGTAATGACGAAGAACTGGAATTCCGCCGTGCCCAGGCGATCGGCCGTGACCTGCAGCGCTTCCTCCATCGTGCGCCCGATCCGCATCCGTTCGACCACAGACTTTAGCTCCTCGCCCACCGGGCCGGAGATCTCCTGGGCAACGACACCGAGCGTTTCGGATACTGGCAGCCCCGAGCGCAGCCCGCGGACCAGCAGCTCGATGCCGTCGGGAAACTTGGCGTTGAACTTGGCGATGCGCTTCTTGATCGCCCGGTTGACCATCATGTGCGGGATGCCGGCGCCGGCCACCGTGCCGATGCCGAGCGACAGCAGGGCCGCGCCGGAGCGCAGATAGATCAGCGCCGCGACCGTCAATCCGATCCCCAGCGAGGTGTAGGCATATTGGGACAAGGTCCAGCCCTTGCCGGTGCGCATCAGGCGGACCTGCAAGGCTTCAACGCGCGAGCCCGATCCGGCCACCTTGTGGCGCTTTGGCTTGCGCGCCGCGATCGCCTTCTTCAGTTGCGATTCAACCCGCGCGGTAGTGCTTTCCGAATGGCGAAAACGGACCGCCTCGAGCCGCCGCTGGCTTTCCTTGGCGGGCGATTTTCCGGTCAGGAGCAGGTAGCAGACAGCCATCAGCCCGGTCAGGCCGCCGGCCACCAGCACTAGCTGAATGATACTCATGTCGCTGCCTTCGCTCTGCCCTGCATGTTGCGTACCCAGTGCCGCGGGGGATCCGATCCCGTCCGCGCGTTGTGTCAGGCGGTTTCGGTTTCGCGTGCCGCGCCGCCCTTGTCCTTCTTCGCCAGGAGCGACTTCAGGTCGAACTTGCCGAGTAGCGAGGTACTTGCCCCCGCTTGCGCCAGATCGGCCTTTGTTTCCTCACCCGTACCGATGATCGCCTTGGCGACATCGCGGATCGCGATCCCGGCCTTGGTCGCGCGGTTGGCTTCGGCAAAGGTCTGCCCCAGCTTGGCGGCATTCGCGGCCGCCTTCTGGTCGAACGGTACGGTGAAGTTGATCTTGCGCTCGATCGACGCCTCGTAATCGGAACGGCTGATCTCCGCCGTCCCCGGCTGCAGCTTGTTGGCCACGATCAGCGGCCGCGCTTGCGGCGCGTTGGTCTTGAGCCACGAGAGAATGCGGATCGTGTCGCGCGCCGAAGCGAGCGTCATTTCCGCCACCAGCGCAACCACGTTCACATCGCTCAGCAGTTGCGGGAAATTGATCAGCATGTTGCGCGGCAAGTCGATCACCGTGATCTCGAACGCCTGGCGGAATTCCTCCTCCAGCTGAACGAAGGCCGATCCGTCGGTCATCAGCGGCGAGCTGATCGGCGCTTCGGCCGACAGGATCGCCAGGTTCTCGTTGGCGCGGATCATCGCGCGCTCGATGAACAGCCCGTCGATGCGGCTCGGATTGTCGATCGCATCGGTCAGGCCGCGCCCGGGTTCGAGATCGAGACACAGAGCTCCGGTGCCGAAGTGCACGTCGAGGTCGAGCAACGCCGTCGGCATCTTGTGGTCGGTGCTGAACAACCACGCGAGCGAGGTCGCGATGGTCGAAGCGCCCACGCCGCCGCGGGTGCCCACCACCGCGGTCGACAAGTGGCGCTTGACCGCTTCGCTGTCGCCGCTGCGCGGGGCGGCGAATACCGCTTGGGCCTGGGTCAGCGTATCACGCAAATGCGCGGCCGAGAGCGGCTTCAGCAGGTAGTCGTGAATTCCGCTCGCCAGCAGGTCGCGGTACAAGCGGACGTCGTTGACCTGGCCGGCCGCGATCACCACCGTGCCCGGCTCGCATACTTCCGCCAGGGCGTTGATGTCGTTGATCGGATCGCCGCTTTCCGACAAGTCGACCAGCAGGATCGCGGGACTGGCGGAGACTGACAGCGACTGCACCGCGTTGCGCAGGCCGCCCTTGTTGCACTTCTCGGGCTGCCAGCCCATTTCGATCACCACGGGCCGTAGAACGTCGAGTGCGGCATCGTCGCAGATGAACGCCGCGAACGGATCGCGATTTCCCATCGGGCTAGATTTCCAGGGCGCATTCATCGGTTAGTTCCCTCCGCCGATAGATTGAGTGTTGACCTTGGGCAGGCCGGACTTGCCGGTCGGATCTTGCGCACGGTAGGTCGCAATGGCCTTGGTCGAGCTCATCACCACGGTTTCGCCGGTGGTGGTGGCGCCGTGCAGCAGATGCTCGGGATCAGCGACCATCGCGGCCACGTTGCCGTTGACCGAGCAACCGTATCCGGCCGCTGTCGCGTTGCCGAGCGTGGTGTTGTAGGCGCCGCTCCAGTCCGGGCAATTCGGCACATAGGCATGGCTACGGGTCATCACGACGCGCACGTTTCCGGGGGCTATGTAACCTTCGGTAACCGGCGCGCCATCGCTTAGCAGCATGCCGTAACGTCCGGCGATCGCGGCCACCGCGGTACGCACCTCGCCGAGCGCCAGGGGCCCGTCGAGCGCGACCCGGTCGCCGTAGCGCAAGTGCATCGATTCGAACCAGTCGTTAAGGCGCCGCTGCTCGGCAATCGGCAGGCCGTTGCCGGACGTCGCGAGGTCAAGCGTGACGTTCTGGTGCTCGACAACCGGCTGATTGACGCTGTCGAGCGAATGGTTGAGCGGTCCGCTCGAGCACGCCGATAGGCCGAGCGATGCGGCGATCGCGGCAGAGAGCGCAAACTGGCTGCGGTTGGTCATGGCAATCACCTTTCTCACCGGAGGTTGAAACCGGGGGTCGGAGCGACCGCCACGGCGCGCGGCTTGTCCGCATCCTGGCCCGGCACCACCGGGTTGTTGACGCCCACCCGCGGCCCGGCCGGGGCCGTTTCCGCGGCCCGCGGCATCGGCCGGGTGGCGCCGCTGACGCCGCCGTGGTCCTTGTTGAGCAACCACTGCGACAGCGCGTCGGGCGTTTGGAAGCCGTCGGTCGGCAGGTGGATCTCGCTGTCGTCGACCGGGTTCACCAGGTACGGCGTGACCACGATCACCAGCTCGGTCTGGCCCTTGCGGAAGTCGGTCGATTTGAACAGCGCGCCGAGGATCGGCAGGTCGCCGGCGCCGGGCGCCTTGTCGATGGTGTTCTGCGCGTTGTTGCTCAGCAGGCCGGCGATCATGAAGCTCTGGCCGGAACCCAGCTCCACCGTGGTCTCGGCGCGGCGCACGGTCAGCGCGGGCACCGTGAAGCCGTTGAGCGTCACCGAGCCCTGGCTCGACAGCTCGGAGACTTCCGGGCGGACCCGGATCGAGATCCGGCCGTTGGCCAGCACCGTGGGCGTATAGGCCAGGCTGACGCCGTACTTCTTGTACTCGATAGTGGTCGTGCCGAGGCCCTGGCTGAGCGGGATCGGAAACTCGCCCCCGGCGAGGAACTCGGCCGTCTCGCCCGACAGCGCGGTCAAGTTCGGCTCGGACAGCGTGGTGACTAGGCCGTCGCGCTCAGCTAGATCGAGCGCACCAAGCACGTCGAGGCCGAGCAAGTGACCGGCAATGCCCAGCGTCGTGCCCGGGCTGATCGGCTTGATGCTCGAGCCCTTCTGGTCGATGAATTTTCCCGGATTGTTGAGGTCCGGAACTTGCGTGGTCACGGTGTTGCCGACGCCCAGTGCGGTATTCGGGCCGACATAGTAATTCGGCGCAAAGCCGCTGCGGCCTTGGCCGATGCCGACTTGCATCCCGCTCGACCCGTCGATCGAGGTCAGATTGACCCCGAGGTTGCGGACCAGCGAGCGGCTGACTTCGGCGAACCGAACGCGCAAGTTGACCTGGAGCGGGGTCGCCATCCGCAGCCGCGAGACGACGTTGGCGCCCGGGCCCACGAACGCTGCGACCAGACGCTCGGCCTCGGCGGCGTCTTCGGGCGCGGCTACCGTGCCGGTCAGGAGCACGGTGTTGGTGCCCATGGTCGACGCGGTGATCTTGGCTTCAGGCATCGCCAGCGCCAGCATCTGGTCGAGGCTGTCGATATTGGAGCCGACCCGCACGTTGGCCGACCACACGATATCGCCGGCGCCGTTGCTGGCGTAGACCGTGGTCTGGCCGCCGGCCTTGCCGAACACGTAGAGCTGGCGCTGCGACTTGACCTGAACGTCGGCGATCTTGTCGTCGGCGACGAAGATGTCGGACATCGTGCCCGGTATGGTCACCAGCTGACCCCGGCCGATCGACAGGACCAGGTCCTGCGACGGGCTGGAGACCGACTGGGCCTCGGCAGGTCCGCCCTGGATCGCGGCCAGCGGCGCTAGCGCGCAGGCGGCGAACAGTGCGGACTTCAGAAGGCGGCTATTCATCACATTGCCCCTCAATTTGATCCCTAAGGTCCGGTATCTCGATTTACGAAGTTGGCGGCGGTGTCGGTCAGAACATCAGGCTGGCGGCGGTGCCGGATGAGACGGTCCTCGCGGCATTGCGCATCCCGTTGCTTTGGGTCGAAACCAGGCCGTGCGTTGCGCCGGTCAGTCCGGCCGCTTCCACGGTGGTGGTTTGCCCGCGTGTGACCCGCACGACCGGACCGCGCGGCGCTACCGGGCCGCTGCTCATCGCCGGCGCCGAGCCAGGCATCACCATACCCATCTGCGGCGGGGGCGCCCGGCGGGGCATCGTGCTGCGCTGGAAGCGCGACACGTCGCCGCCGGTCACGAAAGTCGAAGTCCCATCTTGCGGACGGCTGGCGACCGAGTGCAGGAGCTGTTCCTCCTGCGCCTTGCTGGCGCCTGCCGGCAGGTCGATTTCCCCCGAGGCGACCGCGCGGTCGAGGTCGCTCTGGTTGTCGGCGATCGACCGCAACGCCAGGCTCAGCGAACCGATGGTCTGCGCCACCTCGATCTTCTCGGCGATCCGCGGGGTGACCTCGAGGGTCACCGTGCGGAATTCCTTGACCACGGTCTTGCCGTCTTCGGTAGTGGTGGTCTCGGTCGACTGATCGGTCGCCAGCACCCGCAAGTTGCGCAGGATGGTTTCGGTGGCCTTGAGCGAATCGGAGCCGTCGCCGGAAACGGTTTGAGTCAGCATCAGGTCGACATGGTCGCCCGGAAACACGAAGCCGCCGACACCGGTCTTGGCCGACACCGGCACGGTGATGGCGCGCATCCCCGGTCCGAGAGCGGCGGCCAGGAAGCCGCGGTCGCCCGGGCTCACCAGCGAGCCCTGAGTGACCGGCTCGCCCGCGGTAACCGGGTAGCGCACCACGGTGCCGAGCAGCTTGGCCATGTCAGCCTCGCCGTCGATGAAGTAGGCGTCCTGGACCATTTCCTTGGGCCACAGCTGATAGCCGATCGCATCCGCGGTGATGATCGTGCCGACGGGCAGGGCCCGCTTGGCGACCAGGACCTTGGGCCCTTTCGGCGCTACCTGGGCGGCCTGGGCCTGAGGCGCGGCGGCGCCGGTGAACATGCTCTTGGCGGCCAAGGCCGTGCCGATGGCGACGATCAGCGCCCCAATCAGCAGCAGCAGTTTTTTCCTGTCCATGTTTCGTCCAGCCCTTCGAACGGTCCCAGCGTGTTTCAGCCGAATAGGGTTTCAATGGTTAAAATCGGGTTCACCCGGCAACTTGCGCGGCAGCCGGAAGATAACTCGTGCCCAGCACCCACAGGCCGGCGCTGGCGATCGCCACGCCGTAAGGAATGGCGAGCCGGTCCTTGCGCCGGCGGGCGATATGCCACGCGCCGAACACCACGGTCAGCAGCCCGCCGAGCAGGGCCATCAGCACGATCAGCTTAAGGAACAGCAAGGGCTCGATCCACAGCGCCAGCGCGGTCAGCAACTTGACATCGCCGCCGCCCATCGCGCGCAGCGCGAACAGCACCGCCAGCACCGCGAATATCCCCGCCGCGAGCGCCACTTGCAGGGCCACGCCCGGCCACAGCGGCAAGTGGCTGGCCCACCAATAGAGCGGCGCGGCCAGCGCGATGCCGGCGTTGAGCCAGTTGGCGATGTGGCGGCTGCGCAAATCGGTGACAGCCGCGGCCAGCAGGGCAATTGCCAAGGCCGCAAGCAGACCGTACCTGATCGGATCGTCGAGCACTGAAATCCCCCTAAGTCGAGGATGCCGTGCTAGCGGGCATGGCTTACCAATTAGTAACCACGGGCAGGAGGCCGGAATTAGGGTTGCCAGGATCGACCAGCAGCCCTGACCGGGCCGGCGCCGGCCCGGCCGCCGCGTTCGACCGCCGCGCCGTTCCCGCCGGCGCATGCGAAAGCCCCTGGACCGCGCCCGATGGCTACGCGGTCCGCCAGATCGAATGGACCGCGCCGGTCGGCGCGGGGCGGGGCGCGATCCTGGTCCTGGTCGGCCGCGGCGATGCTTACGAAAAGTATCTCGAAACCTATGAGCATTGGCGGCTGCGCGGCTGGCGGGTGACCGCGCTCGAATGGCGCGGGCAAGGCGGATCGGGCCGCTTCGGGTCCGACGCGGTGACCGGCCATATCGACGATTTCGGCAAATGGATCGGCGACCTCGCGAGCTTCTGGAGCGTGTGGGCAAGCGCGCATCCGGGCACGCGGGTGCTCGCCGGTCATTCGATGGGCGGGCACTTGGTGCTGCGCGCGCTGGCCGAGCGGGCAGTGGCGCCGCTGCCCAATCGGGTGCTGCTGTCGACACCGATGCTCGACCTGCCGCCGGAGGGGGTCCCGCTGGCGCTCCGCCGGGCGCTGGCGCGGCTGATGTGCGCGATCGGCGATGCCCGGCGGCCGGCCTGGAAATGGAGCGAGAAGCCGGGCGAGTTGCCCGCCTCGCGCCAGGCGCTGCTGACTCACGATGCCGCGCGCTATGCCGACGAGTTGTGGTGGCGCGAGCGGCGGCCCGAACTGGTCATGGGACCGGGCAGCTGGGGCTGGGTGCGCGCCGCGCTGGCCTCGACCGCGGCGCTCGAGCGCGCCGGCGCGCTGGAAGCGCTCGACCTGCCGATCCTGATCACCGCCACCACCGCCGACCGGTTGGTCGGCGTCCGCGCGATCCTCCGCGCCGCCCGCCGCCTGCCGCGCGCCGAGCTGGTGCTGTTCGGCAAGGAAGCGCGGCACGAAATCTTGCGCGAAGCGGACGGCGTGCGGGATCGCGCATTGGCCGCTATCGACGCATTCCTCGAGCGGCCCTAGCACGCACTACCGTGTTCGATATCGCGATCATCGGCGCCGGGATGGCGGGGGCGAGCCTGGCAGCGGAATTGGCGCCGCATGCCAGCGTGGTGGTGCTCGAAGCCGAACCGCAGCCCGGCTATCACGCGACCGGACGCTCGGCGGCGTTCTGGGAGGAATGCTACGGCGGCCCGGACATCGTGCCGCTCACGCTCGCGTCGGGCGCGTATTTGCGCGAGCACGGCATGCTCAGCCGGCGCGGCGCGCTGTACATCGCGCGCGCCGGCGCGGAAGCCCAGGCGGAGGCGTTCCTCGAGCGGTTTCGCGCCAGCCGGGTGACAATCGAATGGCTCGGGCGCGCCGCGCTCGAGCGCCGCCTGCCGGGCCTGCGCGAGGGTTGGACGATCGGGCTGTCGCAGCCGTCGTGTGCCGATATCGACGTCGCCCGGCTCCATCACCATTACCTCGCGCTGGCGCGCCGCGCCGGTGCCGAGGTGCGCACCGGCGCGCGCCTGGTTGCGGCCGAGCGCGAAGGACCCGCATGGCGGCTCGCGATGGCGGACGGGAGCGAAGCCCGGGCCGGCGTGCTGGTCGATGCCGCGGGCGCCTGGGCCGACCAGATTGCGGCGGCGGCCGGCGCGGGTCCGCTCGGGATCACCCCGCTGCGGCGCACGGTCGCACAAATTCGCACCGACCCGGCCCCGGCCGCCGACCTTCCGCTGGTGCTCGACCTGATGGGCGAGTTCTACTTCAAGCCCGAGCAGGGCCGGCTGTGGTTGAGCCCGCACGACGAAACGCCGAGCGCCGCGTGCGATGCCGCGCCCGAGGATCTCGATGTGGCCACCGCGATCGACCGGTTCGAGCAGGTGCTCGACTGGCGCATCGCAGCGGTCGAGCGCAAATGGGCGGGGCTGCGCAGCTTCGCCCCCGACCGGCGCCCGGTCTATGGCTTCGACCCGCAGCGGGAAGGGTTCTTCTGGTTTGCCGGGCAAGGCGGTTACGGCATCCAGACAGCGCCCGCGGCGGCGCGGCTGGGCGCGCAATTGTTGCTCGGTCTGCCGCGCGACGCGATGACCGAGCCGCTCGATGAAGCTCTCTACAGCCCCGCGCGGGCCTCCCTCGGCACCGGCCGAAGTGGATAACGACTAGCGCGAGCGGACCGCCCGGGCCGCCTCCGCCTCGGCGGAAGCGAGCATGTCGACCCGCTCGTTCTCGGGGTGGCCGTCGTGGCCCTTGACCCATTGCCAGGTGATCGTGTGCGGGGCCGCCGCCGCGATCAGCTCGTGCCACAAGTCCTCGTTGCGCACCGGCTTCTTGCTGGCGCTGATCCAGCCCTTCTTCTGCCACCCCTGGATCCACTTGGTCATGCCGTCGATGACGTAGCGGCTGTCCGAATGGAGCGTGACCCGGCACGGCTCGATCAGGCTCGTCAGCGCGCGGATCACCGCGGTCATCTCCATACGGTTGTTGGTCGTGTCGGGCTCTCCGCCGCTGACTTCTTTCTCGTGGGCGCCGAGGCGCAGCAGCGCGGCCCAGCCGCCTGGCCCGGGGTTGCCCTTGCACGCCCCGTCGGTGAAAATGTCCACGTGTTTCATCAGGCCGCCATGCTTCACGTGGGGCGAGCGGAAAAGGCCTGCGCGCCGTTCGCGCCGTAAAACTGCAACCGGCGGGCGAAATCCATCGGGTCCTTGCGCATCACCAGCGCGTCCGCCGGAGTATGCAGCCAGTCGTAGGCGCGCGTCGCCACGAAGCGCAGGCACGCACCCCGCGCGAGCACGGGCAGGGCGGCCCGCTCGCCGTCCGACAGCGGGCGAATCGCCTCGTAGCCGTCGATCAGCGCCGCCGCCACGCGCGGCCGGAACCTGCCGTCGGCGTGAAACGACCAAGCCGCATGAGTCACCGCCAGGTCATAGGCGGTCACGTCGGTGCAGGCGAAGTAGAAGTCGATCAGGCCGCACACGCGCGTGCCGAGCAGCAGCACGTTGTCGGGGAACAAGTCGGCGTGGATGACCGAGCGCGGAAGGTCGCCCGGCCAGCGGGCGGCGACCGCCGACAGCTCTTGCGCGACCAGTCCGGGCAGCTCCGGGTCGATCCGCGCCAGACCCGCGTGGCCGCAGTCGTCGAACAGCGCGCGCCACCCGTCCGGCCCCAGCGCGTTGGCGCGAGTCCCGGCGAAGTCGGCCACGTTGAGATGGAGCCCGGCGAGCGCGCAGCCGACCGCGCGCGCCTGCTCGGGGCTCGGCGGATCGACCGATACTCCGGTGAGGAATTCGATCAGCGCGACGGCCTTTTCGCCGATCGTTCTGAACGGCGCGCCCGCGCGGTCGTGGATCGTGCGCGGCACCGGGCTGCCCTTGCTGGCAAGGTGATCGAGCAAGCCGAGGAAGAATGGCAGATCGCCCACCGCCACGCGGCTTTCGTACATCGTCAGGATGAAGCGGCCCCCGGCGCCATCCCGGCCCGTCGTTTCGATCAGCCAGTTGGAATTCGACACTCCTTCGGCGATGCCCTTGGCCGAAATCAGCGCGCCGACGTCATAGTGTTCGATCAGCCCCGCGAGGTCGGCAGCGGACAGAGTGGTGTAAACCGCCACCGGCGGTCAGTCCGCGAGTTGTCGCGGCAGTTTGAACACCATCTTCTCTTCCGCGCCCAGAAGCGTGTGTTCCTCTACTGCGCGCAGCTCGCTTAACCGGGCGAGGACTTCGCGCACCAGCGCCTCGGGCGCCGAAGCGCCGGCGGTGACGCCCACAGTGCCGACCCCGTCCAGCCAGGCGGGATCGATGTCGACCCCCCGCTGGATCAGCCGGGCATCGGTCCCGCAGCGTTCGGCCACTTCGACCAGGCGCAGCGAGTTCGACGAATTGGGCGCGCCGATCACCAGCATCAGCTCGCACGAAGGCGCCAGCTCCCGCACCGCGGCCTGGCGGTTGGACGTGGCGTAGCAGATGTCTTCCGCCTTGGGCCCGACGATCGCCGGAAAGCGCGCCTTGAGCGCGGCGATCACGCGGTGGGTGTCCTCGACCGACAGCGTGGTCTGGGTCAGGAACGCGAGGGGAGTGCCGGGCGCGAAGTCGAGCGCGGCGACGTCCTCCTCGCCCTCGACGAGGGTGATCCGGCCTTCGGGCACTTGTCCGAAGGTGCCGATCACTTCCGGGTGGCCGGCATGGCCGATGAACACGATGTGCCGCCCGGCCTCGACTTGGCGTTCCGCCTGGCGGTGGACTTTGCTCACCAGCGGGCAAGTCGCGTCGAGATAGTCGAGCCCCCGGCGGGTCGCTTCGGCCGGCACCGACTTGGGCACCCCGTGAGCCGAGAACACCACCGGCGCCCCGTCGGGCACTTCGTCGAGCTCCTCGACGAACACCGCGCCTTTGGCCTTGAGGCCGTCGACCACGTAGCGATTGTGGACGATCTCGTGCCGCACGTAGACCGGCGCGCCGTAGAGCGCGATCGCCCGCTCGACGATCTCGATCGCCCGGTCGACCCCGGCGCAGAATCCGCGCGGCGCGGCGATCACCACCTGCAGCGGCAGCTTCGCCGTGCCGGGGGCGAGAGCGTGAAAGGGGGCGTTCATGCGTGCGCCTCTAGCGGTTGCCGACAATCGCCGCTAGGGCCTCTCGGCTCGACCTCGACCCCGGATTGAATAAGGACCCCCGATGACCGCTCGCAAGGCGCTGCTTGCCGCCCTTTTCGCCGCCACTGCGCTGACCGGGTGCGCCCGGTCGGGTGAAATCGTGGTCGACGAGGGGATCGGCGTCACCGCGCTGCGGAGCGCCTGCCCGGCGGTCGGCGTGCCCGAATACACTGGCGACGTCACGCTGTTCTCGCCCGCCGGGGCCAAGACCGCCGACGCGATCGACGTCGAGGCGGCGATCACCAACGTGCGCAGCCAGTGCAACGATTCCGGCGCGCAAGTCTATTCCGAGGCGACGTTCGACGTGGTCGCGCAGCGGCGCGACACGCGCGGGGCGCGCACCGTGCAGTTGCCCTATTTCTCGACCGTCGTGCGCGGGTCCACCGCGGTCATCGCCAAGCGGCTCGGCACCGTCACGCTCAGCTTCGCCGACGGCGAGGCGCGTGCGCAAGCCAAGGGCACCGCGGGGGCTTACGTCGACCGTGCGGCGGCGACGCTGCCCGACGACATCAAGGAGCGCATCACCCGCCGGCGCAAGGCGGGCGAGGATGACGCGGCGGTCGATCCGCTGAGTCAGCCCGACGTGCGCGCCGCGATCGCCCAGGCCAGTTTCGAGCTGCTGATCGGCTTCCAGCTGTCGGACGACCAGCTCGGCTACAACGCCACGCGCTAGAACCCCGCGCGCAAACAAGCTAACGGCCCCGCGATGGCCGCCAATCCTACCCTCTACACCGCATTCGCAGCCCGCCTCGACGTCGTGCTTGCGGAGCTGCTGCCCGCGGGCGCGGCGCGCACCGGCGTCACCGTCGAGCCGCCGCGCGATCCCGCTCACGGCGATCTGGCGACCAATGCGGCCATGGTGCTGGCCAAGGCCGCTGGGACCAATCCGCGCGCGCTGGCCGAACGGATCGCCCAACGCCTCGCCGCCGAGCCCGACGTCACCGGGGCCGAGGTGGCGGGCCCGGGCTTCATCAACCTGCGCCTGGCTGACCGCGCGTGGACCGACGAACTGGCGGCGATCGCGGCCGGCGGAACCGCCTATGGCCGATCGGCGATGGGCGCGGGGCGGACGGTCAATGTCGAATACGTCTCGGCCAATCCCACCGGGCCGATGCACATGGGCCATTGCCGCGGGGCGGTAGTAGGCGACGCGCTGGCCGCGCTGCTCGAATTCGCCGGCCACAAGGTGATCCGCGAATACTACGTCAACGATGCCGGGGCTCAAGTCCTGGCGCTCGCCCGCTCGGTTCACTGGCGGTACCGCGAGGCGCTTAGGCAGGACATCGGCGAGCTCGCCGAGGGCCTGTATCCGGGCGATTACCTCGTCCCGGTGGGCGAGGCGCTGGCGGCGGAATTCGGCGACCGATTCGCCGCCGCGCCGGAAAGCGAATGGCTGGGGGTCTTCCGCGAGCGCACCGTCGCGGCGATGATGGACATGATCCGGCAGGACCTCGCGCTGCTCGGCATCCGTCACGACGTGTTCTCGTCCGAGGCGCGGCTCCAGGCCGAAGGCAAGCCCGAAGCCGCCGAAGCGTGGATGCGCGCGCATGGCTTGGTCTACGACGGGCTGCTCGAAGCGCCCAAGGGCAAGCCGGCCGAAGACTGGGAGCCGGTGGCGCTGCCGCTGTTCCGCGCGACCCGGTTCGGCGACGACCAGGACCGGCCGATCCGCAAGAGCGACGGCAGCTGGACCTATTTCGGCGCCGACCTCG